>NZ_VKJP01000366.1 GCF_007280575.1 Streptomyces benahoarensis
CCGCCCGAGCGGCGCCCGCCCCCGCCGCCCGGCGGGCGACCGGCCGCGCCACGACACGGGGGCCCGGGTCTGACCCGGAGGGCGGGGGTCCGGCCCGAGCGGCCGGACCACCGCCCCGCCCGTATGGCGGGGGAAACCCGCCAGCCTGGAGCTGACGCAGCTCCACCAGCGGGACGTGGACCAGGCGTGCGCGACGGCGGACCGAGGGCTCGCGCTGATGCACGGCAACGCCCTGCCCGGCCGGATGCGCTCCCGCCTCGGGGACTTCTACCGTGACCTGACCGCGCTCGCGCCGGACTCCGGTACCGCGCGCGAGTGGAAGGACCGTTACCGATCGGAATGGAGCCAGGCCCGATGACCTCAGCCCTGGAGCTACGCCACTACGGCCACGACGACCTGCCGGAAATCCGGCAGACCTTGATCGACGTGCACGCGGATGTGCACGCCGACCGGATGGCGGACGGCGAGTTCCGGCAGAAGTTCCCTTGGTTCGTGGATCACTGGGGAGGGAACCCTGGCTTCTCGTGCGTGATCGCCTACGACGGCGACGAGGTGGTGGGCTTCTCGTTCGGTGCGCCCGCCATGGAGGGCCGGGAATGGTGGCGGAAGCGCCTGGCCCCTGCGCCGGAGAAGCCGCGCACGTTCCATTTCTCCGAGCTGATGGTGCGGGAGCGCTGGCGGAAGACGGGCACGGCGGAGCGGCTGCACCGGGCGCTGATGGCCGCCCGGGACGAAGGCCGGCGGCACTCCTGGTGGACGTGGCCCACCCGAAGGTGGAGGCGCTGTACGAGTCGTGGGGGTACCGGAAGATCGGGGAGGATCAGCCGTTCCCGGACTCCCCGGTGTTCGCCGTGATGATCGCGGACCTTCCACTGTCCTGAGCTGGCCCTGGAAAACGATCAAGAGGGGCCCCGAAGGACCCCTCTGACCTGCTTCTACACCGTCGGGACGACAGGATTTGAACCTGCGACCCCTTGACCCCCAGTCAAGTGCGCTACCAAGCTGCGCCACGTCCCGGTGCATGGACCGACCGGAAGAGATCCGGTCGGGGCGTGCAGAAGAAAAATACCCTGTCCGGTGCCCGGAGGCCAAAAGCGGGGTCCCGAAGCGCCCTCCGGCCGGGCCTCGGCGCCGCGCGCGACCCGTCCCGACCAGGGCCGGACGCCCGCACCGGCGGACCGGCGCGGGGCGTGTTTCGATGAGGTATGGCCCATAAATCTTCCGCCGGCGGCCCGCACATCCGCCGGGTCTACGAGGCGCCGGAGCCGTCCGACGGCGCGCGGGTGCTGGTCGACCGGCTCTGGCCGCGGGGTCTCGCCAAGGAGGACGCCCGGCTCACCGAGTGGTGCAAGGCCGTCGCCCCCTCGACGGATCTGCGCCGCTGGTACGGGCACGATCCCGAGCGGTTCGCGGAGTTCGCCGACCGCTACCGCGAGGAGCTGGCGCGGGACGCGGTGGCGGGCGAGGCGCTGCATCATCTGCGGGCGCTCGCCGACGACGGCCCGCTGACGCTGCTGACCGCCACGAAGGATCTTCCGCACGGCCATGTGCAGATCCTGCTGGAGGAACTGCGCGCCACGGGCTGACGCGCCTCGACGTGCCGATCCCCGACGCCTCGTCCGCCCCACCCTCCCGCGTTGACGAACCATGCAGTCCACTGCATACTTATGCTCATCAGCGTAGGGATCGCAAGGGGGGATCCGGGGCCGCGCGCCTCGTGCCCGCCCGCTCCGGCGGCCCGTCGCGGACGCGGCCGGACGCGCGACCTCGCCCGGCCCGGCTCGTTACCTTCTTGACCTTCGTACGACGGCCGCCTCCCGCCCCGCGCGGGCAGGCGGTGGTACCTCACCACCTCCGAGGAGCAGCAGTGAGCAGCAACAGCGGTGACGTCCGGCTCTGGGGCGGGCGGTTCGCCGACGGCCCGGCAGAGGCGCTGGCCCTCCTGTCCGCGTCCGTCCACTTCGACTGGCGGCTGGCCCCCTACGACATCGCCGGTTCGCGTGCCCACGCCCGTGTGCTCCACAAGGCCGGTCTGCTCACCGCCGACGAGCTGGAGCGCATGATCGCCGGTCTTGACCGGCTGGAGGCGGACGTCGCCGACGGCTCGTTCACCGGCACCGTCGCGGACGAGGACGTGCACACCGCCCTGGAGCGTGGCCTGCTGGAGCGGCTCGGCCCCGACCTCGGCGGCAAGCTGCGGGCCGGACGCTCCCGCAACGACCAGGTCGCCACGCTCTTCCGGATGTACCTGCGCGACCACGCCCGGATCGTCGGCGGGCTGATCGCCGACCTCCAGGAGGCGCTGGTCGGCCTCGCCGAGGCGCACCCGGACGCCGCCATGCCGGGCCGCACCCACCTCCAGCACGCCCAGCCGGTGCTCTTCGCCCACCACGTCCTGGCGCACGTCCAGTCCCTGTCCCGGGACGCCGAGCGGCTGCGGCAGTGGGACGAGCGGACCGCCGTCTCGCCGTACGGCTCGGGCGCGCTGGCGGGCTCCTCGCTGGGGCTCGACCCGGAGGCGGTCGCCGCCGACCTCGGCTTCGAGCGCGGCAGCGCCGGGAACTCCATCGACGGCACCGCCTCGCGGGACTTCGTCGCGGAGTTCGCCTTCATCACCGCGATGATCGGCGTCAACCTCTCCCGGATCGCCGAGGAGATCATCCTCTGGAACACGAAGGAGTTCTCCTTCGTCACCCTCCACGACGCCTTCTCCACCGGCTCGTCGATCATGCCGCAGAAGAAGAACCCGGACATCGCGGAGCTGGCGCGCGGCAAGTCCGGCCGTCTGATCGGCAACCTGACGGGCCTGATGGCGACGCTGAAGGCGCTGCCCCTCGCGTACAACCGCGACCTCCAGGAGGACAAGGAGCCGGTCTTTGACTCCTGCGACCAGCTGGAGGTCCTGCTGCCCGCCTTCACCGGCATGATGGCGACGCTCACCGTCAACCGTGAGCGGATGGCGGAGCTGGCCCCGGCGGGCTTCTCGCTCGCCACCGACATCGCCGAGTGGCTGGTCAAGCAGGGTGTGCCGTTCCGGGTGGCGCACGAGGTCGCCGGTGAGTGCGTGAAGGTCGCCGAGGCCGAGGGCAAGGAGCTGGACGAGCTGACGGACGAGCAGTTCGCGAAGATCTCCGCCGATCTGACCCCCGAGGTCCGCACCGTCCTCAACGTCCCCGGTGCGCTCGCCTCCCGCAGTGGCCGCGGCGGCACCGCGCCGTCCGCCGTCGCCGTCCAGCTCGCCGAGGTCAAGGCCGACCTCGCCGTCCAGCAGGAGTGGGCCGCGGCCAAGCGCTGACCCGAGCCCTCGCGCATCGACGGCGGCCCTTCCCGTGCGGAGGGGCCGCCGTCGGCGTATGCGCGTGGCTCCGTGCGGCCCTACGGGCGTGAGAGCCCAAACGCTTGAGTGAGACATCATCGTCTCATTCGGTTAGAGTGCGTCTCATGGCTGTGGACCGCTCCCATGTACTCACCGCCGCCGCGGCGCTGCTCGCCCGGCGGCCCACGTCCTCCATGGACGAGATCGCCCGCGCCGCCGGAATCGGCCGCGCCACCCTGCACCGGCACTTCGCCGGGCGCGACGCCCTCATCCGCGCGCTGGAGCAGCTGGGCATCGAACAGCTCACCCGCGCCATGGACGCCGCCCGGCTCGGCGAAGGCGACGCTCCGGCCGCGCTCCGGCGGCTCATCGCCGAGACCGAACCGGTCGCCGGCGTCCTCGCCTTCCTCTTCACCGAGAACCAGCTCTTCGAGGGCGCGGAGATCAACGAGGGCTGGAACCGCCTCGACGCCCGTATCCACACGCTGTTCCGCCGCGGCCAGGAGGAGGGCGACTTCCGCATCGACCTCGGCGCGGCGTGGCTGACCGAGGCGCTCTACGGCCTGATCGGCGCCGGAGCCTGGGCCGTCCACGACGGCCGGGTGGCCCGCAACGACGTCACCCACTCGATCGCCGAGCTGCTGCTCGGCGGCGCACGACGGAGCATGGAGAAATGACCGAGAGCGCACCGGCGGGCCCCGGCTCCGCACACGAGGACCACCCCCGCCCGGGACGCTGGCTGGCGCTCGCCGTCCTCGTGCTCGCGGTGCTGCTGGTCGGCGTCGACGCCACGGTGCTCGGCCTGGCCACCCCGTACCTCAGTGAGGACCTCCAGCCGTCCGGCACCCAACTGCTGTGGATCGGCGACATCTACTCGTTCGTCATCGCGGGTCTGCTGGTCTCGATGGGCAGCCTCGGCGACCGCATCGGCCGGAAGCGGCTGCTGCTCCTCGGCTCCGTCGCGTTCGGCGCGATGTCGGCGCTGTGCGCGTACGCGACCAGCCCGGAGATGATGATCGCGGCGCGGGCGCTGCTCGGGGTGGCCGGGGCGACGCTGATGCCGGCCACCCTCGCCCTGATCCGCAACCTCTTCCACGACCCCAGGGAGCGCAGCCTCGCGGTCGGCATCTGGGGCGCGATGGCCTCGGCGGGCACCGCCGTCGGCCCGGTCCTCGGCGGCTTCCTGCTGGGCCACTTCTGGTGGGGTTCGGTCTTCCTGATCAATCTGCCGGTGATGGCGCTCCTCGTCGTCGTCGGCGCCCGGGTGATCCCCGAGTCGCGCAACCCCGAGCCGGGCCCGTGGGACCTGCCCAGCGTCGCGCTCTCCCTCGTCGGCATCGTCGCCGTGGTCTACGCGATCAAGGAGGCGGCGGCGCACGGCTTCCGCTGGGACATCGCGGTGGCCGCGGTCGTCGGCGTCGCCGCGCTGGTGGTGTTCGTCCGCCGCCAGTACGCCCTCGACTCGCCGCTGCTGAACATGAAGCTCTTCCACCACCGGGGCTTCTCCGGCGCGGTCCTCGCCGATCTGCTGACCATCCTCGGCCTGTCCGGACTGGTCTTCTTCCTGTCGCAGTTCCTCCAGATGGTGCAGCTCCGGCCGCCGCTCAACGCCGGACTCGTCGAACTGCCCGCGGCGGTCGGCGCGGTGGGCGCGGGCCTCGCCGCGGGGTACGTCGCCCGGCGGCTCTCCGTCCGCGTCGTGGTGGCCGGTGGCCTCGCCGTCGTCGGCCTCGCGCTGGCCGGATGCGTCACCCTGCACGCCGACACCAGCACCCTCGCCCTGACCGCGATCCTCTTCGTCGTCGGCGTCGGCGCCGGGTTCGCCTTCACCGTCACCGCCGACGTCATCCTCTCCAGCGTCCCCAAGGAGGAGGCGGGCGCCGCCTCCGCGGTCTCCGAGACGGCCTACGAACTGGGCGCGGCGCTCGGCATCGCGCTGCTCGGCTCCATCGTCACCGGCATCTACCGCGGCTTCCCCCACCCGGCGGGCGTGGCGGGCGACGCGTCCGCCGCGGCCCATGAATCCCTGGGCGGTGCGGTGGAGGCGGCCCGGATGCTGCCGCCGGAGCAGTCGGCCGCGCTGCTGCACTCTGCGCAGGACGCCTTCGTCGACGGCCTGGACATCGCGGCGGGCGTCGGCGCCGGGGTGCTGCTCACCGCCTCGGTCGTCGCATGGTTCCTGCTGCGTGGTCAGAAGCTCGGCGAGAGCCCGGAGGAGCGCCCCGCCGACGAGCAGCCGGACACGGGGACGGCGGCTTAGGCCGGGGCCCGCCGGGAACCGGACCGGCTCCCTCCCGGACCGGCTCCCTCCCGGACCTCGCACCCGCCCGGACCGGCTACCGCCCGGACCTGCCGGGTCCCGGACCGGCTACCGCCCGGACCTCGCACCCGCCCCTCCCGGCCCGGCGCCAACCCTGGCGCCGGGCCCGTCCTCGTGCGCACGGCACGCCCCACCC
>NZ_VKJP01000367.1 GCF_007280575.1 Streptomyces benahoarensis
CCTCACCACCCACCCACGGGAGGGGGCCCTCCGGAGGACGAAGTCCGCAGGAGGGCCCCCGCTCCCGACAACCCACGCCCGCCGCAGGCGCAACGGCGCGTCACCATGATGGCGGGAAGGCCGAACGACCACGCGGCCCGCCGCAGGCGAACCGCCCGCCGCAGGCGAACCGCCCGCCGCAGGCGAACCGTCACAGATAACAGCCCAGCGCAGCGTTCAGGTATCGAGCCCGATGGCGAACGCCGCCTCCAGGTCATGCTGCGAATACGTGCGGAACGCAATATGCGTCTCGGTGGAGGCGACGCCGGGGACCTTGCTGATGCGGCCGGGGATGACATCGGCCAGATCGTCATGGGCGGCGACGCGCACCATCGCGATGAGGTCGTGCGCGCCGGTGACGGAGTAGACCTCGCTGACGCCTTCGAGCGCGGCGATCTGTTCGGCGATCTCCGGGATCTGGTCCACGCTGGTCTTGATGAGCACGATCGACGTGATCACGGCTGGCTCTCTCCCTCGGTCGCCGGTGCGTTCGCCCTGGTGACCTCCACAGTAGCGGGCCGGTGGCGGGCCCATGCGTAGAGGAAGCCGAGGGCGAAGCCGATCACGTGGGCGAGGTAGGCGACGCCGGGGCCGGCGGGGTCGCGCTGGGCGGCCAGCCACTGGAGGGCGAACCAGAAGAGCAGCACCGCCCAGGCGGGGAACCGCAGCGGCAGGAAGAAGAGGAAGGGGAGGAGGCTGGTGACGCGGGCGCGGGGGAAGAGGTAGAGGAACGCGCCCAGGACGCCGGAGATGGAGCCGGAGGCGCCGACCAGCGTCTGGCCGGAGGCGGCGTGCGCGGCGGCGTAGCCGAGGAGCGCCAGGTAGCCGGTGACGACGTAGAAGACGGCGTACGCCGTGCGGCCCATGCGGGCTTCGGTCATGCCGCCGAAGACGTGGAGGAAGAGGGCGTTGCCGAGCAGGTGCAGCCAGCTGCCGTGGACGAAGAGCGCGGTGAGCGGGGCGAGCCAGGCTGCCGGGTGACCGGCCCACAGGTCGCGGGGGATGACACCCCAGCGTTCGAAGTACGCGGTCTGCGCCTGGACGAGGGCGTCGCCGGTGCCGTACAGGGGGTTGAGGCCGGAGGCGGGGCCGAGGACGAAGAGGGCGCAGCACAGGGCGATGAGGATGTTGGTCACGGAGTACGCGCTGCGGGCGGGGCGGTCCGGATGGCGGGCGTCCGGTGGGGTGTGCGGCCGCCGGGGCCGGGGGGAATGGGGCGGTGGGGGAGGCAGGGGCGGCGCCGTCATGAAGGGGATCATGCCGTAATGCGGGCAATCGGGGCGGACTGCCTCGCCGCGTTCCGCCTCCTGGGCGGTGCCCGCGCGGCCATGCCGTCAGGCCGTAGGGTTACGGTCGGTACTTTGCGTACTTCCCGCAGTCCGACGGCGCACCGCGTGAGGCCGCAGCACCCGCACCGCACGAGTAGGAAGAAGGACGATCACGATGGCTGTTCCCCTGCCGACGGACCGGACCCGGTGGCGCTGCACCCTGTGCGGCAACCTCACCCGCTTCGACGTGACCCGCACGTCCAAGGTGGTGGAGTATCTGCACCTCGATCTGGCCGGGGAACCGAAGGTCGAGGAGCGTGAGGTGCTCAGCGATTCCGTCGATTCCGTGCGCTGCCGCTGGTGCAACGCGGTCGACCAGATCGAGCTGGTCGACCGTCCGGGCGCGGACGCCTGAGGATCGGGGCGAGAAGACCGTGGTGGAGCGTCCAGCAGGGGGGCCGGGGGCGAGCGGGGCGGCGTCCGGCGGTGAGGGCGAGGAGGCCCTCGACCGCCCGCTGCCCGAGGGCGTCCGGCGCCGTGTCGTGGCGCTCACCGCGGACGCGTTCGGTGCCCTGACGGTCGCCGAACTCCCGCTGCCGCTGCGGCAGTACGCCCGTTTCACGCCCTCCCGGCGCGCCAAGTTCGCGGGGAACGCCATGGCCGCCGCGCTGGAGAGCGACGCCGTCTTCCGGCAGCGCATCGCCGGGAAGGTCCGCGAGGCGCAGCCGGAGGTCGCCGACGCGCTGGAGCGGGGCACCCCGCCCGCCGCCGCCGATCCGCTGGACATCGCGGCGGCGGCGTACGTACTGCGCCCCGACGGCTGGTCGAAGCTGGTCGCCGCGGCGGGCGAGGAGGCGCAGCGGGTCCGCGCCGAGCGGGCGGGCGAGGAGACCGAGCGCGAACTGACCCGGCTGCGCGAGGAGCTGGCGCGGGCCCGTGCGGACGCCCGCGCCGACGCCGACCGGGTCCGCGCCGAGCTGGCCGCCGCCCGCAAGGAGAACGACGCGCTCCAGCGGAAGCTGCGCAGCGCGCTCAGCGACGTCAAGCGGGGCGCCGCGACGGTCCGTAAGGCGGAGGCGGCGCTGGAGTCGGAGCGGTCCCGGGCGGCGTCCGAGAAGGCGGCGGCCGACAGTGAACTGCGCCGCCTCAAGGCGCGGATCGGGGAGAGCGAGGCGGCGCTGGAGACCAGCCGCCGCGCCGCCCGGGAGGGCCGCAGCGTCGAGGACATGCGGGTGCGGCTGCTGCTGGACACCGTGCTGGACGCGGCCCAGGGACTGCGCCGGGAGTTGGCGCTGCCGCCCGCCGGGGTGCGGCCCGCCGACACCGTCGAGGCGGTGGAGCCCGGCCGGATGACGCCGAAGGACGTCGCCAACCGCGCGCTGTCGGAGACCGATCCGGCCCTGCTCGACCAGTTGCTGGCGCTGCCGCAGGCCCATCTGGTGGTGGACGGCTACAACGTCACCAAGACCGGCTATCCGACGATGCCGCTGGACAAGCAGCGGCTGCGGCTGCTGGGTGGCCTCGCGGTGCTCGCCGCCCAGACCGGTGCGGAGATGACGTGTGTCTTCGACGGCGCGGAGCTGGCGGCGCCGGTGCTGCTCGCGCCGCCGCGCGGGGTGCGGGTGCTGTTCAGCAAACCGGGCGTGACGGCGGACGAGTTGATCCGGCAGCTGGTGCGCGCGGAGCCGCCGGGGCGGCCGGTGGTGGTGGTCTCCACCGACCGCGAGGTGGCGGACGGTGTGGCGAAGGCCGGGGCGCGTCCGGTGGCATCGGCTCTGTTGCTCAAGCGACTTGCGCGGGTCTGACGGCGACGTGCCCGGGAGTGACGGCTCGGCGATTTGTCCGTTCTCTGCTCTCTGACCGTCAAGTGCCCACTACAGCCCGTGTGATGTTGGTAAAACCTGGCCTCGGCGGGGTGTTTTTTACCCGGGAGGATTTGAAGCGATCACAACTCGGTTACTAAGGTCGGGCCTCGAACCTTCATGCAGTTGATCATCCAACCGGGATGAACAGTGAAGGAACCGCCGAGTCCGCGGCGTACGCGCGGAGCCGGGGTCACCACCCCCCCACTTCCCGGTAGGCGGCTGAAGGAAGAAGGAGCTCGCCCCCGTGGCGTCCCACCGTCGACCCAAGCAGCCGAGCCGTACTCGTGTGACCGTGCTCACCGCGACCGCCGCGGCGGCCGTCGCCCTCTCCTCCCAGGCCGCGCAGGCCGCCCCGTCGAAGAAGGACGTCAAGTCCGAGGTCGACAAGCTCTACGAGCAGACGGAGCAGGCCACCGAGAAGTACAACGGTGCCAAGGAAGATCAGCAAAAGCTCCAGAAGGAGGTCACCGACCTCCAGGACAAGGTGGCCCGCGGCCAGGGCGAGCTGAACGACCTGCGTAAGGGCCTGGGCGCCGTCGCCTCCGGCCAGTACCGCAGCGGCAGCATCGACCCCTCCGTCCAGCTGTTCCTCTCGGGGGACCCGGACACCTATCTGGAAAAGGCCGCCACCCTCGACCAGTTGAGCGGCAAGCAGGCCGATCAGCTCAAGGTCATCGCGGACAAGCAGCGCCGCCTCGCGCAGGAGCGCGCGGAGGCCGCCAGCAAGATCCAGGACCTCTCCGAGACCCGTAAGGCACTCGGTGAGAAGAAGGACGAGATCCAGGGCAAGCTCGCCAAGGCGCAGGAGCTGCTCAACACCCTCACCGCCAAGGAGAAGGCCGCCCTCCAGGCCAAGGAGAACCGCGCCAACCGCTCCAACGACCGCGTCGACCTCGGCCACGACGTCCCCGCCTCGCAGCGCGGCGCCGCCGCCCTCGCCGCCGCCCAGTCGAAGATCGGTTCGCCCTACGTCTGGGGTGCCACCGGCCCGTCCTCCTTCGACTGCTCGGGCCTGACCTCCTGGGCGTACCAGCAGGCCGGCCAGTCGCTGCCGCGTACCTCGCAGGCGCAGGCCAGCGCCGGTACCCGCATCGGCATGAACGAGCTGAAGCCGGGCGACCTGGTGCTCTTCTACGGCGACCTGCACCACATCGGTCTCTACGCGGGCAACAACACCGTGCTGCACGCGCCGAAGCCCGGCGCCGCGGTCCGTTACGAGTCGATCAACAACATGCCGTTCCAGTACGGCGTCCGCGTCTGACGTTCCGGGCCACCCGCCCGGCGGCAGTGCCGGGCACCTCCCGCCCCGTCGGTGATCTCCTGGATCGCCGACGGGGCGGTGCCGTTGCCGCCGCCCGGCCGGCCCCCAGCGGTTTCGTCGCCGCACGCCCCGGCTTACGATCGGCCGCATGGCAGGTCAGGGTGTACGGCGACCGTCCCGGGCCACGGCCGCGGGGAGCGCCGTGCTGCTGACCGCGCTGCTCGCCGGGGCGACCGGCTGCGCGAAGGAGCCGCCGCCGCGGGCCCGTTTCCCCGAGGTGCAGCGGATGCTGGACGCCCGCGCACGGGCGGTACGGCAGCACGACGAGGCCGCGTTCCTCGCCTCCGTCGATCCGGTGCGGCCCGGCTACCGCGACCGGCAGCGCCGTGCCTTCCGCACGCTCAAGGGGCTGCCGCTGACCGGCTGGCGCTACGACCTCGTCGCGACCGACGCCTTCCCGCTGGCGTCCGGCGGCGGGGATGCGATGGCCGCCAAGGTCGAACTGCGCTACCGGCTCAAGGGCTTCGATGCCGAGCCGGTGACCTCCGTGGAGTATCTGACGCTGACCCGTACGGACGGCCGCTGGCGGATCGTGTCGGACAGCGACGCCGCCGGATCCGGCCATACCGGCACCCGCCAGCTGTGGGACCAGGGGCCGGTGGCGGCGGTGCGGGGGCGGCATGCGCTGGTGCTGGGCGCCGCCGGGGACCGCGGGCGGTTGAAGGATCTGGCGCGGCGGGCGGACGCGGCGGTGCCCGCCGTCACCGCCGCCTGGAAGGGCCGCTGGAGCGGGCAGGTGGTGATCGAGGCGCCGGGCTCGGTCGCCGGGATGGCCCAACTGCTGGGCAGCGGCGATGCGTCCGCGTACGCGGGCATCGCGGCGGTGACGACCGGTGAGGCGGGCGCGCAGGCGAAGGCCCCGGCCGACCGGGTGATCGTCAACCCGGAGGCGTACGCGGACCTCAACGACGCGGGCCGCGCGGTGGTGCTGTCCCACGAGATCACCCATGTCGCCACCCGCACGGCCACCACCGGGGACACGCCGCTGTGGCTCTCGGAGGGGTTCGCCGACTGGGTGGCGTACCGGGGGCGGCGGCACGCGGCGGCCGCGGCGGCGCCGGAGCTGTCGCGGGCGGTCGCCACCGGGCATGCGCCGCGCCAGCTGCCCGCCGACGGGGACTTCGGCTTCACCGGCGGCGCCGACCGGCTGGCCAAGGCGTACGAGTCCGGCTGGCTGGCCTGCCGGATGATCGCGGACACCTGGGGCGAGGCGAAGCTGCGCGCGTTCTACCGGGCGGCGGGCGGCGTGACGGCGGGGGAGGGGCATGCG
>NZ_VKJP01000368.1 GCF_007280575.1 Streptomyces benahoarensis
GCCTCGGGCGGGGTGAGGTCGGCGACGAGGGCGCGGAGTTCGCCGGTGAGTTCGGGGTGGGCGGTGAGCAGGCGGCGCAGGCGGCTCTGCCATTCGGTGCCGCTGTCCACGGCGACGGCGTCCCGGCCGGGGCCCTCGGGGGCGGCCAGCAACTCCTCGCGGGTGTCGTCGAGTTCCCCGGCGATGACCGGTGCCCGCTCGGGGCGGGTGCGCTGCCACAGGGCCAGGAAGCGGTCGCGTACGCCGTGCCAGGCATCCGTCGTCAGCGCGCCGACCAGTGCCGTGCCCGCGCTGCCCGCCAGTGCCGCGATCTCCGGATCCACAACTCCCCCTCGTGGTGGGACGGTTCGGACCTTCAGCGTACGGGGTGGTCAGACGGCGATGGGCGGCTCGGGGCGGGTGCGGCGCCCGGCGTCGATGGCGTCGGCGGCGGCGCGCAGAGTGCGGATCGCGCCGTCCAGGAACGGGTTGGGGTCGGCGGCGCGGCGGACCGCGAAGACGCGGCGGACGTGGGCGGGTCCGGCGAGCCGGATGAGGTGGACCTCTTCGGAGGCGAGCAGCGCGAGTTCGGGGACGATGGCGACGCCGAGGCCCTTGCGGACCAGCTCGAACGGGAGGTTGTAGTCGTTGGTGCGGAACAGCACCTCGGGGCGGAAGCCGCCCTCGGCGCAGATGTGGAGGAGGGAGCGGGCGGCGTCGGTGTCCTCGCGGTAGCAGATCCAGCGTTCGCCGGAGAGGTCGCCGACCCGGATGCGTTTGCGGTGGGAGAGGCGGTGACCGGTGGGGACGAGGACGTAGAGCGGTTCCTCCAGGAGGAGGATGGTCTCCAGATCGTCGGGCCAGTTGTGCGGCACCATGCCGTACTCGAAGATCACCGCGAGGTCGAGGCGTCCCTCGGAGACGGCGGGGACGGTGGTCTGCGGGTCGCCCTCCTCGTAACGCACGTCGACCTGCGGGCGGTCGCGGAGGAATTCCGCGAGGACGTCGGGGACCAGCCGGAAGCCCGCGGACCAGAAGCTGCCCAGGTGCAGCCGGCCGCGTTCGGCGGCCGCGAAGGAGCGCAGCTCGTCCTCCGCCGACTCCAGTTCGGCCAGCAGCCGGGCGGCCCGGCGGGCCAGCTGCACCCCGGCGGCGGTGGGCCGCACACTGCGCGGCGACCGCTCGAAGAGCTGGACGCCCAGGGCCCGTTCGACCGAGGAGATCTGCTGGGAGACGGCGGAGGGCGTGTACCCGAGGAGGCGCGCCGCGGTGCGCAGCGAGCCCGTGGCCACGACGTCGCGTACCGCCTGGAGCTGCGTGGGGGTCAGCATCAGGTGACGTTAACACCGGGCGGTAACGGGTCACCAGGGGTCGACCTCACCGGCGGGCGCGTAGCGCCGGAGAGCATCGTCGTGCGCGCCGGTGATCACGGGTTCTACCCCGGATGAGGCCGTCCGCACACCCCCGTTCCGCCCGTTGAGATGCATCAGCCGGGCTGGACACCATGTCCATGGATGCTCACCCTGCCTCATCTTGTGTGCGGCTCCGGGCTGCCGCACATTGAGCGGTCAGTGGCCGACCCACGGCAGAAGGGCTTCTCCATGGACAGACAGCTCCCGGCCCCCCGGGCCCGCGGCAGGACGCGCCGGGTGGTGGCCGGTCTCTGCGTCACGGCGCTCCTCCCGCTCGCCGTGGCCTGCGGCGGCGCCGACCCGACAACCCGGTCCGCGGCGCCGGTGCAGAAGAAGGACCCGGCGCTGCACGCGCTGCTCCCGGCGAAGATCCGGGCGGCGGGCGCCCTGACCGTCGCGACGGGCGACGACTATCCGCCGCTGGTGTCGCTGGGGACGGACAACAAGACGCTGGTCGGCGTGGAGCCGGATCTGATCCAGGCGATCGCGCAAACCCTCGGCGTCAAGGTCACCTTCGCCAGGGCGAGTTTCGACAGCCTCATCGGCGGGGTGCAGTCGCACCGCTACGACCTGGCGATCCAGGCGATGCTGGACAAGCCCGAGCGGCGTGGCCGGATCACCTTCGTCGACTACTTCCGCACCAGCAGCTCGATCCTCGTGCCCGAGCAGCACGCGAAGGACGTCGCGGCGCTCGGGAACCTGTGCGGCAGGCAGGTCGCCGTCGAGCAGGGCACCGCGCAGGTCGACGACCTGGAGGCGCAGCGGAAGAAGTGCGCGGTGGCCGGGCGGGGCGCGCCGCAGGTGCTGGTCTTCCCGGACTCGGTGGGCTGTTTCCAGGCGCTGTCGACCGGCCGCGCCGAGGCGTTCGTCGGCGGCACCCCGACGGTGGAGTACCAGGCGGCGCAGTCCAGCGGCCGGTTGCGGAAGGTGGGCACGCCCTACCGCTTCCTGCCGTACGGGATTCTCGTCGACAAGGAGGACAAGGCGCTGGTGACGGCGGTGCAGAAGGCCCTTCAGAAGGTCATCGACAACGGCGGTTACACGAAGATCCTCACGGCGTGGAAGGTCGGGGCGGGTGCGCTCCGGCAGGCGACGGTGAACGGCGGCGCGGTATGAGCGGAGAGGCCCTGACGGCGGAGACGGGCGGCGGGCCCGCGACGGTGCGGACGTCCCCGGGCGGCGAACGGATCCGGGCGGTGCCGCAGCGCCACCCCGGGCGCTGGGTGACCTCGGCGGCCCTCCTCTTCCTGCTGGTGTTCCTGGTCCAGGGGTGGGCGGCCAATCCCCGGATGCAGTGGGCGACGGTCGGGGAGTTCCTGTTCGCGCCGGTGGTGTTGGAGGGGCTGCGGACCACGCTGGTGCTGACGGTCGCGGCGATGGCGGTCGGCGTCGTGGGCGGGGTGGCGGTCGCGGTGCTGCGGATGTCCCCGAATCCGGTGCCGGCCCGGCTGAGCGCCCTGTACATCTGGGTGTTCCGCGGGACGCCGCTGCTGGTGCAGCTGCTGTTCTGGTACTTCCTGTCGGCCATCGTGCCGGTCATCGGCTTCGGCATGCCGTGGGGGCCGACGTTCTTCCAGGTCGACACCAACCACCTCATCACGCAGATGACGGCGGCGGTGCTGGGCCTGGGGCTGCACGAGGCCGCGTACATGGCGGAGATCGTGCGCGCCGGGCTGACGTCGGTGGACGAGGGGCAGACCGAGGCGGCGCACGCGCTGGGGCTGACGCGGCGGCAGACGCTGCGGCGGATCGTGCTGCCGCAGGCGTTGCGCCTGATCATCCCGCCCACCGGCAACCAGGCGATCTCGATGCTGAAGACCACCTCGCTGGTGTTCGCCATCGCCGTGCCCGAGCTGCTGACGTCGATCCAGGGCATCTACTCCCGCAACTTCCAGCAGGTGCCGCTGCTCGCCGTGGCGTGCGTCTGGTACCTCGTGGCGACGTCGGTGCTGAACGTCGGCCAGTACTACCTGGAGCGCCGCTTCCGCCGGGGCGCGGACCGCTCCGCCGCGGCGCCCCGCAGGCGGCGCGGGCCCGCCGCCGTCACCGAGGAGGGGCAGTCATGACGCCGACCGCCGTACGCGAAGGGTCCGTTCCCGTCGTACGGGCCGAGGGCGTCTGCAAGAGCTTCGGCTCCGTCGAGGTGCTGAAGGGCATCGATCTGACGGTGCGGGCGGGCCAGGTGATGTGCCTGGTGGGCCCGTCGGGCTCCGGCAAGTCGACGTTCCTGCGCTGCGTGAATCACCTGGAGCGGATCGACGCGGGCCGGCTGTACGTCGGCGACGAGCTGATCGGCTACGCGGAGCGCGGTGGCCGCCTGCACGAACTGGGCGAGAAGGAGGTGGCCCGGCAGCGGCGCGCCATCGGGATGGTCTTCCAGAAGTTCCACCTCTTCCCGCATCTGACGGCGTGGGAGAACGTCGTGGAGGCGCCGGTCCTGGTGAACGGCGAGCCGAAGGCGGCGGCGCGGGCCCGTGGCCGCGAGCTGCTGGCCCGGGTCGGGCTCGCCGACAAGGCCGACAGCTATCCGTCGCAGCTCTCCGGGGGCCAGCAGCAACGGGTGGCGATCGCCCGCGCGCTGGCCATGCGCCCGAAGCTGATGCTCTTCGACGAGCCGACCTCGGCGCTCGACCCGGAGCTGGTCGGCGAGGTGCTGGACGTGATGCGGGGCCTCGCCGACGACGGGATGACGATGATCGTCGTGACCCATGAGATGGGCTTCGCGCGTGAGGTCGGCGACGCGCTGGTCTTCATGGACGACGGTGTCGTCGTCGAGTCGGGCCGCCCCGCCGACGTCCTCGGCTCCCCGCGCGAGGCCCGCACCCGCGCCTTCCTCCGCAAGGTCCTCTGACCCACTCCCCGGCTTCCGTCCGTCCTCCCGACAGGAGAGACCATGTCCCGTGCAGTAGTCATCGGCGCCGGTGTGCTCGGCGCGTCCGTCGCGCACCATCTGGCGCGGTCCGGCGTGGCGGTCACCGTCATCGACGCCGCCGGGCCCGCCTCCGGCACCTCCAGCGCCACCTTCGCCATCGACGTCACCCACCTCAAGACCCCGTACGCGTACTACGAGCTGAACCGCCGCAGCGCCGCGGCGCATCTGACGCTGGGCGAGGAGGACGGCGCCGGGGCGGTCTGGCGGCATGCGGTGCCGCTGGTGCAGTGGGGCCACACCGCGCGGGAGCGGCGGGTGATCGAGGAGCGGGCGCGGCGGCTGCGGGAGTGGGGCCACCCGTGCCGGACGACGGGTCCGAAGGCGCTGGCGGAGCTGGCGCCGGGCGTCGATCCGGCGTCGTGCCGGGCGGACGAGCTGGTGGTGCACGACCACGCCGCCTGGTACGACGCGCCGCTCTTCGCCCGCACGCTGCTGGACCGGGCGGCCCGGCGCGGCGCGGCCGTCCACTACGGGCTGCGCGTCACCGGGCTGCTACGGCGCGGCGGCCGCGTCGTCGGCGTGGAGAGCGAGGGCCGTCGCTGGGAGGCGGACCATGTGGTCAACTGCGCGGGCCCGGACGCCGGGCGGATCGCGGAGCTGGCCGGTACGGCGCTGCCGCTGACCCGGATCCCGGGGCTGGTCGGCGAGAGCGTGCCGGTGCCCGAGGCGCGGCTGGGCGCGATCCTCGCGACGCCCGGGGTGGATCTGCGTCCGGCGCCGGGCGACCGGGTGTGCTCGATCTCCTGGCCGGTGGACGCCCGGCTCACGGCGGACGGTGCCCCGGGCGACACCCAGGATCCGAGCCTGGAGGCGGAGTTGCACCGGCTGGGCCAGGAGGTGTTGCCCGCGCTGCGGGGCGCGGCGGCCACCGGGGTGCGCCGGGGGGTGCGCCCGGTGCCGTCCGACGGGCTGCCGCTGGTCGGCGAGGTGCCGGGCGCGGCGGGGCTGTACCACGTGGTCACCCACAGCGGGGTGACGCTCGCCCCGCTGCTGGGCGAACTGACCGCCCGCGAGCTGACCACCGGCACACCGGCCGCCGAACTGGCGGCGTACCGGCCGGCGCGGGAGCCCGCGACCGGGGTGCGGGACGAGAGCCTTCAGGTGATGCGGAGTCAGCCGACAATCTCGGCACGTCCGTAGTCCGTCTCCGCCGCTCCCGGCTCCGTCCTCGCGTCGCCGGGCGGGGCCGGGGGTCGGCGTGCGGGACCGGCCAACGGCCCGTGAGCAACGGCTCCGCCGGGTGAACGCGGCGGGCGCCCCCTTGCCACCGCCCGATCGTACGTGTTCGGATTACCTCGGCCGGTGACCTCGCGTCCCTGTGGGCGTCACCGCTGATCAGCGCGTTTCCGCAGACAGCAGCCCGCCGTTCCCGGGGTCCGTGCGGCCCCGGCCACCCGCGCCATCCGTACGCACCGCACGCCGCCGCCCCTCC
>NZ_VKJP01000369.1 GCF_007280575.1 Streptomyces benahoarensis
CCCCCGTCCTGCTCCGCCCCCGCCTCCTCCTGCGGCAGCCCGGCCTCCTCCGGCGGTGCCACCGACGCGGGCGGGCACGTACGGCCCAGCCACGTCCGCACCAGCCGCCCCTCCTCGCCCGCCCGCGCCGCATCGTCGACGTACGCCACCGCCGCCGGATAGCGCCGCCGCAGATCGGCCAGATGCTTCAGCCCATCCCCGGACGTCTGCCCGTAGATCGCGCCCAGCAGCGCCAGCTTGGCGCGGTCCCGGTCGCCCCCGAAGGCCCGTGCGGCGAGGTCCGCGTACAGGTCACGGCCGGTGCCCGCCACCTCCATCAGCCCGCGGTCGCGCGAGACGGCCGCCAGCACCCGCGGCTCCATCTGATCGGCGTCGGCCACCACCAGCCGCCACCCCGGATCGGCCCGCACCGCCCGCCGCACCACCTTCGGCACCTGGAGCGCACCCCCGCCGTTCGTCGTCCAGCGGCCGGATACCGTCCCGCCCGGGAGGTACACGGGCCGAAACCGCCCGTCGTGCACCCACTGCTGCAACCACGCCCAGCCGTGCGCCGTGTGCAGCCGGTACAGCGCCTTGTACTCCAGCAGCGGCGCCACCGCCGGATGGTCGATCCGCTGTAGCTCCCACTTACGCGTCGAGCTCAGCGTGATGCCCGCGCCCGCGAACGCCCGGACGATGTCCTGCGGCAGGTCGGGCCGGACCCGCGCCCCGCCGAACGCCCGCGACACCTCCTCGGCCAGCTCCGCCATCCGCCGCGGCTCCAGCCCGCCGGGGAACCGCTCGCCCAACAGCTCGTCCAGCAGCGCCCGGTGCACATCGGCCCGCCACGGCACCCCGGCCCACGTCATCTCCGCCGCGACCAGCATCCCCGCCGACTCCGACGCCAGCAGCAACCGCAGTCGCTCCGGTATCTCCGTCCGCTCCGTGCGCGTCACCTGGCCCGCGTAGACCTCCAGCAGCGCCGTCAGCTCGTCCGTCCCCGGCGGCAGCGGCACCGGACCTGGCTCGAACAGCGACGGCTGGGTGTCGGCCGCCCGCACCGGCGCGTCCGGCGGCACCGGCAGCCCCCGCAGCCGCGCCCACGCCGCCGCCAACGACCGCGGCTGCCCCCGCTGCCCCTCCTCGTGCCCGATCAGCAGCGCCTCGGCCGCCTCGACGTCGTAACACCGCTCCACCCGCAACCCCGCCGCCAGCAGCCCGCGGTACAGCTCGGGCGTCGAGCGCCACACCCACCGCTCCACCCCGGGCCGGGCCCGCACCGCCGCAGCGAGCGACGGCTCCCGCACCACCGGCCCCGCGGGTCTGCCCTCCGGAGTGAGCGGGCAGAGACGCACACCCCCGTCGTCCGTCTCCGCCACTGCCCATCTCATGCCACGAAGTCTTGCACCAGGGTCTGACAATCGCCCTGACCAGCGGTTCTGTCGTATCCGGCCGCTGCCCGCGGGGCGCACCGCCGTACGAGGTGCGCCGCGTTCGCCCGGCCCACCGCCGGGCACACACGCCCCGCACGCCCGCGCAGGCCACCCGCCGGGGGCCCTACGAACACTCCTGCCCCGGATTCACCCGAAAGTGGCGCTACCCGGCGACGGTTCGTGCGTTGAACAGCTTGTCGCTCCACGCGGCTGTGCGTCGCTCACGCGCACGCGCATGTTCCCGAAAGCTGCTTCAGTGAAGAGGTTCGCCGTGAAGTTTGTCTCCAAGGCCGCCGTTCTGTCCGTCGCCGCGGGTATCGCCGTCATGGGCGGTGCCGGTGTCGCCTCCGCCTCGGGCCACGGCGCCGGTGCCGAGGGTGTCGCCGTCGGTTCGCCCGGCGTCGTCTCCGGCAACGTCATCCAGGTCCCGGTCGACGTCCCGATCAACGTCTGCGGCAACACCATCAACGTCGTCGGGCTGCTCAACCCCGCGTTCGGCAACACCTGCGTCAACGGCTGAAGCCTCCCCGGCCGACGCCCGTACGCCACGGACGCCCGCCCCGAAGGCCGGCCCGGGACCGCATGGTTCCCGGGCCGGCCTTCGGCGTTCCCGGCCGCGGGACACGGCCCGCCGCGTCACGCCACCCGGATGCGGTGATATCTGCCTATGGTTTCGCTTCATTCGGGTGAAACGGCGAAACCGCACCCTGTGAAGTGAGTTGTCCAGGACGCTCCGGATACGGGCACTCCGCTTCGAAAGGGTAAATCGTGATCAAGAAGGTCCTGGCCACGACGGCCGTAGCCGCGTCACTCGTCGGCATTTCGGCGACCGCCGCCCCCCAGGCGATGGCGATCGGCAACGACAACGGCACCTCCACGGTCAACGGCAACGGTGCCAAGACCGCGTTCGGCAATTCCACCACCAAGGGCGAGATGAGCCCGCAGCTGGAGCTGATCCAGGGCAGCCTGAACAAGCCCTGCATCGGCCTGCCGCTCAAGGCGAACGTCGGCTCCCTCTTCGGCTTCATCCCGATCGCCGTTCAGGACGTCAACGTGCTGTCCAACCCGCAGAACCAGCAGTGCACCGAGAACTCCACCCAGGCCAAGGGCGACGAGTCGCTGTCGCACATTCTGGACGACATCCCGGTGCTGTCCGGGAACGGCGTCGGCAACCACTGATCCCGCCGTCGGCCGCAGGCCGGTTCCCCCGGTTCTCTCCTCCCGGGCGGACCGGACCGGCGGCACCCCGTCACACACGTGGGGCGGGGCAGCACGACCCCTCGGTAGGAATTCGTATGCGGCGAATCCCTTGTATGTGTGGCCCGCGGTGGCTTTTGACGACAGGGCCGCGCGGAAACGCGGCGACAATCGCCGGACGGATCCAGGCTGTTCGGACGATTTTTCCGAAAACTCCTCCGCGGGAGTTTCGTTGGCGAGGGGACATCGTTACCAATATCGGCAGCGGAGTGACGGGCGAGCGGTTTGCGCCCGTGCGACACGAAGGACGTGTGCGCTACCGAACCGCTGCAGGAAAGGGCTCAAAGTGAAGTACACCAAGATCGCCGCTGTTGCCGCAGGCACGCTGATGGCCATCGGCGCCGCCACCCCGGCGTTCGCCGACGCGGGTGCCTCGGCTGTCGCCTCGAACTCGCCCGGCATCCTCTCCGGCGACGTCATCCAGGTGCCGATCCACGTGCCGATCAACCTGTGCGGCAACACCATCGACGTCGTCGGCCTGCTCAACCCGGCCTTCGGTAACACCTGCGTCAACGGCTGATCCGAAGCTTTTCGGATTGCGTGGTCCCGGTCGGCCCCGGTGCACATTCCGTGCGCCGGGGCCGACCGGTTCCCGCCCCGAATTCGCCGCGTCCGCGGAAGGCCGCGCGCCTTTTCGGCGCGCGTTCCGGGAAAGATGCATGTCCGGGGGTTTCCCTGCGCGCAGGGAATCGTTGGGCAGAGGGAATGCGGTGATCCGAGCAGCGAAGTGAATGCTCACGTGGCCGGGATGTCGCGCCCCGTCGAACACCGCCCGAGAAGGGACAGTTCACAGTGAAGTACGCGAAGTCCGCCGCCGTTCTGGCCGGTTCCGTCATGGCTCTCGGCGCGGCTGTTCCCGCTTTCGCGGAAGGGCAGCCGACGGCTCCGAGTATGAGCCTCAACGGTGGTCTCAACGACGCGCTCCACAGCGAGCAGCTCGACGGTCACCAGATCCGGCCGCTGGTCGACACCGTCACGGGCGTGGCGAAGACGGCGAAATCCGGTCCGAAGAAGATCCTGGGTGGCGCCACGGGGGCGACCCGGGACGGAAAGCTGCTCGGCGGCCTGCCGCTCGGGAAGTAATTCCGTACGCGGGGTGCGGCGACGGGTGCGGGAAAGCTCAGCACCGGAGAATTCCCGGTGCGCGGCGCCGGATGCCCCGTGTTCCTGCGGTCACTTCCCAGGCGATTCCGATCAAGCAGTGCGGGTCGGGGACGCCAGTTCATTTGAGTGAATCAGCGCAACTCGGCCGGACGGCCGAAGTTGGGCACGTTGCCCGGCCCCGGGCAACCCGGAAAACGAAGGACAATCAATGATCAAGAAGGCTCTGGCGACCGCAGCCGCGGCTGCGTCCATCGTTGGTATCGCCGCCGCTGCCGCCCCGCAGGCGATGGCGATCGGCAACGAACACGGCACGAGCTCCGTCAACGGCAACGGCGCCATGCAGGAGTACGGCAACTCCTCGACGTACGGCTACATGAGCCCGCAGATCGGTCTCATCCAGGGCTCGCTCAACAAGCCCTGCATCGGTCTGCCCGCCAAGGCGAACATCGGCTCGCTGCTCGGCGTCGCGCCGATCTCGGTCCAGGACATCAACGTGCTGTCTTCGCCGCAGAACCAGCAGTGCACCGAGAACTCCACCCAGGCCAAGGGTGACGAGGCGCTGTCGCACATTCTGGACAACATTCCGCTGCTCTCGGGCAACGGCGCCGGCAACCACTGACCGGCACCCGCTGACCCGGGCCGTCCGGCCCTCCTTCTTCCGGGTGGCCCGGGTTTCCCTTTGCCCGCGTCCGTATTCCTTCCGGATGGTTTCCGGTGTGGTGATGCGTACGGATATCGGAAGGTGTGCGCGTACGAGTTATGGAATGCGTACGCGAGGAATGCGGGCGGGGAAATTCGGGCGGTCGGATAACGGTGCCGGGAAATGCCGGACGGAATTTCCGGCATCGTTATCCGCACGTGACCGTTACAGGCCCGGGTCACTCGTTGGTCATGGTGTGTGGAGGGACGCATGCCCATGCGTTCGCGGGATTGATGGGGTTGCGGACGCGTGGGCATGCCGCCGGAAGCGGCACCGGGCCCGCGTCGCCGGAAAATCGGCGGCGCGGGCCTCGTGTGTGTCCGGGCCCGTCAGGCCTTGGGCAGGCTCGGCAGACCGGGTAGGCCGGGTGCGCGCCCGGCGGTGCGGATGCGGCGCGGGGCGCGTGTGAGCGAAGGGTGGCGGCCGGGCGCCCGCGGTATCGCCATCTGTTCGGGTGACGGGCCGGAACCAGGCGCGGTGTGGCGGGTTGTTGAAACAGGGCTTCTGTACCGGAAGTCCTCGTACCGAAGGGTTTGTACGATGAAGAAGATCACGGCGGGCGCCGCTGTCGCGGTGTCGATGCTCGGGTTCTCGGCCGCGGTGGTCCCGCAGGCGATGGCGACCGGCAACGACCACGGCACGTCCACCGTCAACGGCAACGGCGCCCGGACCGCCTACGGCAACTCCACCACGCACGGCAAGCTCAGCACCCAGCTCGGACTGGTCCAGAGCTCGCTGAACGACCTGTGCCTTGGTGTGCCGGTCAAGGCGAACGTCGGCTCGCTGGTCGGCCTGCTGGTGCCGGTCGCGGTCCAGGACGTCAACGTCCTGTCCAACCCGCAGAACCAGCAGTGCACCGAGAACTCCACCCAGGCCAAGGGCGACGAGCCGCTGTCGCACATCCTGGATGACATCTCCGCGCTGTCCGCGAACGGCGAGCGCAACAGCTGACGGCCCGGCGGCCCGACTGCCGCATACGCCTCCGGGTGGCCGGTCCCGTGACCTCCACGGCGCGGGTCCGGCCACCGGGGCGTACGGATGCGGGGTAGGGTCCGTCGTTCGCCGCGGGCCCGGGGCGTGGCGTGGTGAGGTCGCCGCGTTCCGGGGCCCGGGGGAGAGAACTCGCTGAACGACCTGTGCCTTGGTGTGCCGGTCAAGGCGAACGTCGGCTCGCTGGTCGGCCTGCTGGTGCCGGTCGCGGTCCAGGACGTCAACGTCCTGTCCAACCCGCAGAACCAGCAGTG
>NZ_VKJP01000036.1 GCF_007280575.1 Streptomyces benahoarensis
ACGTGAACCTCGGCAACAACGGAGCTGCCAGCTCCCACAGTTCGTCCGGAACCAGCCGACGCGACAGATCAACCCTCACGGTGCAACATCATGCCGCATCAGTGAACTGCCACGTGAGACACCCTTTAAGAAGCTCGGGTTCTTCTAGACACCGAAAAGGGCGCCTGCCCTCGGGGGATTCCCGTCAGGCGCCCTCTCCGTGCTTCTCTTGGGCCGCCAGCAAAAATACGACCTTACTCCCGATTCCTCCCACCCTTGCCCCACCTTTGACCAGCTGTTCCGGGGCATTTCCGGGCCAAGCCCGGGCTAACACGCCCTCCACGGCCCCTCACGCTCGTCCCACCGCTGCATGGAGTCCTCGATGAGGCGGTTCGCGTGATGACGCGCCTCGGCGAGGAACTCGGCGTAGTAGCGGAAGAGAACCTGGATGCTCTGTCCCGCTCGACGCCACGTCATGATGACTTCCGCGGGGCGCATCGCGGCGTAGTACATGCAGCCGAAGAAGGCGTACAGATGCGGGCCGCGGCCGGGAAGCGCCTTGACCGCTTCGAGCAGACGGGCCAGCTGTAGAGAGTTCGGCACGCAGTCGGGGTCGACTTCGTCGGCAACCTCGGGCGCCGTCCAGCGGAGTCCGGCAAGAGGGTTCTGAACGAAGTAGCCCCGCTCGACTGCAACGCCGAAGACTTCGTTGATGGCGGCTTTCTTGCGCTTCGCCGTCTTGGCGGCTGCGGCGCTCCCGTCGAGTTTTCGGCACAAGGCATCAAGCCCCCTGCGCAGGGCATCGGGCTCGTCCAGCTCACTCACCGGCAAGGAGTGAGCCTTTTCCAACTTGACGTTGCTGGGCGCGTGTTGGACGGATCTGCGGAACGACGAAGCTCCTGGTAGACGGGTTCTCGACCAAGATCGCCCGCAGCCACCAGGAGCTTCGCGTGCTTGTCCACCCGTCGTCGATCGACCTGTCCCGTCGCACCCTGCGGTGCCTGACCGGACGACTCGCTGTCCGGCGTGGGGAGATCGGAACCCGGTGGCGGCGTCTGCCCGCCGGTCGTCAGGCTCTCCTCGCCCTGGCCCATCTGCGATGCGGTGACACCTACGCCCGGCTCGCCCGCCGGGTTCGACATCGGCATCGCGACCGTGTACCGCTACATACGTGAGGCCGTCGAGGTACTGGCCGCCCTCGCCCCCACCCTGGCCGAAGCGATGCGCATCGCCAACCGCATCACAGCGATCGTCCAGGCCGTCCTCGTCCTTCACCACGCGTCAGCGCCACCGGACATGAGCCGACCACCCTCCCACGGCCAACGACGGCAATGACGGCCAGTCAGCTCAGCCGCGTCGGCGCGACAGCGCCGTCGTCGCCACTGAGTTGTGCACCGTGAAAGCAATCGTGCCCGGCACAAAGCGGTCGTCCGACCACATCAACGGTCTGCCCGCCTGGTCCGTGGCCCGCCGCCGCTCCCGCATCAGCGGCGCGTCCGGAGCACAGCCGAGGAGGCGCGTGTCGTCGGCATCGGCGTAGACGAGGTCAATGGTGTGTTCCGTGTCCGCGAACACCACTCCCTCCTCCGCCAGTGGATCGGTGTGCGAGATCGCGTGGGGATCCAGGCGCTTGATCAGGGCGCCGATCCGCTCGGGGTAGAGAGTCCTCTCGACCATGATGGGAACACGCGACAGCGTCCGCAGCCGGAGCACCCGGTATATCTGCGACCCCGGAGCGAGGCCGAGCTGCTCGCATTCCAACGGTTCTGCGGGGCGGCGTTCGATGCCGATGGTGCGGCTGCCCGGTTCCTCTCCGAGCGAGCGTGCCCATCGGGTGAAACTCAGCAACTCGAAAAAACTCTGCGTACGTGCGGTGCCGAGCACGACGCGGCGCGTGCCACGTCGAGAAGTGACCAGGCCGTTGGCGCGCAGTACGGCCAGCGCCTGACGGACAGTGCCGCGTGAGACGCCGTACTGCTGGGCAAGCTTCTCCTCGCTGGGCAGCCGACCGTCCGCCCCGTAGGCGCCGGTCGCTATGGCCTCGCGCAGGTCAGCCGCCAGCCGCCGGTACCGGGCTCCGGTGGTGCCGCCCCCCGCGACCGCCATTCTGCTCTCCTTCTCCCTCAGCCGCCCATCGCCGCTGCTGTGGAACGTGAGCCTATCCGCTCCCGAACGTGGCTCAACGATCAGGCCCCTCCCGCCGCACAGCCCGCGATCTCTTCCCGAAAGGCTGCTCCGCGCGTTCGCCGGCGTTCATCTTCCGTACACCGCCTCCCGAGGTAATGAGTCAAGTTGTACAGCCAACTTATTCCACTGGGAGATTCCATTGAGACTGCACCGCGTTCCCTCGGCGGGCCTTTCCTGTGTCCTTGCCGCGGCCGCGCTGGGACTCAGTGCATGCGGCCTGACCAGCACAGATGCGGCAAGCGATAGCGGGAGCAAGGCCGCGACCGCCGTCTCGGCACAGGACGCCGGCGGCCTCGACGCTCTCGTCGCGGCCGCAAAGAAGGAGGGCAAGTTGAACGCCATCGCCCTTCCTCGGGACTGGACGAACTACGGCGAGATCATCGACACCTTCGAGAAGAAGTACGGGATCAAGGTCGAGGTCGAGAACCCCGACGCCTCCAGTCAGGACGAGCTCGCCGCAGTCACCTCCCGCAAGGGACAGGACCGGTCTCCGGACGTCATCGACGTGGGCAGCGCCTTCGCCATCAGCGCGGCCCAGCAGAACCTGCTGGCGCAGTACCGCGTCTCAGCCTTCGACCAGATCCCGCAGGAGCAGAAGGACGCTCAGGCACGCTGGTACAACGACTTCGGCGGCTACGTCTCGATCGGTTGTGACGCGGCCCGCGTCAAGAAGTGCCCCAAGACCTTCGCCGACCTGCTCGATCCGCGGTACAAGGGCCAGATCGCGCTGACCGGCAATCCGACGAAGTCCGGCTCGGCCTTCGGTGCCGTATACGCGGCGGCACTCGCCAACAAGGGCTCCTTCGACGACATCAAGCCCGGCCTGGACTTCTTCGCCCGCCTGAAGAATTCCGGCAACTTCAACCCTGTCGAGTCGAGCCCTGCGACCATCCAGAAGGGTGAGACGCCGATCAGTATCAACTGGGACTACCTCAACGCCGGATACGTCGACGACCTCCGCGCCAAGGGCGTCGACTGGAAGGTGAGCGTCCCGGCCGACGGTGTGTACTCCCAGTACTACTCGCAGGCCATCGTGAAGTGGGCACCGCACCCGGCCGCTGCCCGCTTGTGGCAGGAGTTCCTCTACAGCCCCGAAGGCCAGAACCTGTGGCTCAAGGGCCACGCCCGCCCCGTGCTGATGCCCTCGATGCAGAAGGCCGGCACGCTCGACACCGCCGTCGCCGCCAAGCTCCCCAAGGCACCCGCCGGCAAGACCGCCTTCCCGACGGAGGGTCAGGTCAGCAAGGCCAAACAGGACGTCGTCCAGGGCTGGGGCCGGGGCGCCGGCGAATGAGTACCCTCCAAGCAGTCGCCAGAGGCGACAACTCGAACCGCTCCTCCGGAAGCAGTACTCGTGCGGGTGCCGCCCGGCGGCGGCGCCTTCCTCGCTCGGCAGGCTGGCTGGGTGTCGTGCCGCTGCTCCTCTTCGCCGCCTTGGCGTTCGGCCTGCCCGCCGGGACGATGGTGTTCGGCGCGCTCACGACGCCCGAAACTGTGCCCGGCGGGGCCCGATTCACCGGCGCAAACATGAGCGCCTCACTGCACGGCCCCTACCTCACCGCGCTCCTCGGAAGCGTCAAGCTCTCCGCCCTCTCCGCGCTGATCGCCGCGGTCATCGGTCTGCCGGTCGCCCACGCGGTCGTGACCTCACGATTCCGCGCGCTGCGCGAGTCAGTCCTGGCCGGGGCGGGCGTACTGGCGAACTTCGGCGGTGTGCCGCTCGCGTTCGCCTTCGTGGCGACGCTCGGCAACGCCGGGGTGCTGACGACCCGCTTCCACCTGCTCGGCCACGGCTGGAATCTGTACGGCTTCTGGGGCCTGACCCTGGTCTACCTCTACTTCCTGATTCCGCTCATGGTCCTCACGCTCGCCCCCGCTCTGGAGGGGCTGCGGCGGCAGTGGCGCGAGGCCGCCCACAATAACGGCGCAAGCACCTTCCGGTACTGGATGCACGTCGCCCTGCCGATTCTCATGCCCTCGCTGCTCGGCGGCTATGTCTTGCTGTTCGGCACCGCGTTCAGTGCGTACGCGACGGCCGCCGCGATGGTCGGCAGCTCGGTACCGCTGGTCACCATGCAGATCGCGGACGCGCTGTCCGGCAACGTCCTGGTCGGCCAGGACAACGTCGCCCTGGCGCTCGGCGTCGACATGGTGCTGGTCGCGGGGCTCGTCATGGCCGTCCAGGTGCCGTTGCAGCGCAGGAGCACACGATGGCTCGCTTGAACAGGACCGGATACGGGCGCAGCGCCGTACTGCTGCTCACCGGTGCGTACTTCCTCGTCCCGATCGCATGCGCCATCGCCTTCAGCATCGGAATCGGCGCCCCCCGCCAGGCCCTGGGCTTCGAGGCCTACACCGGCATCTTCGGTGCCGACGGCTTCACCGACAGCCTCACCTTGACCCTGAAACTGGCCGCGGCCACCATCGCGCTGGTTCTGGTGCTGCTCGTGCCTGCCTTGGTCACGGTGCGGCTGGCCGCGCCGCGTCTGCGCACACTCGTCGAGATCGTGTGCATGCTGCCGCTGGTCGTACCGGCTGTCGCCCTGGTCGCCGGGATCAGCGCGGTGCTGCGCTGGGGACCGGACCACTTTGCCGGTACCCCGCTCTTCCAAGCCATGGCCGCGCTCCAGGCCCCGCAGTTCCCCATGGTTCTGGTGCTTGCCTACACGCTGATGGCGCTGCCGCTGGCGTACCGCACACTCGACACCGGGTTCGCCGCCATCGACCTGCGCGTGCTCGTCGAGGCTGCACGGTCCTGCGGGGCGCCGTGGCCGCACACCCTTATCCATGTCGTGCTGCCCAACCTTCGCGGGGCGCTGCTCAACACGGCGTTCCTGACCCTCGCACTCGTCCTCGGCGAGTACACCGTCGCCGCGGTCCTCGGCTATCAGCCGTTCGCCGTGTGGATCGTTGCCACCAGCGGCTCGCAGGCGCAGATGTCGGTGGCCGTCTCGATGGTCGGCCTCCTCGTCACCTGGATGCTGCTGCTGTTGATCAGCGCCGCCGGACGTGCTCGCCGCCCCAAGGAGAACTCATGACCGACCTTCTCACCGATCCCGAAAGCGTCAGGCCGACGCGGGCCGGTTCAACCGTGGAGTTCCGTGGGCTGCGCCGCGCCTTCGGCACGACGACGGCGCTGGACGGACTGGACCTTGAAGTCCGCCCCGGCGAACTCCTGGCACTGCTCGGCCCGTCCGGCTGCGGAAAGACCACCGCCTTGCGCACGGTCGCCGGCTTCGAACGGCCCGACACGGGCGAAGTGCTCGTGGACGGCGAGGACATCACGCGTGTTCCCGCACACCGCCGCGAGGCGGGCATGGTGTTCCAGTCGTACAGCCTCTTTCCGCACATGACAGCCATCGACAATGTCGCCTTCGGGCTGCGGATGAACGGGACGGGCAAAGCCGCGCGGCGGGCTCGCGCCGCGGAACTTCTGGAGCTGGTCGGGCTGGCGAACCACGCCGCCCGCTTCCCGCGCCAGCTCTCCGGAGGCCAGCAGCAGCGCATCGCGCTGGCCCGCGCTCTGGCACTGCGGCCACGCGTACTGCTGCTCGACGAACCGCTGTCCGCGCTCGACGCTCAGGTGCGGCTGACACTGCGCGAGGAGATCCGTCGCCTCCAACAACAACTGGGCATCACGACGCTGTTCGTGACACACGACCAGGAGGAGGCCCTCTCCATGGCCGACCGGGTCGCCGTGATGCGCGCCGGGAGACTCGAACAGTGCGCGCCTCCCGCAGAGCTGTACGAACGCCCTGCGACCGCGTTCGTCGCCAATTTCGTGGGGGTGATGAGCCGGATACCGGCCCGGCCGGGGGCGGACGGCACGACCGTGGGCGCGTTCGGCCGCACGCTACCGGTCCACGGGACGCTGCCGGGCCCCGTCGGGACCGACGGTGGAAGTGGCGAGGTGGACGTACTGGTACGCCCGGAAGCAATCGGGGTCACGGCGGACGGCGATGGCACGTCCCAGATCGTGGGCGCGACATTCCTGGGCGCGACGACAAGACTGACTGTACGGCTGGCCGGAGGCGCGGAAGTGATGGCGGACGTGGCGACTCACTCGACGGCCGGACTCCCCGTCGGTGCCAAGGTGACGCTGACGCTTCCGGACCGCCCGGTGCTGGTGGATCGCCACAGCTGGGGAAACGGCGGTCGCAGTGGAGGCTGACGGCTCCGGCCGATTCTCGATCCGACCACGCCGTACGAAGCCGTCGCTGCAGACCGAACCCACCGACCTGTCCGGCCTTCGGCGCAGGGAGCCTCCGCTTCCGCCCGTTCGCCACGCACCGGAGAAACTCCTCATGAACCATCACAGGGCCACACCCGGCCTTCCCGCTGCCGTGCTGTTCGACATGGACGGCACACTCGTCGACACCGAAAGGCTGTGGTGGGCGGCCGTGGAACAGGTGGCAGACCGGATCGGGCGGCAGCTGACCGACGCCGACACGCATCATGTGCTGGGCCGACCGGCCGCACACACCGCAGATCACCTGCACCGCACCGGCGGCCCGGCGGTCCCCGCCCCTGACGTGCTCGCCATCGAACTGGACGCGGCGTTCGCCGCCCAAGTCGCCTGCGAGGTCGTCCCGCGACCGGGCGCGCTGCACCTGCTGGACGAACTGGCCGCGGCCGGAGTCCCCACGGCGATCGTCTCCGCGTCGCCGCGCCACGTCGTCGACCTGGTGCGCAAGGCCCTGGGCGAGGAGCGGTTCGCATTGACACTCGCCGTCGAGGACACGGTCCGCACCAAGCCGGCGCCTGATCCGTACCTCGCCGCGGCCGCCGCCCTCGGCGTCGATCCGCGCGCCTGCGTAGTCGTCGAAGACACGCCCACGGGTGTCGCCGCGGCCGAGGCCGCCGGGTGCGTGGTGCTGGCCGTGCCCTCCACCGTACCGATCCCGTCCGCAGCACGGCGGACAGTCCTCGACTCCCTGGAGCGGGCCGATGTGACCCTGCTCGTCTCCCTGTTCACGTCCGCGGAAAGGAACTGACGCCATGGACGACATCCGCCACGTCGTGATCCTCATGCAGGAGAACCGCAGTTTCGACCACTACTTCGGCACGCTGAACGGCGTGCGCGGGTTCGACGACCGTCAGGCTCTGACGTTCCCGAACGGCGACAGCGTCTTCCGTCAGCCCGCCCCCTCCCGGACCGACGGCGGCTTCCTGCTGCCCTACCGGATGGACTCCACGAAGTTCAACGCGCAGAACGCCGACGGTCTGCCGCACGACTGGGAATCCGGTCACGACGCCATCAACAACGGCGCGATGAACCGCTGGACATCGGCCAAGGGTGAGCAAAGCATGGGCTACCTCACCCGTGAGGACATTCCCTACCAGTACGCGCTGGCCGACGCGTTCACACTCTGCGACGCCTACTTCTGCTCACTGGCCGGACCCACCAGCCCCAACCGCCTCTACCTGTGGACCGGCACCGTCGGCCCGGGCCGGGACGGCACGACCGGCCCGTGGATCGACAACACCCCGCTTCCCGACAACCCAGTCTGCGACTGGACCACCTACGCAGAACGCTTGTCGGCCGCCAACGTCACCTGGCGCGTCTACCACACTCCCGGACTGGACGAGCGCCACGGCAACTACGAGGACAACGCCCTGGAGTACTTCGCCCGGTTCCACACCTTCGACAAGGACGACCCGCGCCACATCAATGCGATGACGAAGTGGGACCTGTCGGCGTTCGACGCCCACTGCAAGGACGGCACGCTGCCGACAGTGTCCTGGCTGGTCTCTCCGTATCTGTTCTGCGAACACCCGACCGCCAGCCCCGCTTACGGCGCCCACTGGGTCAACACCGCCCTTCAGTCGGTCTTCGCCAACCCGGACGTGTGGCGGCACACCGCCTTCCTCGTCATGTATGACGAGAACGACGGCTACTTCGACCACATGGTGCCGCCGTTCCCGCCCCACGCGACCCCCGAGGAGTTCGTGGACGGACAGCCGATCGGTCTGGGCAACCGCGTCCCCCTGTGGGTGATATCACCGTGGTCGCGCGGCGGCTGGGTCAACTCCCAGGTCTTCGACCACACCTCCGTCCTGCGCTTCCTGGAAGTCGTCACCGGCGTGCGGGAACCCAACATCTCGGAGTGGCGTCGCGCCGTATGCGGCGACCTCACCAGTTGCTTCGACTTCGCCCGGCCCGACTTCTCGATCCCCGCACTGCCAGACACCCGCGCACTGGTGGAGCAGGCCGACGCGGCGATGGAACTGCCACCGGTGGAGCTCCCGGCGCCGGGCACACAAGTCATGCCGACACAGGAACCGTGCGGTGCGCGTCCTCACCGGGCGCTGCCGTACCGCCCATGGGCCGACGTCGCCGTGGACCGCGCCACCGGCAAGGTCACCTGCACACTCGCCAACGAAGGAACGGTCTCCTTCCACTTCACGGTGTTCCCGAACATCGCGCGGCCGTTCGCCGGTACGCCGTTCACTGTCGCGCCGCGCAGCACTGCCACCTACGTGTGGGATGCCGTACGCACGGACGGGCGCTACGACTTCACCGTTCACGGCGCCGACGGCTTCGTCTGCCGATTCGCCGGAACGGTGACCGGAGTTGATCAGAACGACGCTGCCGCTCCTCGGGTGACAGGGGTCCTGCGGGGCGGCAAGCCGGAGAACGCCTCGGTCGAGTTGCTGCTGGCCAACGACGGCGGTTCGGAGGTGTGCTTCACCGTCGCCCCGAACGACTTCGGCGGCACGGAACACACGCAACTGCTCGGCCCGCGCGAGAAGGCGGTCCTGAACCGGCCCACGGACAGCGGGCGGTACGACATGACCGTCACGGCGGACGGAGGCACGGGCTTCGCCCGGCGGTACGCGGGGACAGTGCACGCGGCCCCGAACACGATGACGGCTGATGTCTCGTGATCCGTTGACTCCAGCACGCTCTGCTCGTCCAGCAGGTTGCCGCCCTCGGCAAGCACCGCCTGGCAGAGAGCCGCCGCACCCCGCCCCCGCATCCGAGGAGCCGCCCCATCCGGCAGCACCGGTTCGAACACGCCGCGACGGGTGCTGTGCTCGTATATGACTCATGCACCACGGCACTCCTGCCGACCTGACGGACCCTGTGGTGCCCGCCCCTCCGGCACCGCAGCGGCAGGCACCACAGCATACGAACCAAGCTGCCAGGGGCGCGGGCATCGTGCGGCAATGACGGTGGACGTCCCACCCAGGCCGCGCTGATCGCCTGTACCGGAGCCCAAAGCCGCTCCGTAACAACCATGACAGGCCGAGCGGGCAGCCACATCCCTGCCGCCGAGAGCCTTGGAGCCCGGAGCCACGGCGAGCCGGATCGCTGGTAGAGAGGGCCCCGAAGTTCCGGGACCAGGGGCTTCACCCCCATCCCGAAGCGATGGGCGGCCGAGCGGACCTACGGCTGGCCCATGCTCAGTCAGTGAGACGGTTGTCCCGCCCGCACCCCGGCCACCACCGGCCTTGGGTCCGGGCGTCCTCGGCGTTGCAGGGGACGCGCCACCATGCACATGCGCTACATCGCGTCGGCAGATCGCACGAGGTCGGCTTCAACGGCCAGCCACAGCCGTCCTGAAGGAATCCGGGCGAGCTGGTCCTGCACCCACACCCGATGAATTCCCACCGGGTCCGGGGCGGAAAGAGCCAGCCACTCCGAGTCCGGATTGCGTGTCCGTGGAGCCATGACCAGCACCGTAGGGATGCTGGCAGCGAGTTGGCCCGCCGTTCCGCGGCCTTCCGGCGCCAGCCCAAGAGGTCTCCTCCGCCATCCAGGACTCACCTGCCACGTCGAAGCCGGACATCCGCCGCTTCGGACCTCGGACCAAGATCCGGGCCATTCCCGGTCCATCGCCCCGCCGGCCCCCTCAATAAGGGCTATTCCCGCTGGTCAACGGCGCGCGAGGCGTGTACCACCAGCAGACGAAAAATCTGCTGGTGTCGTACTCGCCGAAGAGGCTCGGATTCTTCCAGAGACCCGGGGAACGGCGTCTGACCTGGGCTTCTGCCCGTCAGGCGCCTCCCGTTGGGCCCGCCCGGAGCAAAGTCCGGTTTGCTCCGCAACTCCCACTTCCTCCCACAGCTGTCCCGCTCCTGACCAGCCCTTCCGGACCAGTGGCGGACCAAAACCTGACTCACCCGCAGCGACCCCACCTCGGCTGGCGCGGTCCCACTCCTGCAGGGACTGTTCGATGAGACGGTTGTCCTGCTCTCGGATGCCGTCCAAGAACTTGGCATAGTGGCAGAAGAGGACCTCGATGCTCTGGCCCGCGCGGCGAGCGCATTCAGCCGGGTCCACACCGGAGTACAGCCAGCACGAGATCCCGGCATGACGAAGGTCGTACGGCCGCTTGGCCAGCCCAGAGGCGCACTCCGTCCGGGTAAGGACGTTCCCCCTCGCCCGCGCCCACGTCATGCCGTACGCCGATGCGTCCACGTAGTTGCCCGCCTTCAGACGATGCGCGCAAGATCGTCGCTGCCCAAGTCCAGCAACCTCGCACCTGATTCCAGGAGGTTTCGGTTCACCGTCATCCCCCAGGACCACATCTATTTCACGATCGCCGCCACTGTGGACCCCAGAGCCAGTAAGGCCGTTGCCCAACTTCCAGGGCGGAACCAACGGCTCTCCGCCGATACTCGAAGTTGGGCCGCCGAGGCGCCATCAGCCCTCGCCCAGAGAGCCCGCCTGCACTGCTGAGCTACCTCCGTCCCCTCTCCGCATGCCTGAAGGCCAGCCCAACCGGTTCGCACCTACACTGGGGCACAAAACTCCCTGATCAGGGCGCATACAGAGTCAGAGGTTGTGAGACAGCTCCCACGGACGCCGTGGTTGCCGTAGGGCAAGTAGACGGCGCGGCTACTGCTGGCCCGAAGGGCCATCCCCCGTAACCCCCGGGCCCGACCCGGACGACGGCCGGTCGTTCACGCTGCGGTTCTTCAGCCCCAAGACGGAAGTGGGCTTCTGCGGCCACGCCACCGCGGCCACCGCGGTGGCGCTCGGCGAGCGCCTCGGCGAAGGCGACTTCGGCTTCCACACCGCCGCGGGCCACATGCCCGTCACCGTTCGCGAAGAGAACGGCGTAAAGCCACCCTCACCAGCGTCGAGTCCCACGTACTCGACGCCGCCCCGGCCGATGTGGCGGAGGCCCTGGCGGCACTCGGCTGGCTGGCCAGCGAGCTCGATGACGCCCTGCCGCCGAAGGCCGCCTTCGCAGGCGTGCGCCACCTGGTCCTCGCGGCCGCGACCCGTGAGCGACTGGCCGACCTGGACTACGACTTCGACCGGCTGCTGGTCGACCTGCACGCCGGCGATCCACGGGTACGCGTCATCGCAGCCGTCATCGGCAAGGATGTGTAACCCGGAGGTTCAAACTCCCCCACCTGTCCCGCCACCTCATCGTCTCGCCGGCGGAGTTGATCGACCAGATCACCCTGCGGCTGTGTTCATGCCCTGCACCACAGTGACGCATCCGCCACTGCTTCGTTCTCCCCGTCCCACAGCACACGCGGCCCGGGCCCGGCGCACGGCCCGGGCCGCGTGCCCTGAGACCAGCGGGCCGAGGTCGCCCTGGAAGCGGCGCTCGGTCGGCGGCCTCCTCGCTCGTCAGCCCCCGAGCAGTCAACGAGCACCCCGCCGTACCGGAAACGTCTCCGCCACCCGGAAGGCCCCGTTCGTCGCCGCGGTCTCAACGGAGGGCGCGAGCGCGCCTGGATACGGAGGTGCCGCTCGCGGCGTGCGCTGTTGATCAGGGTGGTGTCTCCCACCAGGATCCAGGTGCACCAGTACGCGGCTCCGCTGTGGTTCTCGCCCATGCAGGAGCAGGTGCAGTCGTCGCCCTGCGCCTCCTGACAGCGGGTGTCGCATCGCTCGGTGCACCGATGTTGCGGCGTACCCATGGACGGACCACGGCGACCACCCCTTGATGCATCTTGGTCATGGAGCTGCCTCTTCGCCGGAGGGCCCGGGCCGCGGCAACTTGCGACGGCGTCAGGCGGGGTATTCGTCGGGGAGCTTCATGCCGGGGTTGCCGTTGACCAGGTTGGGCTTGAGGTGCACGCGGCAGCTGGCTTCCCGGGCCTGGGCAACGAGGCGGGCCACCCACTCGAAGGGCGGGCTGAAGGCGGGGACGAGGCCGCCCTCCTGCCGTGTCTCGGTCTGTGCACCGATGACCACCCAGTCGAACATCGACAGATCGGAGAAGGCCTGCGACACGGCAGCCTGCCGGGCAAGGGCCTTCTGACGCTCGTGTGCCCTTCGCCCACGCCCTGGCCGTCACGTCCTGGTGCAGCCGCTGCTCGGTGGCCGTCCGGCGCTCTACCTCCGGGGCTCCGGGCATCGCGGCGTCGGCCGTGGCTGCGATCGTTCTGCGCTGGGCACTGCGGTCGGCCTGCCGGTCCTCGCACCGGGGCAGCTGCGGCCGGAGTCGAGCAGCGTCTGGTCGTCGCACCGTACGTCGCCGCACTCCTGGCGCTGCGGCAGGCCCCGGCTGATCAGCCAGCACACCGGGTCCTGGATCGGCCCGGCCACCCGTATCTGGTCCGCCAGGGCGACGCCTTCGCCGCCCGAGCCACGCAGGCCCCGTCCTGGGCCAAGACAGCTGAACATGTCCGGCCCTCCTCCGTCCTCCGGTGGACAGCAGGAGCAGCTGCCTACAAGGAAATGCCACGGAACTGAGACACAGGCAGGCAGGACACGGGCCGAGACAGCGCGGCCGCCGCACCCAGGAACACCAGCGGCCAGGCTCATACCGGTAACTGGGCGGGCGTCGAGGCGGGTCCCATTCGCCCGGCCCACGTTCGTGCCGGCATTCAAGAAGCCCGGGATCAAGGTTGACATCCCACCCGGGCCGGTTCTCCTTTCCGGCTCGACCGATCCGCAGGCTTCATCGCCCACCCAGGAGAAAAGTCGGAGCAGGGCGCCGCATCCTGACCGGCATCATGGCCCGGTGACGACATGGATGCGTTGCAACTGGGACAAGGGCGACGTCTGGTTCTACTTCAGGTCGACGTCGGAGGCCATCTTCCCCTACCCCGGGCCGTCACCCCCACGCTCGACGTCGTGGCCGTCGACCCGGGCGGCACGCGTTCCGGAGCCCCGTGCGTCTTCACGTGGCCCTGAGTCACGCCGGACGGTCCTCACCGGACACTGCCCGGCTCCGCACGGCAAGGCACCGAGGGGCCGCAGCTACCGCGGCGACAACCTCCGTGCACCCTCCCACGCGACGAGCGGATGTCCCGGGCTCGCAGATTGCCAACCGTGATTCCGCCCAGCGCCGCAGGGCTCGGTGTTGTCGGGATGCTACGGAGCGTTTTGGGGAGTGTTCTCGGGGTGTTCGTCGCATGGTGTCCGTGCGATGCGCGGGGCGTCTTCTCTCCGATGACACCACGCATGGTGCGAGGTCGCTTCCGGAGCCGGGGACCGTCGTCGAGCCGCAAGCCCGCGGCCGCGGCCGCGGGGCACAATGCTGAGGTCTGCGCACCTGCTGCCCGACTGAAGAATCGGGCATATCGTTCGTAGTGTGGTCGGGCGGTGCGCCCAGGGCGGATCCCGTTGGACGCCCCCTTCCCATCCCTTTCGCGGCTATTTCGCCCCTCCGTGGTTCCGCTTCGGCTTCGTGAATCCCCGCGCCGAAAGAAGGCTTCCGATGCATACTGCGCTCACTTCCGCCGACCTCGCCGAGCTCCGTCGGCAGCGGCCCTATCCGGCTGTGTCGGTCCTGATGCCCACGCACCGTCGTGAGCCGGACAGCACACAGGACCCGGTTCTGCTGCGGAACATGCTGGCGAAGGCCAAGGAGCGACTCCAGGACGATCCCGACGTCTCCAGGCAGCGACGGATCGATGTCATCGAACAGCTGGACCGGGCGGCGTCGGAGATCGACCTGACGCACGCCGAGGAGGGCCTGGTCGTCTTCGCGGCGCCGGGGGAACACCAGGTGTGGTCGCTGGGCCGTACGGTCCCGGCCCGGGTGGTGCTCTCGGACACCTTCCTCACCCGCAACCTCGTCGCCGCGCAGGCCACCGAGCGCCCCTTCTGGGTGCTGGCGCTCTCCGCCGACCGCGTCAGCCTGTGGAGCGGTGCGGCCGACCGCGTCGCCGAGGTGCACCGCGGTGGATTCCCGCTGACCCGCAGCCTGGTGGACCCCGATCCCGAGGATCAGCTGCAGGTGGGCGATGTGCCCAGCACCTTCCGTGACGAGCACACCCGCAAGTTCCTGCGGGACGCGGACACCGCGCTCGCAGCCGTCGTCAGGGCCGCCCCCCGGCCCCTGTACGTGGTCGGCGAGACGGCAGCGCTCTCGCTGTTCGAAGAGGTCGGGACGGTCGTGCGGGGCGGCACCGGCACCAAGATCGCGGTGACGCAGGTGCCGCAGACGGGGCTGGCGGGTGGTCCGCCGGACGCCCTCTGGCAGGCGATCCGCCCGTACGCCGAAAAGCGCGCGGATGCCGAAGTCGCCGATGTGCTGGCCGAACTGGACCGGGCGCGCGGCCGCCGGACGTTCGCAGCCGGCGTGGACGAGATCCGGCAGAGCGCCGAGGTGGGCCAGGTCGCGCTGCTGGCGGTGGAGGAGAACTACCGGGAGACCGTGCGGGACACCGGCGGTCACCTCATGCCGGCCGAGCCCGGTGACCCGGACTCCGTCGACGACATCGTGGACACGATCGTGGAGCGGTCGCTGGACACCGGCGCGGAAGTGCGGTTCGTTCCCGACGGCGTGCTCGCCGAGGTGGGCGGGATCGCGGGGACGTTGCGGTATTAGCCCGTTCCGGAGGAGGAGCCGTCCTTGCACTGCGCGGCGCGGCGGCCCCGGCCGGGTGACGGCTGCCGGCCTTGCCTGTGCCAGTGGTGTGGTGCGCGCACCCCGCCCCGGCTGCATGGGCCGTAGACCGCGCCACTGCGCTCCGGTCCGACCTCGGGGCAGGATGCCGTCGGTCACCTGCCGGTGGTCATGCCGCCCGTTGTCCACCGGCAGAGGTGGCTCCAGGACACGCCACTCAGCCTCCGGCAGATCACCACGACCAGTCATACAAGTGCGACCGGACAGGACTTGAACTCCCAGGTCACGAAGATATGACCCACACGCGCACGGGACGACTCGTTCTCGTATATGAGTTGGAAGCATGACATGCGTTCGGTCCACGCGCACGGCGAGATCGGCTCGCCGATGTGCAAGTCGACCTCGCGCGCTGTCAGTTCCTGGACCGCCCACGCGAAGAACGCCGATGGTGACCCAGGAGCCGCCACGTCGTCTCGGCAGCGTCTTGGATCAGTGGCCGGCCATCGCGGCCGCCGTCTCCGCGGACCTGCCCCCTGCACGTCGGCGCAGCTCGGGCAGGCAGCTCGCGGGATCGACTCCCGGTGACTGCGGCAGCATCGCGCCCATCGCGAAGCGGCTGGGGTAGAGCGCGTGCTGACGCGGTGGACCAGGTCGTTGCAGATCCGCGCCCACACCGCGCAGCCACCTGCTGCTCCCGCCACTGCGTCAGCTGGGGCGGCTCGGTGGTGAAGTGACCGTGACAGTTGGTGATCACGTGTTCGCTCCTGATCGTTGTCGGGGTCAGGCCAGGGAGCCGGCTGGCCAGCCGGTGTACTGCTCGGCGAGATAGGTGCCGCCCGGCGCGCGTTCCCACCACGCTGTCGAGCTCCCCGAGTTGACGCCGCAGGTCGAACGGCGTGCCGCCGGGAGCGGTGTGCAGCAGCTGGGTCATCCAGTACGAGAAATTCTGCGCACGCCGGACTCGCTCCAGGGCACGCGGCTGGTAGTCGTCCAGCGCGGCCTCGCCCGCGCCGCTGAGCGCCCGCAGCAAAGTGCCGGCGAGCACCTTCACGTCGTGCAGCGCGAGATTGAGCCCGCGGGCACCGGTCGGCGGCGCCGTGTACGCGGCGTCGCCCGCCAGGGCCATCGAGCCCCAGCGCATCGGCTCCTGCACGAACGAGCGGAACCGCAGCACCGTCTTCTCCAGGACCGGCCCCTCCTCCGGGAGGACCTCGGTGTCCTGACGCCGAAGTGGACCATGCCTCCGTCGCGGTCCCGCGCGTCGACCAGGTCGATGACCACGTCGGTCTGCGGGCACAGCCACACCGAGGCACCGACCAGCTCCTTGAAGTCGATGCGGTGCGGCCGACCGCCGAATCGGAGCTCGACGCCCTCGTGCTCGACGCCCTCGCACAGGACCCGGTCGGAGACTCCGGTCTCAACCAGGTCACGAGCCGCGCCAGCTTCAAGAATGCCGACCCGCTGCGTCGTCTCGATCTCGCGCCGGGTGCGGGTGTCGACGACGATCGTCTCAACTCCCGCGCGCCCGAGCAGGTGCGCCAGCATCAGACCGGCTGGACCGGCACCGATGACAGCGACGGGAACCGATTCCACGGTGTCGACAGGGGCGTCGGCCATGGCATCTCCTGAGCAGCCGCGAACGTTCCGGGCACCCGGAACGTTGACACCCTGGGCCGCGTCCGGTCGCCGGTGTTTCCGTCAGGCGGAAGCGCGCAGGGATATCAGGCTGTCGTGCGGGTACGCCTGCCGAGCTCGCCGGAGATCCCGTACGCGGCCCTCGCAAAACAACAGGCCAGCACATTCCGCCAACCTCATTCGGGAAGAAGAGGTCGCGGGTTCGATGGCGCCGCTGCCAATCGGGGCCCCGGGCGGGGGGGCGGCCGTCTCGGCGCGTTCGGCAAACCGGGCAGCCTCGGCTCATCCCCGGACGTGCGGAGGAACGGACGGTGGCAGGGCAGCCGAGGCGCTTGTGCAGCCCGGCAGCCATCCAACGCCAATTTGGAAATGGTAGCCATTTTCAATTAGGCTGTTGCCCGTCACCTAGTCGTGCAGGAGGTCGGCCATGGCCGTACCCAAGCGGAAGATGTCCCGCAGCAACACCCGTCACCGCCGCGCCCAGTGGAAGGCGACCACCCCGCAGCTCGTGCCCGTCACCGTCGACGGCACCCCCCACCTCGTCCCGCAGCGGCTGGCCAAGGCGTACGAACGCGGGCTGCTGCGCCCGGAGAGCTGAGCCGGCAGCATGACGCACAATCCACTGCCCGTCACGGTCCTGTCCGGCTTCCTCGGAGCGGGCAAGACCACTCTGCTCAACCACGTCCTGACCAACCGGGAGGGCCTGCGCGTCGCGGTCATCGTCAATGACATGAGCGAGGTCAACATCGACGCGAGCCTGGTACGTGGCGGCGAGGCCGCTCTCTCGCGCACCGAGGAACGTCTGGTCGAGATGACCAACGGCTGCATCTGCTGCACCCTGCGCGATGACCTTCTCGAAGAGGTCGACCGGCTGGCCCGCGAGGGCCGCTTCGACCATCTCCTCATCGAGTCCAGCGGCATCTCGGAACCGATGCCCGTCGCGGCCACCTTCGCCTTCCCACGCGACGACGGAGCGACCCTGGGCGACCTCGCCCGGCTCGACACGATGGTCACCGTCGTCGACGCCGCCAACTTCCTGCCGGAGCTGGCCGGAGGTGACGGGCTGGCCGAGCGGGGGCTGGACCAGTACGAGGACGACGAACGCACCGTCAGCGACCTGCTGATGGACCAGATCGAGTTCGCCGACGTCATTATCCTCAACAAGATCGACCTGGTTGATGCCGAGAACGCCGAACGGCTTGAGGCCACCCTCGCCCGCCTCAACCCGGCCGCCCGCATCGTGCCCGCACTGCACGGCCGGGTGAACCCTGGCGAGATCCTGGGCACCGGGCTGTTCGACCTGGAGCGGGCACAACAGGCCCCCGGCTGGGTGCGGGAGATCAACGGCGACCATGTCCCGGAGACCGAGGAATACGGCATCTCCAGCACGGTCTTCCGTGCCGATGCGCCGTTCCACCCTGGTCGGCTGTGGACCTTCGTCACGGAGGGGCTGGACAGCGGCGCTTACGGTCACGTCCTGCGTTCCAAGGGCTTTTTCTGGCTGGCCGGCCGCCCAAATGTCACGGGCTTGTGGTCGCAGGCCGGAGCGGTCGCCCGTTTTGAGCCTTCCGGTGCCCGCGGTGCCGGAGACAGCCAGGGCCAGGAACTGGTCTTTATCGGCACAGGGTTGCATGTCGAGCTGCTTCAAGCGGCCTTGGCCGACTGCCTCCTGGCCGACGGGGAACAGCTTTCCGATGACCCGTTCCCCGCCTGGGACACGTACGGAATCGACGACGCCTGCGAGCACGAGCACCCGGAGCTGGTGCCGCAGGCATGACAGACCCCGGGTTGGGCGGTGGTCGCAGCCACGGCACCGCCCAACCCGGCAACTCACAAGGTGCGCACCGGTGCCCCTGTGCTCATGCGGCGCACGGGGGCATCGGTGCGTCCGAGCTGCTGCACTGCACCCTGCGGTGGCGGACACCAGACACCTGCCGGCCGCGACGAACGGCGGCCGCCGTGGCAGCGTTCAGGCATGCCTCCCCCGCCTGCGCCCTTCGTGGGTTCGCAGCCTCCGCCCGACCGATCCGCCGTACGCCTGTCCTGCCGAGAGATGCGGCAAAGCCCTGGAGTGGCTCGGCTCAGAGCGGGACGTCATCGAGCAGGTGATCGGGGAAGGCCGCCCAGCCGTCCCAGCCCAGTGACAACTCCCTGTCGTCCAGCAGGGCCGCGGCGAGTGCGGAGCACAGCCGGCCCCGGTCGATGAGTCGGCGCCGGTGAACGTGAGGGCGTTACGGCGTTCGCCGCAGTAATCGTGCCAGAACCACGAGGCCGGGTGCGGCGTTGCGGGGATGCGCCCCGCCAGGCGCTGTCGTCTCCGGGCTCCAGCCAACAGCCCGCTTCGTGCAGTTCCATGTGCGGTCCGGCCGACCGCCAGGTCACCACTGCTGCGGGCCGGCTGGCCAGCCACAGGTGGCCTCGGCCGCGCACCACGCCGGCCATGGCGGTGGGCAGTGTGTCGGCGAGCGACTCAGGGTGCAGCGGTCGCCGGGCCCGCCACACCATCGACCTCACGCGGGTCGGGACCGGGCATGCGGGCGCCACTCGCCACGATGACGTACGAACAGGGCCAGGAGGACCTGGAGCGGCACGAGAGAGATTGCGGCGCACGAGTCCTTCAACTACGCCCTGTTCGACGACGCAGGCACAGCCCTGCTCGGCTGCGTCCACATCGACCCGGCGCGCAAGGTGGGCTTCGACGCGGAGATTTCCTGGTGGGTCGTGGACGACAGCGTGGGAACCGCGCTGGAGCACGCCCTGGACACCTTGGTCCCGCGGTGGATCACTGACGAGTGGCCCTTTTGAGCGTCCCTGCTTCGTCGGCCGGGACCTGTCCTGGCAGGAATGGCTGGCGCTGCCGGACGCCGCCTGATTTTCGATGCGCGTGACCTCGGCGGTGGCTTCACCAGGCTCCCGGCGGGGCAGTCTCCGCCTCCAGGCGTGCCGTCGTCTCCATGAGTGAGACGGTGAACGGGTGCCGCGGCTCGGTCAGTATCCGGTGGGCCGGGCCCTGTTCGACCAGCTCGCCCGCGTCCAGCACGGCGATGCGGTGGGCCAGACGTGCGGTCTCCAGGTCGTGGGTAATCAGCATGAGGGACATGTCCGAACGGTCGCGGAGCAGATCCGTGAGGGCGTCAAGGATGCCGCGGCGCGTGACCGTGTCGAGGCCGGAGGTGATCTCGTCGCAGATCAGGACCCGGGGCCGGGCCAACAGGGCACGGGCCAGGGCCGCCCGCTGGAGTTCGCCGCCGGAGAGCTCCGAGGGGAGGCGGTGGGTCGTTTCGGGCCGGAGGCCGAGGCTGATCAGTGTTGTCAGAGCTTCCTGAGCGGCTGACAGATGATCGGTGCCGCGCAGGCGTACCGCGGTGCGGGCGACCTGGTCAAGGACGGGACGGTGCTCGTCGAAGGCGGCCCGCGCGTCTTGGAAGACGTACTGCACGGCCGCCAACTCTGCGCGGCTGCGATGCCGTACGCTGCGCGGCAGCGGGGTGCCGTCGAGGTGGACCTGGCCGTCGTGGTCACGATGGAGCCCGGCCAGGCAGCGGGCGAGAGTGGTCTTCCCCGTGCCTGAGCGGCCGACGACAGCCAGCGACTCACCAGGGTGCAGGGCGAGTTCCGGAGTTCGTAGCACCACAGTGGCACCGATGGCGCCGTCGCGGTGGCGCGCGGTGAGATGGCGTACGTGCAGCACGGCCTGTCCGGTGTCCGGCAGAGGCTCGTGCCCGGTGGGCGACGACCGGGCATCGAGCAGTTGTCGGGTCCATTCGTGGCGCGGTGCGCGCCACAGCCGCTGGACCGGGCCCGATTCCACGACCCGGCCCGCCCGCATGACGAGGACCTCGTCGGCGAGTGCATGCACCACGTCGAGATCATGGCTGAGCAGCACGACCGCGATGCCGCGTGCCGCCAGCGCTGCCAGCTGATCGACGATGCGGCTCCTGGTCAGCGCGTCCTGGCCGGTGGTGGGTTCGTCGGCGACGATGACGCGGGCGCCGAGCAGCAGCGCCTGCGCGAGGACGACGCGCTGCTGCTGGCCGCCGGACAGCTGGTGCGGATAGCGCGACAACAGCGCCTCGGCGTCCGGAAGCTGGGCGTCCGACAAAGCCCGCAGCATGCGTTCGCGTGCCGCCGCCCGACGCTGGTTGCGGGGCAGGTCGCGCACCTGGGTGCGGGCGATGTCGTTCAACAGCGCCGAGACCCGGCGGGCGGGGTTGAGGACGGACGCCGGATGCTGGGGCACGTAGCCGACCGGGCCGTCTGCGGCCACGCGGACGTCGCCGGTGACCCGGGCACCCGACGGGTACGCGCCGAGCAGGGCGAGGCCCGTGGTGGTCTTACCGCTGCCGGATGCCCCGACGAGCGCCGTCACCTTGCCGGGCAGAGCCCGCAGCTGCACGCCGTCCACGATCACCCGACCGTCGATCTCCACGCGCAGGTCCCGGATCTCCGCGACGCAGGCCAGCTCGGCATCGGTGCCGGCGCCCGTCGGCGCAGTCGTATCGTTCCGGTCGGTCACGGCCGTGGTTCCCTCTCTCCCCGGCGCCGGCCGGGCTTGTGGAGTGCCGCGTCGAAGAGCAGGTTGCTGCCCATGGTCAGCGCGACGATCAGCAGGGCGGGCACCACCACGGCCCAGGGCTGCACGAACAGTCCGGTGCGATTGCGGTCCACCATCACCGCCCAGTCGGCGGCGTCCGGCGCGACGCCGACGCCAAGGAACGCAGCAGTGGCCACGAGGTACAGCACGCCGGTGAGCCGGATGCCGGCGTCGGCGGCCAGGGTGCGCAGTATCGAGCGGCCGACATAGCCGACGGCCGTGCGCCACCACGTCTCGCCCTGCATGCGCAGCGCCTCGACCGCGGGGCGCGCCGCGGCCTCGGCGGCGGCCGCCCGCACGATCCGCGCCGCGTCCGGAACGTTGACCAGCGCGACGAGCAGGGCGAGCCCGGCGGCGCCCGGTGTGAGCACGGACGCCACGAGAAGGATCAGCAGCAGGGACGGCACCGCCAGCACCACGTCCAGCGGCCGCATCAGTGTCTCCTCCAGCCAGCGGCGGTGGGTGAGCGCGGCGATGAGGCCGAGGGGCAGCGCCACGAGGTAGGCCAGGGCCGTCGCGGCGAGCGCGGTCAGCACCACCGGCCGGCCGCCGAGCAGGATCTGACGCCACACGTCACGGCCCACGAAGTCGGTGCCGAACCAGTGTCCGTCGCCGAGTGTGAAGGACGCGGCCCGGGCGCCCGGGCCGCCCGCGAACACCGGTCCCAGGACGGCGAGGACGAGGGGTGCGGAGATGACGGCGAGCCCGAGGGCGTAGCGGCCCGCGCGGCGCGGCCGTACGACCCTGCAGACAGGGGATACGAGCGTGCGGGTCACGCGGCCACCCCCGCCCGGGGTGCGAGTCGGTGGGCGACCAGGTCGGCGCCGAGGTTGAGCACGACGGTCAGGACGCCGAACACCACGGCGAGGCCCTGCACCACCGGTACGTCACGTTCGGCGACGGCGTTGAGCAGGACGGTGCCGAGTCCGGGGATCACGAAGAGGGCCTCCACGACGATGACGCCGCACAGCAGCCAGTCGATGGTGCGGGCGAGTTGCTGGACGGCCGGGGCGAGGGCGTTGGGCAGGGCGTGGGCGTAGCGGACGCGGGCGCCGCCGACGCCGTAGCGGCGGGCGTGCACCGCGTACGGCGCGGCCAGGGCATCGACCATGCCGGCGCGGACCAGGCGGGCCAGCGAGCACACGGGACGGGAGAGCAGTACGAGAACGGGCAGGAGCAACGCTGCGGGGTGCCCGAGCAGGTCGGTGCCGTAGCCGACGGCGGTGGGTGGGAGCCAGTCCAGGCGGAGGGCGAAGACGGTCACCAGCAGCACTCCGAGGGCGAATTCCGGGACGGCGTAGACCGCGAGCGTCAGCGAACTGATCAGCCGGTCGACGAGTCGCCCTTCGTGGCGGGCGGCCAGTACGCCGAGGCCGAAGCCGGCCGGGACGAGCAGTGCCACGGTGAGGGCGGCCAGCAGCAGGGTGGGCCCGAAGCCGTCGGCCAGGTACTGACTGACAGGCCGTCCGGAGGTCACGGAGGCGCCGAAGTCGCCGTGCAGCAGGCCCGCCGCCCACTCGGCCAGTCGCTCGTACGCCGGCCGGTCGAGGTGCATGGCCTCGCGGAGGGCCGCGATACGGGCGGGGTCGGGCTGGTCGCCGGCGAGGGCGACGGCTGCGTCGCCCGGCAGCGCCTCGGTGAGCGCGAAGACCAGCAGCACCACGGCCACGGTCTGTACGACGCCGAGGAGCATTCGCCGGGTGACGAAGGAGCGCAGTCCCGTCACGCGAGCCACACCTTGTCGAAGCGGGCCCAGTCGAGCGTGTTGGCGGGCGCCTTGCGGTCAACCCCCTTCACCGTGCGTGCCGTTCCCAGGATCCAGTCGGCGAAGCCCCAGATCAGGAAGCCGCCTTCGGTGTACAGGCGGCGCTGCATGCGCGCGTACACGGCTGCGCGGGCCTTGGTGTCGGGGGTGGACTGCGCCTGCTGGTAGAGGGCGTCGAAGTCCTTGTGGTGCCACTTGGTGGCGTTGGTGGTGGAGTCGGTCAGCAGCCGTTGGGAGAGGTGGGCCTCGATGGGCATGGCTCCGGAGCGGTAGCAGCACAGGGTGCCGGAGTCGAGGATATCGCTCCAGTACGTGTCCTTGCTGCCCGTCTTGACGTCGATGGTGACGCCCGCCTTGGCGGCCTGGTCGCGGAAGATGCTCGCGGCCTCGGTGAATCCGGCGGCGACGGCCGAGGCGTCGAGGGTGACCTTGAGTTTCTCGGCGCCGGCCTGCTTCAGCAGGGCGCGGGCGCGGCCCAGGTCCTGCTCGCGCTGGGGGAGGTCGTCGGCGTAGTACTCGTAGCCCTTGCCGAACAGGTCGTTGCCGATCTCGCCGGCGCCGGACAGGGCGCCGGCGACGAGCTCTTTGCGGTCGGTGATGAGGAAGAACGCCTGGCGCACCCGCTTGTCGTCGAACGGGGCCCGGTCGGTCTTCATCGCGAAGCCCTGCATGGCGCTGTTGCGCAACCGGACGATCTCGATCTGTCCCTTGCCTTCGTGCGCGCGGGCGGTGGTGGGGTCGAGTTCGTGGGCGTACTCGACCTGTCCGCCGAGGAGTGCGTTGACGCGTGCGGACTCTTCGTTGGCGACGACGAATTCGATTTCGTCGAGGCGCGGGGCGCCCTCCCAGTAGTCGTCGTAGCGGCGGAAGACGGCCGAACGTCCGGGGGCGAAGGAGACGAAGCGGAAGGGGCCGGAGCCGATCGGTTTCCTGTCGAAAGGGGGCGCGTTCTCGGGGACGATGTACGCGCCGAACGCGGCCAGGATGTTGGGGAATTCTGCGGTGGGGCGCTTGAGGACGAACTCGATGCTGCGCTTGCCGGTGGCGCTGCTCGCGTTGAGGTCGATGGGTTCCAGGGAGGCCTTGGCGCGGAACCCCTTCTTCGGGTCGGCGATCCGGCGGTAGCTGTACAGGACGTCCTGGGCGGTGACCGGCTTGCCGTTGTGGAAGGTGGCCTTGCGCAGGGTGACCTGCCAGCGGTCCAAGGTCTTGTTCGCCTGCCACTTCTCGGCGAGGCGGGGTTGCGCGGACAGGTCGGCGCCGTAGTCGGCGAGCTTGTCGAAGAGCGCCTTGGCGCGGGCGACATCGGCGAAGAGGTTGGCCAGGTGGGGGTCGAGGGTCTCGCTTGCGCCGCCTCCGGCGAAGGCGGCGCGCAGCCGCCCGCCCCGTCGGGGCCGGCCGTCGCCCTTGCCCGTGCCGTCGTCGGAGCCGGGCCCGCCGCAGCCGGTGAGCGCGAGTGCGCCGAGCGAGGCGGCGCCCGTGGCGGCGAGGAAGCCGCGGCGGCGCAGGCCGGGGAAGGGTTGTTCGGCCGGGGCGGGGAGGTGGCGGGCGGATTCTTCGTTCATGCGGGTGTCCTCGTGGTGTGGATGGGTCACGGTGCCGGCTCGATGAGCCGGGCGACGACGTGCAGCCGGTCGGCGTCCGTCGCCTCTCCCGGGGCCATGCCTTCTCGCCAGGGCGGCTCGGTGCGCGGGCCCGGACCGTCGTGCAGGTCGAGGACCTCGAAGCCGTGCGCCGCCAGGAGACGGCGGAGTTCCAGCGGGAAGAGCAGCCGCCATGCGGAGCGCTGTTCGACGGGCGGGGACCCGTCGTCCGCGGTCCATACGCGAGTTCGGCGCAGCAGTTGGACGGTGCGGTCCACGGTGAGCGTGGTGGTGGACCGGTAGGCGGTGCCGTGCCAGGCGAACTCGTGGAGGGTGGGGGTGTCGAGCAAGTCGGTACGGCCCAGGAAGTAGGCGCCGTTACGCATCTCCGCGACGAGCAGGCCGCCCGGGGTCAGCGCGCGACGGCAGGAGGCCAGAAAGCCGTCGAGCTGGGCGTTGGTGTGGCAGTACAGCAAGGAGCTGTCCAGGCAGACGACCGCGTCGAAGGTGTTGTGGCCCAGGTCGAACCCGTGCAGGTCGGCACGGACGTACGCGGGTCCGGGGTGGTGGGCGCGGGCGTGGGTGAGCATCGCCTCGGAGAGGTCGGCGCCGGTCACCGTCCGGCCGCTGCCGTGCAGGTGGGCGGCGTCACGGCCGGTGCCGCAGCCCATGTCCAGCACACGTGAGCCCGAGCCGTACCGCTGCAGGCAGTCCTCCGTCCAGCGACCGGCCAGCCGGTCGGCGTCGGGGAAACGGGCCTCGTACAGCTCGGGGTTGTCGGTGAGCAGGTTGTGCATGTCCTCGGTGGCGGTGCGGGTCATGTCGTCTCCTTCCTCAGGCCGCCACCGTCAGGGCTGGCTTCGGCGTCGTCGGCAGCGCGTTGCGCCGGTGCAGCCAGGCCACGCCGCATGCGGAGGCGAGACCGAACAGGGCGCAGCACGCCCAGGGCAGCCAGGGGGCGCCGCGTTCCCCGGTGTCCATGGCCCAGCCGACAGCGGTGTTGCCGGCCGCGGCGGCGACGCCGGAGACCATGTAGAAGATCCCGTAGTAGGTGCCGGTCAGCTCCGTGCGGCCGAAGCCGGGGATGAGCTCCAGCACGAAGGGCTGGGCGATCATGACGCCGAGGTAGAGCAGGAGGGCGCCGAGCAGGACAGGCAGCGTGCGCAGCACCGCGTCGGCGGTGCCGTCCGGGGCGCCGGGTCCGCCTGTCACCAGTGCCGGCGGCAGGAAGGACAGCGCCATCAGAACGAGCCCGATGGAGATCCAACGTGCCCTGGACCCACGGCCTTTGAGGGCGCGTGTGATGCGCAGTTGCAGGGTGAGGTTGGTGACGGTGCCGACGAGGAAGACGAGGCCCGCCGCGCCGTCCCAGCCGGTGGCCCGCCGGGCTCCGTCCGGCAGCAGCAGGTAGAGCTGGTTTTGCAGGGTGAACATGCCGACCATGGCGAGCGCGAAGGCCAGGAAGGCGCGGTTGTGGAGGACCTCGCGCCAGTCTGCGAGGACGCCGCCCTCGCTCGGCTCCACCTTGCGCGCGGGCAGGACGACGGCCTGGGCGACGGTGAGGACGGCGAAGATCCCGGCGGCGGTGAGCGCGGACGTGCGGAAGTCGACGAGCAGCAGTGCGCTGCCCAGCAGTGGACCCATCAACGCGCCGATGGTGGCGAAGACGTTGAAGAGGGCGAACGCCTCGGCCTTGCGCTCCCCCGCCTCCTGTGCGAGGTAGGCGCGCACGGCGGGGTTGAACAGGGCGCCGGCGAGCCCGCTGAGCACGGAGGCGGCGAGCAGTACGGCCAGCCCGTCGCCCAGCGAGAACAGCGCGAACCCTACGGTGCGCAGGGCGCAGCCGACGATGATGACGCCGCGCGCGCCGAGCCGGTCGGAGGCGGAGCCGCCGATGAGGAACAGGCCCTGCTGGCTGAGGTTGCGGACGCCGAGGACGATCCCTACGACGGCCGCCGACATGCCCAGGTTCTGGCTGAGGTGGGTGGCGAGGTAGGGGACGAGGAGGTAGAAACCGGTGTTGATACCCAGCTGGTTGGCCAGCAGGAGGCGGACGGCCAGGGGGAATCGGCGCATCTCGTGCCAGATCTTCACGCCGCCTCCTCCCCCGGGCTGCGCCGGACTCCCAGCCCCGGCAGATCACTTGCCCGTACGAAGCCGTCGGTGCCGCCGATCCCGGTCCACGGGTCGTGGGCGAGCAGCAGGTGTCCGTCGGGGTCGGCCCAGCGGGCGCGGTCGACCAGGTGGACGGCGGGTGCGAGGCCGAGGCTGCCGGCGGTGAGGCAGCCGAGCATCAGCGCGGTGCCGCTGCCCTCGATCGCCTCGGCGATGCGCAGGGCCGCGTGGACGCCGCCGCACTTGGCGAGCTTGGCGTTGACACCGTGCACGCGTCCGGCCAGGCGGCGGGCGGCCTGAAGGCTCATGGCGTCCTCGTCAGCGATGACCGGCAGTGGTGAGCGTGCGGCGAGCGCCTCCGGATCGCCGGGAGCGAGGGGCTGTTCGACGGCCTCGACTCCGAGTTCCGCGAACCGGGGCAGCACGGCGTCGGCCGCAGCGCGCACCGGCGAGGTGATGCCGATGGTGCGGGCCGTGGCGGCCACCCGGGCGGTGGCGGCGCCGAGGAGCCGGTGGACGGGGCTGCCGGCGCGCTTGCCGGCGAGATCGAGGAGCGCGGCCTCGACGGCGGCGGTCACGGCCGGCGGGATGTCCTCCCCCGCCAGTTCGCCCGCCCGCAGGGCGTCCAGCGCGCTTTCGGGGTCGCGGAAGCGCAGGAGGTTCATGGCGACGGCCGCGAGGAGACGTCCGAGGGTGTCGGCGTCGAGGCCGTAGTAGACGCTGGTGACGGCCTCGCCGTGGCCGCGCAAGCCGGCGTGTTCGACGGTCAGCCACACGGCGTCGCGGGCGGCCATGGTGGAGCGGGAGATGCGCAACGGCTCGGCGAGGTCGAGACATACGGTGCGCTGGGTGGCCTTCACAGTGTCTCTTCCGGAGGATACGGGGATACGGAGGCCCGGAGCGGGTCGGTGACGCGGGTACAGCGGACCCACCCGGCGGCCTCGGCCGCACGGGGGTGCGGTATCTCAATGGGGCGGATGGCCGCGGCGGACGGGGCGAGGCCGTGCGCGGCGATGAAGTCGTCGTCGTAGACGGTGCCGAGATAACGGTGCGGGCCGTCGGGGAAGACGGTGGCGACCTCCGCCCCGGAGTGGACGCGGGCCGCCCAGGCGGCGACGCGGGCGACCGCACCGGTGCTCCAGCCACCGCTGACGAAGCTGCCCCGGGCAAGCCGCCGGCAGCTGTCCACGGCCTCGGCCGGGCCGACCCAGTGGACCTCGTCGAAGGCGTCGTAGGCGACGTTGCGCGGGTGGATGCTGCTGCCCAAGCCTCGCATCAGTCGGGGGCGGGCGGGCTGGCCGAAGATCGTGGAACCGGTGGCGTCGACGCCGATGAGGCGCAGGGCAGGCCAGTGCCGCCGCAGGGGAGCGATGACCCCCGCGCTGTGGCCGCCGGTGCCGACGCTGCACACCAGGACGTCGAGGCGGTCGAGCTGGGCCGTGAGTTCGGCGGCGAGTGAGGCGTAACCGGCGGTGTTGTCGGGGTTGTTGTACTGGTCTGGCCAGTAGGCGTCGGGCAGCACGGCGAGCAGCTCGCGCAGCCGAGCGAGGCGAGCGGCCTGCCAGCCGCCCTCGGGGGCCGGTCGGTCGACGAGTTCGAGGCGAACACCGTGGGCACACAGCAACTGCCTCATGGACGGCTCCAGTTCCCGGTCGCCGACCAGCACGACCGGGTGGCCCAGCGCCTGCCCGGCGAAGGCCAGGCCGATGCCAAGGGTGCCGGAGGTGGATTCCACCACCGGTGCCCCGGGCCGCAGTTCGCCACGTGCTCGGGCGCCCCTCAGCATCGACTCGGCAGCCCGCGCCTTCATCCCGCCGGCTGCGAGCCCTTCGAGCTTGGCCCAGAATCCGGGGTGAGGCCCCGGCAGATCAGCGGTGATGCGCACCAGTGGCGTACGGCCGAGCAGGGCGAGCAGCTCCGGGCGAGCGGTGGGTCGGGCGGCGTTCGCGATCATATGTGGCCTCCCTGACAGGAGTTGCCGTGCGGCCCCCTGTAGCGGTGGACGACTCCGGCACCGCCGTCGAGCCAGAAGAAGGGGTACGGCTCGGCGCATACCGCGCTCACGCCGTGGCCGAGGAAGCGGGGCAGCACAGCGCTGCCGGTCTGCGCGAACATCACCAGCTGCTTGCCGTGCTGCTGCGCATGCCGCCGAAGCGGTTCGAAGGTGCCATTGCCCAGCGTCATTCCGGAGACGAGCAGCGCCTCGCAGCGGCCGGCCGCCGCGAGCGCATCGGTGACGACCGGCTCGCCCCACTCGGTGACGCCGCCCTTGAGGTCGCACGGGACGTACTGGAGGCCGCGTGCACGCAGTGCCTCGAGGAGGGAGTTGACGACTCCGATCACCAGCACGGTGGCTCCGGGCGGCAGGTCGATCAGCTCGGCGACCGCATCCGCCCGCGCCCGGGACTTCTCCAGCGAGGATCCGGCGGGCAGCGGGCAGGGACGCGCCCCGCTCTCCGGGCTGTGCGGGGTGACGTGCATCAGATAGGCGTCCAGGGCGGCCACTCGCACCGGCAGCAGCGGATGCTCCAGGAGCCGGGCCACGTCCGCGCCCACGCAGTCGTCGAGCGCGCTGTCGGGCAGTGTGCCGGGCTCGACCGCACAGGAGCCGACCGCCTCGGCCAGGCGCAGGCTGAGTACTTCGTTGCGGTAACCGATGCCGCGCCCGTCGTGGCGTACGGCCTGCCGGGTGGTGAAGGCCACGGTGATCCGCTGTGTGGCCAGGTCGGGGCCCAGCCCGCCGGTGCGGACGCGGTCCACGAGGTCTGCGTACGTCGGGCACGTCTCGTACGCCAGCGCGCCAGCCGCGCCGGTGACGGCGGTCATCGGATCACCAGCCCCGCGCGCAGCCCGGCCAGCAGGGCCTCAACGCGGTCGCGGGCCCCTGGCCCGTCGGCGTCACCGGCCATGATGTGCCCGAGGTACTCGTTGTTGCTGCCCGCCGCCTTCACCACCTTGCCAGGGTCGGCGAGCTGCACCTCCAGCACGCCGGGTGCGTCCCGCAGTTCGCCGCCGTCCAGCGCTTCGAGCGTGCCAGCGGCCTGCGGCACCAGAAATCCGATGGCGGCGCTGCGTAGTCCGGTGCCCGTGCGCCGCAACTCGGGTTGGCGGCCCAGCGCGACCTCCACGAAGGCCGCCGCGAGGTCGATGCCGGTGACGTGGCGGATCAGTTCGGTGATGCGGTTCCCGGCGGGACGCGGGTTGACCTCGACCACGCGCGGCCCATCGACGGTCAGTTTGATCTCGGTGTGCGCCACGACGCCGTCGACGAGCCCGAGTGCCTTCAGGGCGTGCAGCGCGGTCTGTTCGGCGGCCTCGGCGTCGGCGGGCGTCAGGGCGGCGGGGAACATATGGCCGGTCTCGATGAAGGCGGGCGCCCCGCCGATGCTCTTGTCGGTCACGCCGACCACGTGGACCGTTCCTGCATACGAGACGGTCTCGACACTCACCTCGGGACCGTCCAGCAACTCTTCGAGCAGGACCACGGGCGCGCGCCGCTGTCCGCGCGCATTGACCGGGACGCTCGCCAACGTCCGGTAGACATCGGCTAGTTGCGCCTCGTCATCCACACGCCGTACGTACATGCCGGCGCACAGGTCGACGGGCTTGGCCACCAGCGGGTATCCGATCTCCCGGGCGGCGCCCGCGATGTCGGCCCACTCCTCGTGTACGACGAAGCGCGGGCCGGGCACTCCAGCATCGGTGAGCACACGGCGGGTGGCGTCCTTACGGCAGGCGTTCCCCACCGCTTCGGGCCCTGGACCCGGCAGACCGAGCCGTCCGGCGATCCGCGCCACGGTCGGCAGGTAGTAGTCGCAGGACGTGATCACCCCGTCGAACCCCAACACCGCATGCAGACGCTCGACTTCGGGCAGCAGGGCCTCGGTGTCGTTGGTTTCGGCGGTGATGATGTTGCGGGCCCCGAGCAGCGGGTGTGCAGTCCCCTCGGGCGCGGAGCGCAGATAGTGGTGCAGGTCGCGGGTGAGGAAGGTGAACGTGTGCCCGCCCTCCCGTATCGCCCGTGGCACCAGTCGGCTCATCGCTCCGACCCAGCTCTCGACCACCAGCAGATGAGCCACAACTCCCCTTCCGGGCTTGGACTTCGGGTACGGGGCAGTCGAGTGCCCCTCCGGAGAAGGGTGTCGGGTTTGCCCGTCGCACACTTTAACGATAATCATTTTCATTGTCATCTCGCGGCCAGGTCTTTGCCGCCCCCTTGTTCGCCGAGCCCCTCCGGAAGGCCCCCGTGACCCCTCCCCTACGCCGCACCACCGTGCTGTGCGCGTTGCTGACCGCCGTTGGCCTCGTCCCCGCCCTGTCTCCTATACACATCTCCGAGCCCACGAGACGCTCAT
>NZ_VKJP01000370.1 GCF_007280575.1 Streptomyces benahoarensis
TTAAGTCGTCGGCAGCGTCAGATGTATATAAGAGACAGCCCCCGGTCCGCACCGCCGACGTCCTGGACCAGCGGCAGCATCCGGTGCGGTACCCGCTCCCGCAGCGCCACCTCGGTGCGGGTGCGTACCACGCCCGGCAGACTGATCAGCCGTTGGATGACGTCCTCCAGATGCGCCGCGTCCCGGGCCACCACGCGCGCCAGCAGATCGCCGCCGCCGGTCGTCGAGAACGCCTCGATGATCTGCGGCACCTCGGCCAACGCGTCGGCGACCTCCTCCAGATGCCCCTGCGTGACCTCGATGTGGACGAACGCCAGCACCGGATGGTCCAGCGCGGCGGGGGAGAGCCGCGGCGCGTACGCGGTGATCACGCCGTCGCGCTCCAGCCGGTCCAGCCGCGCCTGAACGGTCCCGCGGGCCACGCCCAGCAGCCGTGCGTACTCCCGCACACTGGTCCGCGGCGCCTCCAACAGCAGCCCCAGAATCTTCGCGTCCAAGGCGTCCACGGCCATGCTTCCGGGCCTTTCCAGGGGCGGGATCTGTCCTGGGGACTGTAGCAACGGCCGCTCGCCCCGGGCGCCCGACGGCTGGCGGTGCTGCGCTCACGCGGCCGTGAAGCGCACCCGCAGCGTCTCGGGGCCGCGGGCGAAGACCCCGGACTCCGGCGGCGCGGCGCCGTCCGCAAAGTGCATCTCCCCGAACGCGTCGAGGAGTTGGTTGATGCCGGTCTCCACCTCCGCCTTCGCCAGCAGCGCCCCCACGCAGAAGTGCCGCCCGAGCGCGAACGCCACATGGCCGGCGGCGGCGCTGAACGCCGTGGACGCCGTCAGGTCGGTGCGGAAGATGTCGAAGGTGTCGGGGCCGGCGTAGTGCCGTTCGTCGCGGTGGGCGCTGCCGATCAGGCAGGTGACGGTCGCGCCCGCCGGGATCGTCCCGCCGTCGACCGTGACGTCCGCCGACGGCTGCCGCATGATCATCTGGACCGGCGGGGAGTACCGCAGCGTCTCCGCGAACGCCATCGGCACCAGGCTCCGGTCGGCGCGGACCGCCGCGAGCTGCGCGGGGTGGGCCAGCAGATTGCGGACGGTCGAGGCGATCGCCTTGTCCGTCGTCTCACCGCCCGCAGACAGCAGCAGACTCACGAACGCGGTGATGTCCCGGTCGCTCATCCGGGTCCCCTCGACCTCCGCCGCACACAGCTCCGACAGCAGATCGTCGCCGGGCGCCGCACGCCGCTGCCGAATGATCGGCCGCAGATACGCCGCGAGTTCGTCGCGGGCCGCGAGACCGGCGGCGGCGACCTCCGGGTCCTGCGCGAGGTTGGCGAGGAAGCCGACGACCGCGCCGTACCAGCCGTGGAAGAGATCGTGGTCGGCGCGGTCCAGGCCCAGCATGTCGACGATGACGTTGATCGGCAGCCGGGTGGCGAACTGCGCCACCAGATCCGCCTCCTCGGCGCCCCGGAAGGCGTCGAGGAGTTCGCGGCTGTTCCGTTCGATCACCGGCTGGAACCGCTCCCGCAGCGCCCGCCCCCGGAAGGCGGGCGCCACCAGGGCCCGGCGCACGGCGTGTTCGGCGCCGCTCATCTGCGGCAGGGTGCGGCCGCCGTGCACCGGCTCCAGCTGCCAGCCGTAGTTGTCGGTGGTGAACACCGGGTCCTTGAAGGCCCGCGCCACATCCTCGTACCGGGAGAGGAGATAGCTGTCCGTGCCCGCGTGGTGGTGGAGCGGATAGTGGTCCCGCAGGACGCGGTACGCCGGGTAGGGGTCGGCCGCGAACTCCGGCGCGAGGATGTCGGGCGGCGGCGGAACGGTCGTCACAGGCTCAACCTCAGTTTTTCTGAACGGAGTTGACGCTTCCACGCGGGACGCTAAGCCACCGCACCCCGCCCGTCCAGAGCCCGGCCCGCCGCGCGCCCGGAGACGGCTCAGGGGAAGGAGACGACCGTGGACGGCACCGTCGTATCGCCCGACGTCGGCCCGCCGGTGCCGTTGACGACATGCTCGTACTGGCCCTTGCCGCCCAGCGACACCACCAGCAGCCCGTGCAGCTTGACGCCCGGCGCCTCGGGCACGGCGAACCCGTGGTCCTGCCGGATCGACGGGTCGACATTGTAGAAGCAGTAGCTGCCCAGGCCCCAGCCCTCGTGCTCGGTCACCGCGTCATCCACGAGATACGCGGCGAAGCCCTTGGTGTCGCCGTCCTGGACCGCCGCCTGGTTCGGCGCGTCGTACGCCTTCTCGTTCTGGAAGAAGACGGTGCGGCCCCGCTCGCCGCGCCAGTGGACGTCGTACTTGCGGAAGTGCTCGACGAACAGGCCGGTCGCCAGCACCCCGTCGCCGTTGACGCGTACGCCGTAATCGGCGCGGTTGATGTCCCAGCCCACGCCCTCGCCGTGGTCGGCGCGCCACACCCAGGTGTGGTCGATGACCGTGTCGTTGCTGTTGATCACGATCGCGCAGGTCACCTTGCCGGGTCCGGCGCCGCCGACGCGGACGAACACGTCCTGCACCGTGGTCGGATTCGCCGCATGGGCGGCCGATGCGCCCTCGGGGCCGACCTCCAGCAGGGTGGGGGAGTTCTCCGGCCCGGCGTCGAGCAGCAGCCCGGCGAGCCGCACCCCGTCGACGTCGGCGACCTTCAGCGCCGTCACGCCGTTCTGCGGTATCAGCGTGGCGTAGCCCAGGCCCAGCACGACGGTGTCGGCGCGTGTGACCTCGACGGGCCGGTCGAGGTGGTAGACGCCGGGCGTCAGCAGCAGGTGGAGCCCCTGGTCGAGGGCGGCGTTGAGGGTCGCCGCGTCCGCGTCCGGCTTCGCCACATAGAACTGATCGAGCGGCAGCGAGGTGCCCCGGGGCGTGCCGTTGCCCCAGCTGGTGCCGCGCGCGTCGGTCCGCTTCTCGGGCACGAACACCTTGTACGCGTCGCCGTCGAGGTACAGGAACGGCTTCTCGCGGGAGACCGGGGTGTGGTCCAGCGTGGTGAACGGCGGGTCGGGGAAGCTCTGCGCCGGGGCGCCCTCGACGCCGGAGAACACCATGTTCCACACGGCGCCCTGCCAGCCGCCGAGGGCGCTGTCGCGGGTGTACCACTGCTGTTGCGACCGCGGTTCGACCGTGCCGTCGACGCGGCAGTCGGCGAGATAGCCGCCGCTGGCCCAGCCGTCCCCGTCGGGCGCGAGGTTCAGCCCGCCCTTGACGTGCATCCGCCGGAACGGCGCCGCCTGCGCGACCGCCCACCGGTTGGTGCCGCTCACCGGCTTCAGCGCGAGGTTCTCCGCCGAGCGCCAGAAGTTCTGGGTGGCGTTGCCGTCGAACCAGCCCGCGTCGACGGTGACATCGCCGTTGATCGTGGTGTCGTCGGGCGACAGGCCGAGCCCCGCGATCGAGGTGTAGAAACCGAGCTGCGCGTTGAGCCCGTCGTAGGTGCCCGGCTTGAAGAACAGCGCGTGGCGATCGGTGCCGAACTGCGCCTTCTCCTGCTTGCGGAAGATCTCGTCGAGCTTGTCCTGGATACCGGGCGTGGCCGGGTCGAAGACGAGGACGTTCTCGCCGAGATCGCCGCCGCCGGGCAGCGGACCGGCGCCGCGCGAGGTGGCCGGGGGTGTGGCGGCGCAGGCGGTGGACGGCAGACCGGCCAGCGGCAGCGCGGCGGCCATCGACGCCAGCACGGCACGGCGCGGCAGACCGGAGGCGCGCTCCGGCGTGGGGGGAGTGGGCATGCAGCCCTCCTGATTCAGGGAGTGAACACATGAGATGGGGGGAGCGCTCTCTCGCCCGCAGCATCGTCATGGTGTGTGGACGGACCGTCAACCCTCCTGCCCGGACAGGGCGTTCCCATTCCGGGATGACGTGCGGCTGGCCTGCGGGGTTGCGTTTTCTCCGCGGGGATCTGAGCGGGGACGCGTTCCGGTGGCTGTGTTCAGGAGGTGTTGAGGGCGGGGCGCCCTGGGGGCCGCGCCAACCGTGCCCGTTTCCGTACCTGCGGGGCCCGTTTCCCGTCCGGTACGGGCTCCGGCCCGCCCCCTCGTGCCCGACGCGGCCGTTGGCCCTTTCCGGAACCATATATTCCCCTTTTCGCTGTACCAATGGCCCAGCAAAATCGGCATCTGTTGAACCACTGGGCGTCGGGTGCTGAGATGGATCTGTCGATGGCGCTGCGGAACTCCGCGGCGCCTTTTTCATGCGCGCACGGCCACCCGGCCGCGCCCGCGCCCCCGACGCGTACGGAGAGGAAGCGGTGCTGAAGAGGATGACGCTGCTGATGAGGAGGGTGTGGGTGCCGGACCCGGGGCGGCTGCGGCTGCGCGCCGCCACCCGGGCCGTGCTCGGCATCGGCCTGGCTACCACCGCGTCCGGCCTGGCCGTCCCCACCCTCACCGGGGCCATCGCCGGGGGACTCGCCGCGCTGCTGGCGCTCTTCACCGTCGCCGACCCCACGGTCCGCGGCCAGGCCGTCACCACCGCCTTGCTGCCCGTCGTCGGCCTGCCCGTCCTGGCCCTCGCGGCGGGGCTGCACGGGCATCCCCTCGGGCGCGACGCGGCGTTCCTCGCCGTCGTCGGCGCCGGGGTGTACGCCCGCCGCTGGGGCCCGCGCGGCCACGCCCTCGGGATCTTCGCGTTCATGATGTTCTTCATGGCGCAGTTCCTGCACGCCGAGCCAGGCCGGCTGCCGCCGCTCATCGTGGCCGTGCTCGTCGGCGCCGCCGTGGCCGCCGCGATCCGGTTCGGCGCCTGGTGCTACGAACGGGGCCTGCGGCCGGCCCCCGCGCCCGCACCGCCGCCGCCCGGCCGCGGACTGGACCGCGCCACCACCCGGCAGGCCGTCCAGGCGACCGTGGCCTGCGCCGCCGCGCTCGCCGTCGGCCAGGCCGTCTCCGCCGACCGCTGGTACTGGGCCGTCGCCACCGTCTGGTGGATCTTCGTGAACACCGCGTCCTGCGGCGAGACCCTGGTCCGCGGCTTCCGCCGGGTCCTGGGCACCGTCACCGGCATCGCCGCCGGACTCCTCGTCGCCGTCCCGCTGCACGGCGCCCCCGCCCCCACCGCCGCCCTCGTCGCCGTCTGCATCTTCGGCCTCTTCCACACGGCGCCCCTCTCGTACACGTACATGATGTTCTTCGTGACCGTCATGGCCGGACTGCTCTACGGCCTCCTCGGCGTCCTCCACCCCGGGCTGCTCGCGCTGCGGCTCGCCGAGACCGGCGTCGGCGCCCTCGCCACCGCCGTGGCCGTCGTCCTCGTCCTGCCCGTCACCACCCACGCCACCACCAACGCCTGGATCCAGCGCGCCGTGCGGTGCGTCCACGAGTGCACCGCGCAGGCCGTCGCCCGCCTCGGCGGCGCCCACGACGCGGACCCGGCCGGGCGGACCGGCGAACTGGAAGCCCTCCTCGGCAAGGTCCGCCTCTCCCTCGCGCCGCTGCTCCACCCCCTCAACCCGCTCCGCCACCGCAAGGCCCGCGCCCGCCAGGTCCTCGCCCTGCTGGACGCCTGCGCCCACGACGTCGCCGCCCTCGCGGCGCTCGCCCCCGCCGGGCGGACCGACGGCGCGCACGGCGCCCACCTCGCCGACGCCTGGCGCCGCGTCGAGGCGGCCGTCGAGACCCTGACCGCCCGCCACACCGCACCGGTGCCCGCGCCCGCCCCGCCCGCCGC
>NZ_VKJP01000371.1 GCF_007280575.1 Streptomyces benahoarensis
CCCGTACGGGGAGTGGGAAAGGGCGGGGAAGGCGGCCCGTTCGGTGGCGGTGGAGGCCCGTTCTGCGCCTGCGGGCCGGTCAGTGCCGACGGGCTGGTCGGCGCCTGCGAGGTGGTCGCCCCCGGTGGGCTGATCGGGCTCCTCGGTGTGGCCGGTCTGCCCGGTGCGGTCGGCCGGTTCGGCGGGGCGGGGCTGCTCCGGCAGCGCGGGGCCCGGTGCCGGTACCGGGGGGTTGGCCATGAAGAGGCGCGCGGACGGGTCCGGCGGGGCGAGGTACGGGCCTGCCGTGGGACGCGGGCCCGCCGGAGACTCCGGGGACGCCGTCGGCCCGGGGAGCGCCGGGGCTCCGGGTGACGCCACGGCTTCCGGTGCCGTGGCGTCCATGAACGCCATGGACGCCGTGGACTCCGGGGCCACCGTGGACTCCGGGGCCACCGTGGGCTCCGGGGGCGCCATCGGCTCCGGCGAGGCCGGAGGAAGGGCCGGGCGTGCCGCCGGAGCGGGCCTGGAAGCCGCTTCGGAAGCAGGCGGCGCAGCCGAGACGGCCGGTTTCGTAGTGGGCAACTCCCGCGCGGGGCCCGGCAGCGGGACATGAGGAGCGGCCTGGGCCGGAACGGCCTGGGCCGGAACGAGGTCCGGCGCCGCGACCCGTACGGGGCCAGAGCCCGAACCCTGATCCGGACCCACACCCGGCCCCGGCACCGAAACCGCACCAAGGGCCGCACGTGGCCCGTCCGCGTACCGGTTCGGGCTCGGGTTCGGCGCCGCCGTGCCCTCCGCATACGGATGGACGCCCGGCGCACCCGGAACCGGCGCCTGGGCCGGGACAGTTGCCCTGCCCGCGTACGGCTCCGGGTGAGCCCCCGCCGCGTCCTCCGCGTACGGGTTGCCCCCCGCCGCATCCTCCCCGTACGGGCTTGCACCGGGCGCCGGCCCCGGAACCCCCGCACCCGGGAGCGTCCCTGGAGCAGGCGCCCCGAGCACCGGCGCCTCTCCGTACGAGCCGGGTACCGATGTCTCGGGCCCCGACACCGGCATGCCAGGACCGGCCCCCGGCCCCTGGCCAGGGGGCATCGGCGCCCCCGCCTGCGCGTAATCGCTTGCATGCCACTGATGGAGGCAGTCGGCGCACCACCACAGGAGTTCGCCGCCGCCGTAGACGCCCTCGTCCTCCCACAGGAGGTCGGTGCCGCCGCAGGAGGGGCAGGGGGTGGCCGGGGTGCGGCGGCGCCGTGTGCGACGGCTCATGAGTGAGACCTGGTCATGGTTCTCCGACTTCATCTGTTCTGCGCCGTGATGGCAAGGGCACACCCCGCCGTCGCCCATGGCGGGCGCGCGGTTTCCCGGGGCGGGGGCGGTGGGCCTCCGCCCCGGGGCGGGAGGCGCACAGCAACAATGTGCCACCCGTCCGTGGACAACAGCCGACAGTTCGGTCAATTTGGCGGACCGGCCTCGCGGGGAGCGTCCCGAGGGGAGCGGGCCCGTACGGATGTCCGGGAGCCGCCCCGCGATGCCGTTCGTCCGTAACGTCCCCCGTATCCACCGGCGTTCACCCCTCACCCGACCCCGAATCCTCCCGGATACGGACCCGGGCTCACCCCTCCGGGTACCGGCGTGGCGTCCACACGGTCGCGGCGCCGTCCGTGCGCCGTACCGTACGGGTCTGCGACGAGCCGATCAGCAGGATCGTGCGCATGTCGACCTCGGCGGGGTCGAGATCGGCGAGGCGGACGGTGCGGACCGACTCCTCGGGGCCGCCGACATCGCGGCCCAGGACAACCGGGGTGTCCGGCGAACGGTGCTCCAGCAGCAGGTCACGGGCCTTGCCGACCTGCCAGGTGCGGCTGCGGGAGCCGGGGTTGTAGAGCGCCAGGACGAGGTCGGCGGCGGCCGCGGCGCGCAGCCGTTCGGCGATCACCTCCCACGGCTTGAGGCGGTCGGAGAGGGAGAGCACCGCGTAGTCGTGGCCGAGCGGGGCGCCCGCCTTGGCCGCCGCGGCGTTGGCGGCGGTGACGCCGGGCAGCACGCGGACGGGCACGGCGCGGTACCGCTCCTCGGCGGCGACCTCCAGAACGGCCGTGGCCATCGCGAAGACGCCCGGGTCGCCACCGGAGACGACCGCGACCCGGCGACCGCGGCGGGCCAGGTCGAGGGCGAGTTCGGCACGTTCGGACTCGACCTTGTTGTCGGAGCCGTGCCGCAGCTGCCCGGGGCGGACCGGGACCCGGTCCAGGTAGGTGGTGTAACCGACGAGGTCGTCGGCGGCGGCCAGTGCCCCCCGCGACTCCGGCGTCAGCCACAGTGGTCCGGCCGGTCCGGTACCGACGACGACCACGTCGCCGGTGACGGTGCCGGGCGCGTCGCCGGGGGCGTGGGCCGCCTCCCCGGGCGCCCCCGACACGTCCTCCGGGGCGCCCCCGGACACGTCCTCGGGGGCGTGCGCCACCTCCCCGCGCGCCCTGGACACGTCCCGTTCCGCAACCCGGCTCGGCACCACCGCCACCGAGAAGTACGGCACGGACGCGGGGTCGACGTCCTCCAGCGCCCCGGTCCGTTCGCCCGCCATCGTGGCGCGTTCGACGTAACGGGCCTCCGGCAGCCGGCCCGAGCGTTCCATCGCGCGCCGGACGGCGGGGAAGGTGCGGCCCAGCTTCATGACGACGGCGGAGTCGGTGGCGGCCAGCCGCGCCGTCAGCTCCTCCTCGGGGAGCGTGCCGGGCAGCACCGTCAGCACCTCGTCGGCCTCCACCAGCGGCCTGCCCAGCCGGGCGGCGGCCGCATTGATCGAGGTCACGCCGGGGACGACCTCGGTCGGGTAACGGTGCGCCAGGCGCTTGTGCATGTGCTGGTACGAGCCGTAGAACAGCGGGTCGCCCTCGGAGAGCACGGCGACGGTGCGGCCCGCGTCGAGGTGCGCGGCGAGCCGGGCCGCGGCCTCTTCGTAGAAGTCGTCGAGCGCACCCCGGTAGCCACCGGGATGGTCGGTCGACTCGGTGGTCACCGGGTAGACCAGCGCCTCCTCGATGTGGTCGGCGCGCAGATGCCCGGCGGCGATGGCGCGCGCGATGGACCGGCCGTGGCGGGCGCTGTGGTACGCCACCACGTCGGCCTCCGCGATGACCTGCACGGCCCGTACGGTCATCAGGGACGGGTCGCCGGGGCCGAGCCCCACGCCGTAGAGGCGGCCCGGGGTCCGGGCGCCGGACTGCTGCTCGGACACGCTCACTCCTCCTCGCTCGCCAGGGCGTTGACGGCGGCCGCGGCCATGGCGCTGCCGCCGCGCCGCCCGCGCACCACCAGGTGCTCAAGACCCGACGGATGGGCGGCCAGCGCCTCCTTGGACTCGGCGGCGCCGATGAAGCCGACGGGTATGCCGAGTACCGCGGCGGGCCGCGGCGCGCCCTCCTCGATCATCTCCAGGAGGCGGAAGAGCGCGGTCGGGGCGTTGCCGACGGCGACCACCGCGCCGTCCAGCCTGTCCCGCCACAGCTCCAGCGCGGCGGCGCTGCGGGTGGTGCCCATCTCGGCGGCGAGCGCGGGCACCGACGGGTCGGCGAGGGTGCACACCACCTCGTTGTCGGCGGGCAGCCGCTTACGGGTGACGCCGCTGGCGACCATGTTCGCGTCGCACAGGATCGGCGCACCGGCGCGCAGCGCGGCGCGCGCGCTCGCCACCACGCCGGGGGAGTAGGCGAGGTCGCGGACGAGGTCGACCATGCCGCAGGCGTGGATCATCCGGACCGCGACCCGGCTGACGTCGGCGGGCAGCCCCGCGAGGTCCGCCTCGGCGCGGATGGTGGCAAAGGACTGGCGGTAGATCGCCGCCCCGTCCTTCTCGTAGTCGAACACGGTGCCCTCGGTGTGGTGGGTTGGTGATGGGTCGTCGCTGGTGGGGTGCTGCATCGGGGTGGGGTACGCGCTAACGGGGCCGGGGCCCGGGGCGCGGCCCGGTGGCGGTCACGGCGTGGTGCCGGGAGCCGCCGGGGGCATCCCGGACGCGACGGCGTCCGCGACCTGCCGCACGGTGGCGCCCGCCGCGAGCGGCTCGGGTGGCGCCCCCGGCCGGACCACGGTCACGTCGTAGCCGCCGTCGGTCGCCAGGACGTCGATCCAGGTGCCGTGCGGGTGGCCGCAGCGGCGGGCGCAGCCGGACCACTGCACCGGCAGCGCGGTGGCGCGCCCCAGGGCCGCCGCCACGGCGGACGCGTCGGCCCGTACGTCGGTCAGGGACTTGGCGCACCCGGGGCGTCCGGTGCAGGCGCCGAGCCGGTGCCAGGGCGAGTCCGGGTCGGTGACCAGGCCCGCGTCCGCGCACTCCCGCAGCCGGGCGGCGGCCACCGGCGCGGACAGTCCGGGGACGAGAACGCCGCGCCACGGGGTCAGGCGGAGCGTGCCGTCCCCCTCGGTGGCGGTACGGGCCAGGAGGCGCCACTGCGCGCCGGTCAGCCGCCCCAGCGGCGCCGGGACGCTCAGCGCGCGGTGCCCGTCGGGGCCTTCGACGAGGCCGGGTGCCGGGGCGGGCGCGCCGCGCTCCGGCCGGGCCGGGACGTCGCCGGGCGGCAGGTACACGGCGGGAATCCCGTCGGCGCGCAGCCGTTCGCCGACGGCGCGCACGGTCGGCGCCGCGCCCCCCGGCAGATCCCGGAACCGCCAGGCGCCGCTGCCGCTCGCGTCGACGGCGTCGAGGAAGACCCGGGCGGCGGCGAGCGCGGCCCGGGGGGCGTGGGCGGCGGGGATCCGCAGGGCCGGCCCGACACCGTCGTTGGGGCTGTCGGGGCCGCCGGGGTTGTTGGAGTTGTCGGGGCCGCCGAGGAAGAGGAGAGCGGGCGCCCCCTGTTCTGCGACTTCTGCGACTTCTCCGTCTGCTGCGTCCACTGCGGCTTCTGCGACCAAGGTCACATCCCCGCCGAGGCCCGCCACATCGCCCCGGCCGTCGTCCAGGACGAAGAGGAAACGGCCCGAAAGCCGCGCCGTCCACTCCTGCCCGCAGAGCAGTTCGTCCAGCTCACGGGCCCACCGCCGCACGTCGGCGGGGGCGCGGCCGTCGATTCCGGCGAGCGGTGAGGCGATGAGGTTGCGGACGCGCTCATGGCGTACGGAGGGCAGCAGTCCGGCGTCGGCCAGCAGGGCGGCCAGGGCGCCGCCGCAGTCGTCGCCGAGGCCGCGCAACTCCACGTTCCCGCGCGAGGTGAGGGAGAGTCCCCCGTCCCCGAACCGCTCCGCCGCGTCCGCCAACGCCATTGCCTGACGTTCCGTCAACTCCCCGGCGGGCACCCGTACGCGGGCCAGCGCACCGTCCGCCGCCGCGTGCAGCCGCAGCGCTCCCGGGCAGGCGTCACCGTGCTCGCGCAGCGGTGGCTGGGCCCCGGGGGGCCGGTTCGAGGGGGAGGGCGGCATGGCCGCGAGCATACCGACGTCGCCCCGGGCGGCGACGGTGAGCCGGACCACGTACGGACTACGTACGGGCCACCGGGCGGGGCGCCCGCGATCCAATACGGGCACCCCGGAGGGGGCCGCGCGGCAACCCGTACGGCCACCCCGTAGGGACCCTGCGCGAAGCACCGGCGGGACCCGGTGCGCACCCTGGACGGACCCCGTGAGGGAAACCCGGACGGCCCGTACAAGCCAGGTACCGGACCCCGTACGGGCCTTGCGCGCACCCCCGTACGGGCACCCCGTAGGGGGCCAGGGCCCCGGCCC
>NZ_VKJP01000372.1 GCF_007280575.1 Streptomyces benahoarensis
ACACCTATTAAGTCGTCGGCAGCGTCAGATGGCTATAAGAGACAGGCCCGGTGTCACGTATATGCCAACCCAGCCCCCAGCGCCGGGACGGTAACCTGGAGCGGTTATCACATACCCGGGGCGGTCCTCCACGGACGGCAGCGGTTCGGCCACGGACGGGCAGCGTCCGTGTGCGGCCTCCCCACCTCGACTCGCGACGACTTGGATGAGCGATGCATCGGTACCGGTCCCACACCTGCGGCGAGCTTCGGGCCGCGGACGTCGACACGGACGTCCGCCTCAGCGGCTGGCTGCACAATCGACGTGACCTGGGCGGCATCCTCTTCATCGATCTGCGCGACCACTACGGCCTGGTGCAGCTCGTCGCCCGTCCCGGCACCCCCGCCAACGAGGCGCTCTCCTCGCTGACCAAGGAAACCGTCGTCCGCATCGACGGCAAGGTCAGCGCCCGCGGCGCGGACAACGTCAACCCCGACCTGCCGACCGGCGAGATCGAGATCGAGGTTTCCGAGGTCGAGGTGCTGGGCGCCGCCGAGCAGATCCCGTTCACCATCAACGCCGAGGACGGTGTCAACGAGGAGAGGCGCCTGGAGTACCGCTTCCTCGACCTGCGCCGCGAGCGGATGCACCGCAACATCCTGCTGCGCACCGCCGTCATCTCCGCCATCCGGCACAAGATGACCGCGCTCGGCTTCAACGAGATGGCCACCCCGATCCTCTCGGCCACCTCCCCCGAGGGCGCCCGCGACTTCCTCGTCCCCTCGCGGCTGCACGCCGGGAAGTTCTACGCGCTGCCGCAGGCGCCGCAGCAGTTCAAGCAGCTGCTGATGATCGCCGGGTTCGACCGCTACTTCCAGATCGCGCCCTGCTTCCGCGACGAGGACGCCCGCGCCGACCGCTCGCCGGGCGAGTTCTACCAGCTCGACGTCGAGATGAGCTTCGTCGAGCAGGAGGACGTCTTCCAGCCGATCGAGAAGCTCATGACCGAGCTGTTCACCGAGTTCGGCAACGGCCGCACGGTCACCTCGCCGTTCCCGCGCATCCCGTTCCGCGAGTCGATGCTGAAGTACGGCTCCGACAAGCCGGACCTCCGCGCCGAGCTGGAGCTGGTGGACGTCTCGGACGTCTTCGCCGGTTCCGGTTTCAAGGCGTTCGCCGGCAAGCACGTCCGCGCGCTGGCCGTGCCGGACACCGCGGGCCAGTCGCGGAAGTTCTTCGACCAGATGGGCGACTTCGCCGTCCAGCAGGGCGCGAAGGGCCTGGCCTGGATCCGTGTCGCCGAGGGCAATGAGCTGACCGGCCCGATCGCCAAGTTCCTCACCGACGAGGACACCAAGGCGCTCGTCGAGGCCCTGGGCCTGGCGCCCGGCCACGCCGTCTTCTTCGGCGCCGGTGAGTTCGACGAGGTCTCCAAGATCATGGGCGCGGTCCGCGTCGAGGCGGCCAAGCGCACCGGTCACTTCGTCGAGGACGAGTTCCGCTTCTGCTGGATCGTCGACTTCCCGATGTTCGAGAAGGACGAGGACACCGGCAAGATCGAGTTCTCCCACAACCCGTTCTCCATGCCCCAGGGCGGCCTGGAGGCGCTGGAGACCAAGGACCCGCTGGACATCCTGGCCTGGCAGTACGACATCGTCTGCAACGGCACCGAGCTGTCCTCCGGCGCGATCCGTAACCACGAGCCGGACGTCATGTACAAGGCGTTCGCCATCGCCGGTTACGACAAGGAGACCGTCGAGGCGGAGTTCGGCGGCATGCTCCGCGCCTTCAAGTTCGGCGCCCCGCCGCACGGCGGCATCGCCCCGGGCGTCGACCGCATGGTGATGCTGCTGGCCGACGAGCCCAACATCCGCGAGACCATCGCCTTCCCGCTCAACGGCAACGCCCAGGACCTCCTCATGGGCGCACCCAGCGAGGTCGAGGAGGCGCGCCTGAAGGAGCTGCACCTCAGCATCCGCAAGCCGCAGGTGAAGACCCAGGGCTGACACAGGCACCGCATACGGCGAAGCCCCCGCGACCTTCCGGAAAGGTCGCGGGGGCTTCGCCGTACGTGGGGCCCGTCGTGGCTACGCGTCGTCACCGCCGCCGAAGCGCGCGCGGTACGCCTCCAGGTCGTCCTCGGTGATCTTCGCGAAGAGCACCGGCGGCACCGTGAACGGCGTACCCGCCGGGACGAACGCCAGCGCCGCGGCCTCCTCGCCGGTGACCCACGCCGCGGTGTCGTCCGCCAGCGCGAACGCGCCGCGCATGGCCTTCGCCGACGCCGGGATGAACGGCTCGGAGACCACCGCGTAGAGGTGGATGAGGTTCATCGCGGTGCGCAGCGTCAGCGCCGCGGCGTCCTTGTCGGTCTTGATCTCCAGCCAGGGGGCCTTCTCCTCCAGGTAGGAGTTGCCCGCGCTCCACAGGGCGCGCAGCGACGCCGTGGCCTTGCGGAACTGCAGCGCCTCCATGTGGCCCTCGTACTCCGCGAGCAGCCGCGCGATCTCCTCGCCCAGCTTCCGCTCGGCCTCGCCCGCCGCGGCACCGGCCGGGACCTCGTCGCCGAACCGCTTGCGGGAGAACGACAGCACGCGGTTGACGAAGTTGCCGAGGGTGTCGGCGAGGTCCTTGTTGACGGAGGAGGAGAACAGCTCCCAGGTGAAGGAGGTGTCGTCGGACTCCGGGGCGTGCGCCATCAGGAAGTAGCGCCAGTAGTCGGCGGGCAGCAGCTCCAGCGCCGCGTCGGTGAAGATGCCGCGCTGCTGGGAGGTGGAGAACTTCCCGCCGTAGTAGTTGAGCCAGTTGAACGCCTTGAGGAAGTCGACCTTCTTCCACGGCTCACGGGTGCCCAGCTGGGTGGCCGGGAACATCACGGAGTGGAACGGGACGTTGTCCTTGGCCATGAACTCCGTGTAGCGCACGTCGTCCGCCTCGTACCACCACGACTTCCAGTCGCGGCTCTCCGGAGCTGTGTCCCGCGCAGCGTCCGCCCACTCCTTCGTCGAGCCGATGTACTCGATCGGCGCGTCGAACCAGACGTAGAAGACCTTGCCCTCGGCGGCCAGCTCGGGCCAGACGTCGGCGGGGACGGGGACGCCCCAGTCGAGGTCGCGGGTGATGGCGCGGTCCTGGAGGCCCTCGGTCAGCCACTTGTGGGCGATGGAGGAGGCGAGCGTCGGCCACTCCTTGCTGCCGTTGCCAGCCAGCCAGCCCTCGACCTCGTGCTGGAGCTTGGACTGGAGGAGGAAGAGGTGCTTGGTCTCGCGGACCTCCAGGTCGCCGCTGCCGCTGATCGCCGAGCGGGCGTCGATCAGGTCGGTCGGGTCGAGCACCCGGGTGCAGTTCTCGCACTGGTCGCCGCGGGCCTTGTCGTAGCCGCAGTGCGGGCAGGTGCCGACGATGTAGCGGTCGGGCAGGAACCGCTCGTCGGTGTTGGAGTACACCTGGCGGATCGCCCGCTCCTCGATGAAGCCGTTCTCGTGGAGCTTGCGCGCGAAGTGCTGCGTCAGCTCGACGTTCTGCTGCGAGGAACTGCGGCCGAAGTGGTCGAATTCCAGACCGAAGCCGTCGTAGATCGCCTTCTGCTTGTCGTGCTGCTCGGCGCAGAACGCGTCCACCGACTGCCCCGCGGCCTTCGCGGCCAGCTCCGCCGGGGTGCCGTGCTCATCCGTCGCACAGATGTAGAGGACGTCGTGCCCGCGCTTGCGCATATAGCGCGCGTACACATCGGCCGGGAGCATGGACCCCACCATGTTGCCCAGGTGCTTGATCCCGTTGATGTACGGAAGGGCGCTGGTGATGAGGTGTCGAGCCATTGCCGGCTGCTCCCAAGTCGCTACGGTGAGTGAGGAATTGCTTTACGGAACGTCAATATCGTACTGGACCGGGCGCGGCCAATTCACAGGTGTTTCCGCGGGTATTTCCGCTGGCAATGCGGCGGGTGCGGGGCGTACCGGGGGCCCCGTCCCTGCTCAGCGCGTGGTGTCCGTCGTGGGCTCGGCGTCGGGGCCGGGCGCCGGGCCGTGCCGTGGGGCCCGGGCCGTGACCAGCAGGCCCGCGACGAAGGCGGCCAGCAGCATCACCGTCGCGGAGACGCCGATCGCGACGGTGAAGCCGTGGACCACCCCGTCCTTGACGAGGGCGGCGTGCACCGCGGGCGTCAGCTGTCCGGCCCGTGCCGCGGCCGCCAGCCGGTCCGCGATGTAGGCCGCCCCGGTCGATGTCGCGATGGTGTTCAGCAGCGCCGTCCCGATCGAGCCGCCCACCTGCTGCGCCGTGTTGACGGTCGCCGACGTGACCCCGGCGTCCCGCGCCGCGACGCCGGAGGTGGCGGTCGCCATCACCGGCATGAAGATCAGGCCCATGCCCAGCCCGACGAGGAGTTCGGCGGGCAGTACGTGCGAGACGTACGCGGAGCGCGAGGTCAGGAACGTCAGCAGATACAGCCCGCTCGCCGCGAGCAGCGCACCGGGCACCATCAGCAGCCGCGGCGGGAGGTGGTGCAGCAGCCGCGCCGATATCTGCGTCGAGCCGACGATGATTGCGACGGTCATCGGCAGAAACGCCATTCCGGCCTTCACCGGCGAATAGCCGAGCACAACCTGGAAGTAATAGGTCAGGAAAAGGAACATGCCGAACAGCGCGATGGTGGCCAGCGCCATCGTCAGAAACGCGCCGCCACGATTGCGGTCCCGCACGATGTGCAGCGGCAGCAGCGGATGGCGGGCCCGCGTCTGCCACACCGCGAACACCGCGAGCAGCGCGACGCCCCCGCACAGCAGCCCCACCACCAGCGCATCGCCCCAGCCCCGCGGCCGTGCCTCGCCGCACCCGTAGACGATCGCGACGAGCCCGCCGCAGCCCAGCAGCACACCGGGGATGTCGAGGCGGGCGCCGCCCCGCTCCGGACGGTCGTGCAGGAACACCGCGGCGCCGAGGAACGCCAGCGCCGCGATCGGCACGTTCACATACAGGCACCAGCGCCAGTCCAGATACTCGGTCAGCAGCCCGCCCACGATCAGCCCGATCGCCGCCCCGCCACCCGCGATGGCCCCATAGATCCCGAACGCCTTGCCGCGCTCCTTCCCCTCCGTGAACGTCGTCGTCAGCAACGACAGCGCGGACGGCGCCAGCAGCGCCCCGAACGCCCCCTGCAACGCCCGCGCCCCGAACAGCAACCCCGGCCCGCTCGCCGCACCCCCGAGCCCGGACGCCACCGCGAACCCCACCAGCCCCACCATGAACGTCGTCTTCCGCCCGACGAGATCCGCGATCCGCCCGCCCAACAGCAACAACCCACCGAACGCGAGCGTGTACGCGGTGATCACCCACTGCCGCTCCGCATCCGAAATCCCCAGCTCCCGCTGCGCCGACGGCAGAGCGATGTTCACGATCGTGGCGTCGAGGACCACCATGAGCTGCGCGAGCGCGATGGTGACCAGAGCCCACCAGCGGCGGGGGGCGGGGTGGGCACCCTTGGCCTGCCCCGCCTGCGGCCCGCTTCCCGGCTCCGCCCGCCCGGTTCCCGCACCGGGCGCCCCGGCCCGCTCCGCCCGCGGCCCGTCCGCGGTGGCCTCCCCGTGTCCCCCTTGGCCGTCTCCGCTCATCACCCGACCTGCTTCCACCGGCCGTCGCCCCGGAGCGCCCGCCCCATCGACGGGCAGACCGGGGCAAACTGGATCAGTTCACGCACTCAGCGTAGGAGGGG
>NZ_VKJP01000373.1 GCF_007280575.1 Streptomyces benahoarensis
GCGTACGGGCCGCCGGCCCCCTCCACCTCGTCCCGCACTCCTCGACGGCACCGGCCACCTCCAACTCCCTTCGAGGGCGCGGCCGTCGGCTGTCGCGAAACCGCCGTGAGCCCTCCCCGGCGGCCCGTACGCTGCGCCCCGTGACCACAGCCCCCGCCTCGGCGTCACTGTCCCTGCGGCATGACCGGCGGTTCGCGCTGCTTGTCGCCGCCCGTACGATCTCCGTCCTCGGCAACAGCTTCGCGCGGGTGGCGCTCGCCTTCGCGGTGCTGGCGCTGCCCGGGGCGACGCCGGGGCGTCTCTCGTTGGTCCTCGCCTGTCAGGCCCTGCCGCAGTTGGTGTTCATCCTGGTCGGCGGCGTGATCGCGGACCGGGTGTCCCGCTCCCGGGTGATGATCGTCGCGGATCTGGCGGGCTGTGTCGCGTACGCGGGACTGGCCGCCATGGCGCTGACCGGCCGGGCGCCGCTGCCGCTGTTCTGCGCGCTCGCCGTGCTGGCCGGTCTCGCCACCGCGCTGTTCACCCCGGCGATGGCCGGAGCGGTGCCGCAGATCGTCCCGGCGGATCGGCTCCAACGGGCCAACGGCCTGCTCAAGGTCGGCACCAACTCCTCGATGCTGCTCGGCCTCGCTCTGTCCGGCGTCACCGTCGCCTTCGTCGGCGCGGGCTGGGCCCTGGCCCTGAACGCCGCCTCCTTCCTGGTGAGCGCGGCCCTCATCCGGGGCCTGCGGCTGACGGCGGCGCCCCGCTCCACCGTCTCCGGGTGGGCGGATCTGCGGGAGGGGTGGCGGGAGTTCGCCGGGCGGCAGTGGCTGTGGGTGGTCGTCGCGCAGTTCTCCCTCGTCGTGGCCGCGCTCAACGTCCACGTCGGGGTGCTCGGTCCACTGATCGCCGAACGCGACCTGGGCGGTGCCCGCGCCTGGTCGCTGCTGGTCGGCGCTCAGGCCCTGGGCACCGTGGCCGGTGCCGGACTGGCCGCGCGACTGCGGGTGCGCCGCCCCGTTCTCGTCGCGGTCCTGGCGACCTTCCCGATGGCCCTGCCGATCGGCCTGCTCGCCGTGCACGCGCCGGTGCCGCTGAGCATGGCAGCGATGTTCGTCTCGGGCGTCTCCGGCGACATCTTCGGCGTGCTGTGGTCGACGACCCTCCAGCGCGAGGTCCCGGACGCCGTCCTCTCCCGGGTCAGCGCCTACGACGCCTTCGGCTCCCTGGCCTTCGCACCGCTCGCGCTGCTGGTCGCCGGGCCGCTCGCGGCGGCCGTCGGCCTCGGCCACGCCCTGGCCGGGTGTGCCGCCCTGGTGTTCCTGGCCTCCGCCGCGGCGCTGCTGTCACCGCAGGTACGCGGCCTGCGGACGCGCGAGGGAACGGGGACCGCGTCGGCTTCCGACACGTAACGGGTCGCCGGGCGCGTCGGCCGCCGCGGTGCGAGCATGACACATGGCCTTTCGCGAGCTGCGCGCACTGCGGGAACGCCGGGAGCTCACCCGGTATCTCGTGCTGATCCCGCTCGCGCTCATCTGCGCCATCTGCGTGGTCGACAGCCTCTTCCCGCCCGAGGTGCACCTCGGGCCGCTGCTGGTGGCCGCCCCCACGTTCACCGCGGCGTTCGCCGGGCCGCTGGTCACGGCGGCGATCGCGGTGCTCGCCGTCGTCGCCCAGGTCGTCATCGGGGTCATCAGCGGCGACGCCACCTCCCGCAACCACCAGGTGCAGATCGTCGCGCTGATCCTCGTCGGCACCCTGGTGGTGCTCTTCACCGTGGTCCGCGACCGCATCGAACGGCGGCTGGCCACGACCCGTTCGGTGGCGGACGTCGCCCAGCGGGTGCTGCTGCGCCCGCCGCCCGCCCGCAGCGGCCCCCTGGAGATCGCCTCGCTCTATCTCGCCGCCGAGGAGGAGGCGGAGATGGGGGGCGACCTGTACGCCGCCGCCCGTACGGGCGACAGCACCCGGCTGCTCATCGGTGACGTCCGCGGCAAGGGGCTGCCCGCGTACGGGCACGCCGCGCTGCTCCTCGGGGCCTTCCGGGCGGCCGCGCACCGCCGGGCACCGCTGCCCGCCCTCGCGGAGCATCTCGACGGCGCGATCCGCTGGGACACCGCGCAGTGGGGGAGCGACGCCCCGGACGAGGAGGAGGTCTTCGCCACCGCCACCCTGCTCGACCTACCCGACCGCGAACCGCGGGTCCACACGATCACCTGCGGACATCCGCCGCCCCTGCTGCTGCGCGACGGGGAGGTACGCACCCTTGACGCCCGGCACATCGCCCTGCCGATCGGCCTCGGCGGGCTCGGCGGCCCCGCTTCGTTCCGGGTCGACACCTTCGCCTTCGCGCCGGGCGATCTGCTCCTGCTCGTCACGGACGGCGTCACCGAGGCCCGCAACGCCGAGGGCGCCTTCTACCCGCTGGCCGACCGCGCCGTTGCATGGAGCGGATGCGGCCCCCGCGACGTCCTGCGGCTGCTCCACGCGGACCTGCTGGCGTACGTCAACGGGCGGCTCGGCGACGACGCGGCGGTCCTCGCGATCCGGCGCGCGGACGCTCCGTAGGGAGCGGCCCGAGCAGCCGCCCTCGGCCGCCAGAATCTACGCTGCTGCAACATCCCGCGCTTGCAAGTAAATAAATGCCGTCAACATCGGCGCCTTCCACCTCGGCAACGCCCTCGCGGCATGGCTCGGCGGCCTCGCCCTCACGGCCCATCTCGGCTACACGGCCCCCAACGCTGTCGGCGCCGCCCTTGCCGCCTCCGCCCTCGTCCTGTCCTTCGCCTCGGTGGCCCTCGAACACCGACGCCGTACCGCCCGCCGCGCCTGTCTCCGCCCCGGCGCCCGGTACGGACCGCATCCCCGTCCACCACTGAGGCCCGCCCCGCGAAACGGACCCCGGAAAACGAAACGGGCCCGGCCGCAATCTCCCGGCCGGGCCCCTCGCCGTACGACGGCCGGGGTGGCGACTAGCTGCTCACCTGGGCGGAGAACGGGCACACCCAGTCCGCCGGCTTCGGGCGGCCCGAGTACCGCCGGGCCTCCGACAGCTTCTCGTACTCCAGCAGGTTCGGGTTGATGTCGCCCTGGAGTTCGATGTCCTGCTTGCGGATCTTCTCCTGGAGCCGGTCCCAGAGCCCGGCCGCCTTTATCCGGTCGAACTGGGCATGGGAGTTGAAGGCCAGCATCGGGAACGGCGGCCGACGGCCGACCCGGACATGCGTCTCGTGCAGCCCGATCACGAAGAACGGGTGCCCGGCGACGCTGAAGGCGAACGCCCCCGACTGCGGATCGTGGTCGTACCCCTCGGCCCAGCCGTGCGTACGGCTGTCGTGGTCGTGCACGCCCTGCAGCTGCTGCCACATCAGCCGCTCGAACTCGTTCTCCGGCACCTCCAGCGGCCCGGAGAACGTCGCGACGAAGCTGGTGAAGGGCTTGGCCGTCCAGTCCACGGCCGCCACATACGCCTCAAGATCCTCCGCCAGCTGCCGCGCCGCCTCGTCGTCACCGAGCCAGGTGTAATGGCGATGGGTGATCCCGCCCTGCCGCCAGGCCGAACGACCGGCCAGGCAGGCAAACGAGTCACCGAGCAGGAACTGCCCGACCACTTCGGTGGCGGAGGGGGCGTCAGCCAGCATGTTCACGACCTTCGGTGAGAGGTGCCCCGAGGCGGGGATGACCGTGGCAGTCAAGAACGATCACGGCCCCGGCGTCAAGAAAACGCCAGAAGTGCCTGGTCAGCCATCGTGCACGACGAAGCCTCGGCCGCGCATCCCTTTCTCTCCACCGGCAACCCCTACTTCACGGGCACTGCGCCGCGCCCGCACCTCTTCGCGGTGACCGACGGAGGCCAGCGGAACTGACGAGACGTCAAATTGCTGGTATAAGCCTCACTTGAGGGCGATCAAAGGTCTTTCGCGAGGCAAATCGCGTCGTGTGAGGAACGTTCGACGGAGCGCAACAGGACGGCGCCGCGAGGGCCCGTGATGGAAGCGCGCGCAGGGCAGCGACGGTGCGGCGGCGGGCGCTCGATCAGCTGTGCGGAATCCGCGCCTCCCGTACGGCGAAACTTTCCGGCCGCACCCGCGCAGCGGCCGGTTGCGGGCGGCGGGATCGGAAATCGACGATCGGCTCACCGCGTACCGGCCGGCCCCACCGGTCGGCACTTCCTTCGGCAAGGAGCCCCTGTGAGCGACCGGACCAGCCTCACCCCCGATGCCGCACGGCAACTCGCGACCACCACCAAGACCACACCCCAGATGCGCGGCATCACCCCGCGCTACCTCCTGCGCGCCCTGCCCTGGGTGGACGTCGAATCCGGTGTCTTCCGCGTCAACCGCCGCCGGACCTACGTCCTCGGCGACGACCGCATCAGCACCCACAGCGACGGCGGAACGACCCGCGTCATCCCGGGCGACCTGCGGGAGCTGCCCTACCTCCGGGAGGCCGACGACGCGCTGCTCGCCGAGCTGGCGGACGCCTTCACCGAAGTCCCCTTCGGCGCCGGGCAGATCCTGGCGGCGGAGGGCGAGGCGCACGACCGGCTGTGGGTGATCGCCCAGGGACGCGCCGAGAAGCGGGTGAGCGGGCGCTACGGCGAGGACGCCCTGCTCGAAGTGATCGCCGACGGCCAGTTCTTCGACCTCGACGCCTGGACCCGCGCCGCGCCCCTGCCGTACCGCGTCAAGGCGCTCACCCCCGGCGTGGCCCTCTGCGTCGACCGCGCCACGCTCTCCGGGCTGTGCGACCGCGACGCGACGGTACGGGGAGCGCTGGACGCCTACCTCGTGGCGGACGGTGTCCTGCCGGGCGCCGAGGTGCCGGTCGACCTCAGCGCCGGGCACATCGGCGAACCCGAACTCCCCGCGACCTACGTCGACTACGAGGACACGCCCCGCGAGTACCACATGACCCTCGCGCAGACCGTGCTGCGGGTCCACACGCGGGTCTCCGACCTCTACAACGGGCCCATCGACCAGACCCGTGCGCAGGCCAACCTCACCGTGCACGCGCTGCGGGAACGTCAGGAAGCCTCCCTGCTCAATCACCCGGAATTCGGCCTCTTCCGCAATGTGGCCCCCGGCCAGCGGGTACAGACCCGCACCGGCGCCCCGACCCCCGACGACCTCGACGAACTGCTGACCCGGGTCTGGAAGCAGCCCGGCTACTTCCTGGCGCACCCGCGCGCCATCGCCGCGTTCGCCCGGGAGTGCACCCGCCGGGGCGTGCCCCCGGTCATCGACAACCGGTTCGGCAGCCCGCTGCTCACCTGGCGCGGTGTGCCGCTGCTCCCCTCCGACAAGGTGCCGTTCTCCGGCGGCGCGGGCATCGGGACCACCGAGATCCTGCTGATGCGCGTCGGCGAGGCCGAGCAGGGCGTGGTGGGGCTGCGCCCCGCAAAGGTTGAGGACGAGGTCGAACCCGGCCTGGCGATGCGGAACATGGGCGTCGACCGCAAGGGCATCACGTCGCACCTGATGACGGCGTACTTCAACGCGGCGGTGCTGGTCGAGGACGCCCTCGCGGTCCTCCAGAACGTCGAGGTCTCCCACTACCATGACTACTCCTGACCCCCTCCGGGGCTGGCGGCCGGGCCGGCCCCCGGGCCCGTCCCCGACGCACGCGGGCACGCCCCCGGCCGCGACC
>NZ_VKJP01000374.1 GCF_007280575.1 Streptomyces benahoarensis
CCTACGGGCCGGGCCCTGCCCCCACCCGTCCCCTACGGGCAGGGTGAGCGGCTAAGACGTAGCGATCCCCAGATTGCACGCCAGGGGTCCCCCGCCGACTGTCAGCCACTCGTCATGCGTTCCGCCACGCCTCGCCGCCCGGCGCCCCTCTGGCACAGGAACGGCCCACCACCGGACGGGAGTCCAGCAACGGGCCGTGAACGACGCTCAGGCGCGCTTACTGCGCCTCAAGGTCCAGTGCGATGGCATCCGGACGACCTTCTCCACATCCTTGCCGTCTGCGTCGGCACGACGGATCTTGCCTTCCTCCCCGAAGAAGACAGCGAGCCGTGAGGTGTCCATCCTGCGTGCGCCCCGCTTCGCTGGGGCCACTTCCACGTATGCCCCGGCATCCAACAGAAGATCCCGCTTGTCCACGCTCGCGGCCTTCCACAGTTCGCCGTACGTCTGACCAGTGGGCACTGCCTCCATCCCGGCGGGCTTGGCACCGCGTTGCATGTCCTTGAGCGACGCCAGCCTGTCCTCCAGCTTCGCGTACTGGTCGGCGTAACGCTTCGCGCCGTCGTCCCCCTTGAACAGGCCGCGTTCGTACCGGTCCTTCTCAAGGTCGCTGAGCACTTCCTCGGCCTGCCGGATCTGCGGGCGGAAGTCCTCCCCGGCATGCTCCACCATCCGCACGACTTCCAGTCGGCCGAACTTCTCAAGGAACAGCTCCGTCACGTGCTTCTCGGTGTGCTCCGCCGGGACGGACGGGCCGTAGCACGTGCCCTGTTCGCCCGTCCGCTGGCGCTGCTTCAGGCGCCCGATGCAGCGGTAACGGAGCTTCCCCTTGGAGGTGTACGTGTACATGCGCGAGTGGCACACGCCGCAGTACAGGACGGCGCGGAGCAGGGCCGTACCGTGGCGGCGCTGTTCGCCCGTCCCGGCCCGCCGCTTCAGCTCGTCCTGCAACGCGTGCCACGTGTCCATGTCCAGGATGGGCGGGCGCGTGACGAGCGGAAGGCCGTCCGTGCGGAGGATCGGCTTGCCGTCCTCGATGACCTGGCCGAGGAGCTGGGGGTTGGTGAGCAGGCTCTTGAGTGTGGTCGTGTACCACTGCTTGGAGTCGCTGCGCCTGCCGGTGGGCTGACGTGACGAGTGTCCCGGGGACGGGACGTCGGACTTGCTGAGATCCGTCGCGATCTTCATGAGCGAGTCCTTCGCCAGGACACGTTCCACGATCTTGCGGACCGTCTTCGCCTCCTCCGGGTGGACCGCCAGGGTGCGCCCCGGCCCGTCGGGATTCGGGACGACCTGGTAGCCGTACGGGACTCGTCCCCCGGTCCAGCGGCCTTCCCGGCGCAGGTGCTCATGCGCGTTGGAGACCCGCATGCCGATGGTGTCGGACTCCAGCTCCGCGAAGACGGCGATCACCTTTGCCATGGCGCGGCCCATGGAGGACGTGAGGTCCAGGGGCTCACTGGCTGACGCGAGCGCGACACCCCCGTTCTGTGTGATCTTCATGATCTCGGCGAAGTCCACCGTTGACCGGGCGAGGCGGTCGATCTTGAAGAAGACGATCACGTCGAACTCGGCGAGGCGCGCCAGGATCCGCTGAAGGCCGGGGCGGTCCGGCCCACGCGAGTAGCCGGATACGTCGATGTCTTCCTCGATCGCCACGACCTTCCACCCGCGCGCCTCGCACAGCGCCTCACAGGCCGTACGCTGGCGCTCTGGAGAAGTGCTCTCTTCGGTGTCGCGCGATAGGCGAACATAGAGAGCGGCGCGCATCCCCGGCGCGTCTGCGGTGACGCCCTTCCGGCGCCGGGCACGGGGCAGAGCCCGAGCCGGAATAGATGCTTCGGGTGTTTCAGTTGTCACCTGGCGATCCTATTCATGGAGGTATGTGTGTCCTGCTTGATCGTCCAGAGCGACAAGACGCTGCTGCTGGAGGTGGACCACGAGTCGGCGGGCGCCTGCCGACGGGCCATCGCGCCGTTCGCGGAGCTGGAGCGGGCGCCGGAGCACATTCACACGTACCGGGTGACGCCGCTCGGGCTGTGGAACGCGCGGGCGGCCGGGCACGACGCCGAGCAGGTCGTGGACGCGCTGGTGCAGTTCTCGCGGTATCCGGTGCCGCACGCGCTGCTCGTCGACATCGCCGAGACCATGTCGCGGTACGGGCGGCTGACGCTGGTCAAGCACCCCGCGCACGGGCTGGTACTGACGACCACCGACCGGCCGGTGCTGGAGGAGGTGCTGCGGTCGAAGAAGGTCCAGCCGCTGGTCGGCGCGCGCCTCGACCCCGACAACGTCGTGGTGCACCCCTCCGAGCGCGGCCAGATCAAGCAGACGCTGCTGAAGCTCGGCTGGCCCGCCGAGGACCTCGCCGGATACGTCGACGGCGAGGCCCACCCGATCGCGCTCGTCGAGGACGGCTGGGCGCTGCGGCCGTACCAGCAGCAGGCCGTCGAGGGCTTCTGGCACGGCGGCTCGGGCGTCGTCGTACTGCCGTGTGGTGCGGGAAAGACGCTGGTGGGGGCCGGTGCGATGGCGCAGGCGAAGGCCACGACGCTGATCCTGGTCACCAACACCGTCTCGGCCCGGCAGTGGAAGCACGAGCTGGTGAAGCGGACCACGCTGACCGAGGACGAGATCGGCGAATACAGCGGGACGAAGAAGGAGATCCGGCCCGTCACCATCGCCACGTACCAGGTGCTGACGACGAAGCGGAAGGGCGTCTACCGGCATCTGGAGCTGTTCGACTCCCGGGACTGGGGCCTGATCGTCTACGACGAGGTGCATCTGCTGCCCGCGCCGGTCTTCAAGTTCACCGCCGACCTCCAGGCCCGGCGCCGCCTCGGGCTGACCGCGACGCTGGTGCGGGAGGACGGCCGGGAATCGGACGTCTTCTCGCTGATCGGCCCGAAGCGGTTCGACGCGCCGTGGAAGGAGATCGAGGCGCAGGGGTACATCGCGCCCGCGGACTGCGTCGAGGTGCGGGTCAGCCTCTCCGACTCGGAGCGGCTGACGTACGCGACGGCGGAGACCGAGGAGAAGTACCGCTTCTGCGCGACGACCGACAGCAAGCAGCGGGTCACCGAGGCGCTGGTCCGTCGGCACCAGGGCGAGCAGACGCTGGTCATCGGGCAGTACATCGATCAGCTGGACGAGCTGGGCGCGCATCTGGACGCTCCGGTGATCAAGGGCGAGACGACGAACGCGCAGCGCGAGAAGCTCTTCGACGCCTTCCGGGAGGGCGAGATCTCGGTGCTGGTCGTCTCGAAGGTGGCGAACTTCTCGATCGACCTGCCGGAGGCGACGGTCGCGATCCAGGTCTCCGGGACGTTCGGCTCCCGCCAGGAGGAGGCCCAGCGGCTGGGCCGGGTGCTGCGTCCGAAGGCGGACGGGCACGAGGCGCGGTTCTACTCCGTCGTCGCCCGCGACACCGTCGACCAGGACTTCGCCGCCCACCGCCAGCGCTTCCTCGCCGAGCAGGGCTACGCGTACCGCATCGTGGACGCGACCGAGCTGCTGTCGGCGGAGGAGGACGCCTGAGCCCTGGGGCTCAGCTCGCGCCCTTCGCCGCTTCCCTGCCGCCGTCCGGTACGGCCGCCGCCGGGGCCGGTATTCGGGCCGCCCCGGCGGCGACGGTCCGGGGACGGGGGACGGCGCTGCCGGAGGCCGCGCCCGGCACTTCGGGGGCGGTGCGGGTGTACCGGACCACCGCGGCGAGGAGGGCCAGGCCGAGCAGGGGGTACGGCGAGGTCAGGGGCTGTTCCCACCAGGTGAAGTGCAGATCACGGTCGCCGGCGTGCGGGACGATCCACAGGGTGCGGGCGGTGAACGCGACGGTGACCGCGGCGAGCAGCGCGCGGCGCCAGGGGACGCGGTGGGTGTGCGCGGCGAGCGCGATGAGCAGCGGGACGCACCAGACCCAGTGGTGGGACCAGCTGATCGGCGAGACGAGCAGCGCGGTGACGGCGGTGCACAGCACGCCCCAGAGGTCCGATCCGCGGCGCCGGTGGACGCGGTGGGCGGCCCAGAGCCCGCCGATCGCGGTGAGCAGCGCGGCGCCCGCCCAGACGGCGCCGGGCTCGGGGGTGTGCAGGACGCGGGCCAGCAGGCCCTGAAGTGCTTGGTTGTCGACGATCCAGACCTTGCCGACCCGGTCCGTCTCGAACATCCGCCGGGTCCAGAAGTCGATGCTGGCGTCCGGCAGCACCAGCAGGCCGAGCAGGACCGACCCGGCGAACCCGGCGAGCGCGGTGCAGGCGGCCTTTCCCCGGCCGGTGAGGAGGAGGTAGACCGCGAAGATCGCCGGAGTCAGCTTCACCCCGGCGGCGATGCCGACGCCGAGCCCCTTGAAGCGGGCGCCGTCGGGCCGGGCCAGATCCCAAAGGACGAGGCAGGTGAGGGCGAGGTTGACCTGGCCGAAGATCAGGGTCTGGAAGACCGGCTCCAGCCAGATGCCGAGCGCCGTGGCGCCGAGGACGGTGGGCGCGGTGTAGGCGGAGCGCCGTACCCCGGCGGCCTTGCAGGAGAGCTGGATCAGTGCGGCGAGCAGTCCGGCGTTGGCGACGAAGCAGACGATCTTGAGGGTGGCGAGGGAGACCCAGGTGGTGGGGATGAAGAGCAGGGCCGCGAACGGCGGGTAGGTGGCCGGGAGGTTCCATTTGGTGGTCGTGAAGCCGTAGAGATCACTGCCGGAGGCGGCGGCCTGTCCCTCGGCGCGGTAGACCTCTATGTCGGGCATCGCCAGCGGGTGGACGGTGTACAGCACGCCCAGTCCGATGAGGGATGCCGCGAGCAGTGCTCCGGCGATGACCGTGCGGTGCGGGTGCGCGACGCTCTGCGCCCACGTACGCCGCCATGTCCACGTCCGCGTCCCGTCGGCGGCAGACACTCGTTCCCCTCCCCATCGCCCTGCACGCTCTCAGCGGCGACGCTAGCCGATCCGGGCCGACGGCCCGTAACCGTTTCCGGTCAACCAGATGTCCGGTGGTGGACGCGCCCGGACGCGCGGTGGCAGACGCGGGCGGCTGCCCGGTGCCGGATGCCGGAGGTCCCGTCGGGGACGCGTCCGGTCAGGCGCGTATCCGGTCGGTGGCGCGGGGGCGGGGTACGCGGCGGTCGGCTCTCTCCTCTCCGTACTCGCCGAGGAGGACGACGCTGAAGGCGGCCGTAGCGAAGACCTTCACGGCGCGCAGGGCGCTGCCGACCGGATGGCCGCCGCTGTGGGCGGGGCCGAGGGCCGTGGCGCCCTTCATCGGGTGCAGGGATGCCGGGTGTCCGGCTGCTGGGGTGATCGTTGCGCTGCTCATGACTCCATGATGGTTTTCCCGCGAATGCCGCACATCGGCCCATGGACCCATTCCCGGACCGATGGACCTCTGACTGCGGTATCACCCGTGCCCCCTACCGGAGGTGTACGTACCCCCTACGGGAGAGGGACGGCCCGGCCGCGGGCGCAGGTGGGCGGGTGGTACCGCCGCGGCGTGCGACGGCGGCCGCGGACGAGTGGCGTGCGACGGCGGCAGCGGACGGGCCGGGCCACCACCGCGGACGGGCCGGGCCACCACCGCGGACGGGCCGGGCCACCACCGCGGACGGGCCGCCCTGTCACCGTCCCCGCCCACCACCACGC
>NZ_VKJP01000375.1 GCF_007280575.1 Streptomyces benahoarensis
GCGGGGGCCTGTTCGGGGTGAGCGGGGGTGGTGGTGTTGGTGGGTTTGAGGTCGGTGCAGACGGGGTGGTCCTCGGTGGGGAGGACGTCACCCTGGGGCTGGTGGTGGGTGGTGCTCATGTCGTCCTCCGTCGGCGGCGGTTCCGGGGCACGGCGGCCCACCACACCCGCCGAAAAAGGGGGTGTGGAGGACCGTCGTGCCCCGGCTCATCCGCCGACGAGCCACAGGCCGACGTTGTTGGCAGCCAGCACGCTGGCGGCGACGAAGTAGCCGGTGAAGCCCAGGCCGGTGCCGTAGCAGACGCCGACGCCCAGGCCGACGCACATCTCCTTGAGGTCCTTGGCCTTGCCCTTGGCGGCGAACAACTTCACGCCGAACCAGGCGATGCCGCACAGGCCGACGACGGCGCCGCCTGCGGAGACCGGGCTGACGGTGGTGTGCGGGGCGTTAGGGGTGACCTTGGTGCCGGAGACCCCCTGCACGGCGGCCTCGCCGCCCGCGTTGAGGACGTGGCGGATGGCCCCGGCGAACTCACCGAGGAGGCCACCCGAGTTCACGGTGACCAGCAGGATGAACACCGCGACCAGGAGCACGGTGGACTTGGCCTTGAGCCACTTGTACTTGAATCCGGCGACGATGACGACGGTGCCGATGGCGGCGCAGGCGAGGCTGCCGAACGACGCGTTCGCGGCAGGGTTGTCGAAGAGATCCATAGGTCAGGCTCCTGTGAGGGCGTGGAGGAGGGAGCGGTAGGTCAGGAGGGCGAGCCAGCCCAGGGCGCCCCAGGCGGCCAGGTTGAGGACGATGTGACCGAGGCGAGTGCGCACCAGGGCCGTCACGACGCGGCCGGTCGCACCGGGGGCGGCGATGATGACGAAGCCGAGGGCGGCCCCGGCCAGGATGTAGAAGAAGTCCATGGTCAGGCCCCTGTGAAGTAGCGGAGGAGGGTGCGGCCGGTGAGCAGAGCGATGCCGCCGATGACGGCCCAGATGGCGGGGCGGGTGATGACCCAGCCGAGCCGGGAGCGCACCACCCACACCACGGCGCGGCCGGCGGTGCAGGCGGCGGCGATGATGAACCGGGCGATGCCGCTGAAGCCGGGCACGAAGAGCCCGATGACGACCGGCCCGGCGAAAGCGATTGCCGTACCGGCCGGGGCGAAGACGGCGGTGAGGGTGTAGCGGTGGAGAGTGTCGGCGACCCACCCGGCCGCCGTGTGCTCCCCCAGCGGCACCGCCATCGCCAGCGCGCCGCACAACAAGTTCCTCTTGATCTGGAGGCGGCCCCAGTCGACGGGGTTGCCCTCGGAGTCGGTCCGCCCGCCGCCCCGCTCGATGAGGAAGGCGGCGATGTCGGTCCACCCCAGGCCGAAGGCGCTGGAGATGGCCGCTTCGACGCCGCGGCTGGCGACGGCGGTCGCATCGAACCGCCGTCCCGGCCCCGTCTCCGTCCCGGGCTCGGGTTGGACGTCGAGGAGGGCGTCGGGGTCGTCGTAGACGTTGGTGGGCCCTGCGGGCGGTTCCGGGGCGCGGGGCGGCGGCGCGGTCGGCGGGACCGTGCCGGTGATCGGGCAGACCCGGTAGGTCTCCGCCGCGAGCGCGCACCCGGCGCGGATCGGGCAGGCGGCGCAGCATCCGCCGTCCGCCAGCGGCCACCCGCCCTCCGGCGGCGTCTCCTCCCCGGCCTCGGCGGGTTTGGCCTCGGTGGTGGCGTCAGTCACCGCGACCGCCCCTCAGCGGGACGGGGCCGATGATCAGGGAGTGGAGCTTCGCCTTGACCTCCAGCTCCTCGGCGTCCGGTACCGGCACGCCAGGGCGGGTGCGGGGCGGTTCGGCCAGGAGGCCGGGCAGGTAGGTGCGGGTGGTCGGTGCGGCGGCGGCTGCACGCCGCCGCAGACGGCGCAGGCGGCGGGGACGGCGGATCAGCAGGCAAGCGAACATGAAGGCTCCCTGAAGGCGGAGGGCGGCCCGCAGCTGGTGCGGGCCGCGGTGGTCATGCGGGGCGGTAGCGGCGGGGCGGCTGGATGCGGAAGGCGCACCGGGCCGCGAGCGGGCAGCGGGCGCAGATCCCCGCGGCCCGGTGGCGGATGTCGGCGGGCGAGTGGCCGCTGCTGGCCAGGTCGAACAGGTCGATGTGCGGGGCGCAGGCAGCGACGCCGTCGTAGGACGGCGGGACGGTGGCGACCGCCGCCAACGACCGCGCGTTCAGCAGCTCGGGGGACAGGCGGCTGGTCACCGGCGCCGCCTCCCACCACGGTCCTGCCGCTCGCGCTCGGCGTCCTCCCACGCCTGCCCCTGGCGGTAGGTGGCGGTGGCGTTGCGGCGGTGCCCTTCGCGGCGCTTTCGGGCCGCACGATCGGACGCCGACTCGCGCCCGCTGTAGGTGGTCTCCGCCATCTCGCGGTCGTTGCCGAACAGGCCGAAGAACTCCATCACCACTCACCCCGCAGGGCGTTGGTGGCGTGCTGGGGGCGGTTGGTGAAGGTGTGCGGTGTCATGCTGGGTGTGCTCCTGTCTCGTACGGGACGGGCACGGGTGGCCGGACGCCTGGCAGCAGCGGCCACCCGGAAGAAAGGGAGGTCCCGGCCTTGCAGGGCCGGGACCTCCGTCGTTCGGCGTTCAGTGGGGCAGGCGGTGCTGCGGGTGGTCGGCGAGGGCCTCCTGCCAGCGCCGAGCGTCTGCTGCGCCCATCCCTCGCAGCCGGACGGTCATGGAGCAGTCCTGGCAGTGGTGGATGGTGCCCGTGAGGAGGTCGACGGCCTGGCCGACCCCGATGAAGGCACAGGCGCCCACGGCGAGAGCGCACTGGACGGTCGTGGAGCCGGGCACCTGGTAGGGGGCGAGGTCAGAGGTGATGCTGGCGGCCACGAGGCCACCGGCGCCGAGCTGCGCGGCGACGGTCAGGAGACGACGAGTACGGGACTGCATGGGGCTCCTTCAGGCGGCGAGGACAGGCGCGTCGGCGCAGAGCGCGCAGACGCCAAGCGAGGTGGGGATGGTGCTGCCGGTGTCACGTCGGCAGGCGGGGCAGGTGCGGCGAGCGGCCAGCGCCCGCTCCAGGGCTGCCCACCGGGCCGGGGTCATGGGCCGTACCGGCAGGGCGGCGTCGACGCGGTAGAGGTAGGCGGCCCGCGGCCCCGTGCGGGAGCGGCGGGAGGGCCACAGGAGTTGGGCGGCGATGGGCTGGCCGCCGGGCCGCAGGCCGCGGGCGCGGAGCTGGCGTCGGGTCGCCAGGCCTTCCGGGGCGAGGCGGTACGGGTAGGTGGGGATGCCGTACCGCTCGCCGTCCGGGTCCCAGAAGCGGGTCACCACCGGAGGTGGTAGTAGGCGGCCCGGCAGGCGGCGGCGTGCGCGTTAGCCGTGCGCCGGGTGGAGGACAGGTAGTCCTGTTCGGGGCAGTCGGAGGTGTTGCCGCAGCCGTTGCAGTGCCAGCGGGTCACCTTGTCGTAGGAGTTGTTGCCGGTGATGTCGACGGCGGCGCCGACCTGGTTGTAGAGGCGGATCAGCAGGCCGGTTGGCTCGGGGCTGTGCGGGGCGGGTGTCACGAAGCGCTCCTTCAGGCGGTGGTGAGTTCGGGCTGCGCGGCGGCGCGCGGCAGGCGCGCGGCGGCGCGCGGTTCGCGCGCGGCAAGCTGCGCGGCGCGCGCGGCACGGAAGTCCCGCAGCCAGTTGCGGGCGTTGCCCGCATCGATGCCGAACCGATCGGCCAGGGCGCCGGCGGTCGGCTCGGTGGTGCCACCGGAGCCGGTCAGGGTCTGCGTGTAGTACTCCCAGCCGCGCTGCTTGGCGTCCGAACGCCACATCGGCTGCCCGTCCGCCGCGCCGCTGGGGGCATCGGGGGTGAGGTCGGCGAGATCGCCGCGGAGCCGGTCCCGCAGCGTCTCTGCCTCCCGGATCTGGCGCGTGAGCTGGGCCAGCGTGTCCTTGTGGACGTCCTGCTCACCCTGGAGGGTCGTGAGGAGGACCCGCTGATCGGCGACCGCCTCCCGCGCCTTGGCGAGTTCGTCTTCCGCGCGCTCCCGCGCGGCCTGCGCCTCGTCCCGCGCGTCTTCCGCGCGCTTCCGCGCACCCTCGGCTTCCTGCCGCGCGGTCTCCGCGCGCTGCCGCGCGTCGGCCACAGCGGAGTCGGCCTCCTCGCGGTCCGCGAGCGCGGCGTCCCGGTCGGCGAGGACCCGTTCGGCTTCCTTCCGGGCCTCGGTCAGCGCGGTGCGGGCGGCGGTGAGTTCGTCTTCCGCGCGCTGCCGCGCGGCCTCGGCTTCCTGCCGCGCGCTTTCCGCGCGCCGCCGCGCGGCTTCCGCCTCTGCCGCGCGGCCACCGGCCGCCAGGTGCTGGGCGGCGGGGGTGATGGCGAGCTTCTCGACCATGTTCACGACGGCTTCGGGGTCGGCGTAGTCGAGGGTGGCGACGGTGTCGACTCCGGTGAGGGAGGCCATGTGGCGGGACATCGTCAGGGCCTGGTCCTCGTCAGCGGCGATCTCCGCGCGGCCCAGCACCCGCTGCGCCGCGATCCGCCGGCGGGAGACGCGCGGGAAGCGTTTGCCGGAGTCCTTGGCTTCGAGAGCGAGGCGCAGGCGGTAGACGCGGCGGGCTGCCCGGTGGGCGAGCGCGGCACGGGCGATGGCGTCGCCCTCGCTGCGGGCGTCCAGGCCGAGGACGGCGAACAGGGCGGCCCAGCCGTGCTGCCAGATCAGGGCCAGCAGCCGCGCGGGCCCCGGCCGGGACGACGGATCATCCTCCGGGCCCGCGGCGCCGAGCTTGTGCCGCAGCTGGAGTTCGATCAGCCACGCCGCCAGGCCCGGGACGCACATCAGCACCAGTGCCGCCGCCAGGTTCGGGGCGTGCAGGGCGTTCATCGCGCCGGAGAAGACGACGATGAACCAGGCGGTGCGGTGCATCATCCGCAGCTGCCGCGTCCAGCCGACGTCGGGGTCGGCGGCGCGGTAGAGCATGACCAGCAGCACCATCTCGGCTGCGTCGAAAACGCCGATGAACGCGACCGCGAGCAGCTCGGGCAGGCCGATGGTCTGGGTGGCGAAGCCCCACAGTCCGTGTACGGACACGGCGACGCCGCCGAGGGCGACGATGGCCTGCGGGCCGATGCCCGACAGCCACACCGACCGCCGCAGCCGCCCAACGCCCCAGGCCGCCAAGGCCAGAGCGAGAGCGACGCCGATCAGCGGGGCGGTCCAGGACACCCATGTGGGAGCGCCGGTGAGCAGCGCGGTGAGCTGGGTGATCATCCGGCACCACCGTCCTGGACGGCGAAGTCCGACAGATCGGCAGTGCGCCACGGGACCTCGGTCGCGGGCTTGCTGCTCGCCGGGCCCCACTTGTCGGCGGGGCACCCGAGGGACCGGGCGTGGGCCTGGGCCGCGGCTTCGGTCGGGTGGACGCTGTCCAACTGACCGAAGTGCAGCAGCACCCTGGCCCCACACACGACGTCGAGGTCGGCGCGCAGGGCCTTGATCTGCTCTGCCTGCTCAGCCACCGTCGTCCGCGCGTCGGCGAGCTCGCCCTCGGCGTCCGTGAGGATCTCTCGGACGATCTCAGCGTCGTTTTGGTGGTCTGCGGCGTCGTCGCGGGCTTTGGCCAGCGCCGTGCTCAACCGCT
>NZ_VKJP01000376.1 GCF_007280575.1 Streptomyces benahoarensis
CCGCGCAGACGCCCGGCCCCCCGGCCGCCGCCGCGCCCGCGCCCGTGAGCGGCCCGTCCCTGCTGCCGGGCGGCCCCGCAACCGCCAAGTACGGGCCGCTGGTGGCCGCCTTCGCCTTCGGCGTCTTCGAGGGCTGGCTGCTGGCCCGCCTCGGCCATCTGCGCCGCGAACTGGCGAAGGCGCGGCGCGGGTGAGCGCGGGAGCGAACCGTCCCGGAGAGCTCGCCCCCCGGGTGGGCCACGGCCCCGCGCCGCCCGCGATCACCGTGATTGAGTGACCCCATGTCAGACGAGACCCCTGCGGGCACCACGCCCGCGCCCGGGCCCGCGATCCCTGCGGCGCTCACCGACGCCCCCGGCTATCAGGTGCGCCGGCTCCACCAGGCGTACCTCGCGCTGTGGGCGCGCGCGGTCGATCCGACGCTCACCGGGCCGCAGTTCGCGGTGCTGACGGCGGTGCGGGCGGCGCCCGGCCGGGACCAGCGGTCGATGGCGACGGCGGTGGCCCTGGACACCTCGACCATGGCGGACGTGGCACGCCGCCTGGAGACCCGTGGCCTGCTCGTCCGCCACACCGCCGCGGCCGACGGCCGCCGCAAGCTGCTCTACCTCACCGAGGCGGGCGAACGGGCACTGCGCGCGGCCCGCTACCGCCTCGACCTGCTCGACGAGCGGCTGCTCGCCCCGTACGACGCCGAGCGGCGCGGGGAGCTGATACGTCTGCTGACATCCCTGGCCGACCACTGGGAGGGCCTGAGCGAGGACCCCGCCCCGTAGACGGCCCGCCCGGACACGGGCCCCTCCCCCGCCGAGACCTAATTGTGTCATTGAGGTGCGATCCGGCGGACAACCACGGAAGCCGACAAACCGTCTTCTGTTATGGCGGAACGTCCGCGCGGTGCGCCGCGCCCACGTTCCGCACCTGTCTGCTCGCGCTCTGTGCTCTGTGCTCTTGGAGGAACCCGTGCTCGCCGCACCACGCCGTCATGCCGTCCGCTGGATACCCGCCCTGTTCGCGGCGGCCCTGGTGACCTCGTGCGGTACAGGCGCCACCGCCTCCCAGGCCCAGGAGCAGCCCGCGGCCGAGGTCACCGTCACCCCGGCCGCCGGTGCCAAGTCCGCGCCGCTCGGCGACCCCATAGCGATACGCACCGAGGGCGGAAAGATCACCTCGGTCGAGGCGCAGGACGACAAGGGCGCCGCGGTGCCGGGGAAGTTGGCCTCCGGCGGCACGTCCTGGACCTCCGACGGCAAGGTCCGGCCCGGCACCACGTACACCCTCACCACCCGCACCACCTCCGACGGCGGGCGGAAGGCCACCAAGAAGACCGTCCTCACCACCGCCGAGGCCGACCGCGTCAACAAGCTCACCAACTCCCCCGGCAACGGCCAGACCGTGGGCACCGGTATGCCGGTCTCGGTCCTCTTCGACAACCCGATCGACAAGGGCCGCCGCGCCGGGATCGAGAAGGCCCTCAAGGTCACCACCAGCCCGAAGGTCGAGGGCGCCTGGGGCTGGGTCACCGACTACTCCGGCAAGGACCGCATCGACTGGCGGCCCAAGACGTACTGGCCCGCGGGGACCAAGGTCACCGTCAAGGGCGCGCTGACCGGCGTCCCGTCCGGTGCCGGCGGCTGGTTCGTCCGGGACTACGACTTCGGCTTCACCATCGGCGCCGACCACAAGGCCGTCATCGACGTCCCGTCGCACACCCTGACCATGTACGAGAACGGCTCCGCCGTCGGCACCGTCAAGGGCTCGGCGGGCTCGCCGCAGGCGCCGACCCGCGGCGGTGTGCACACCGTCCGCAGCAAGAACGCCGACGAGACCATGGACTCCTCCACCATCGGCTACGGCGACCAGTGGATGCTGGACGCGAAGTGGGTCACCCACCTCACCGCCTCCGGCACGTTCCTGCACTCCGCGCCGTGGAACAACTCCGTCGGCGCGGTCAACAACTCCCACGGCTGCTTCGGCATGACCACCTCGGACGCCAAGCGGGTCTACGACTTCCTGCCGGTCGGCTCCACCGTCGAGGTGCGGGGCACCAGCAACACCGAGCGGACGGACGTCGGCAACGGCCTGGAGGTCTGGCAGGAGAGCTGGCCGCAGTGGCAGCAGCGCTCCGCCCTCGGCTGAGCCCCGTCCCCGATCCCGGCACCCGCTGCGGTGCCCCGGCCCGGCGTCGTCCCTCACGGACGGCGCCGGGCCGCTGTGTACGAGGTGTAACCCCGCAAGATCAACCGGTGTGACACCCGGGAAACCTGCACTCCCTACCGTCGTCGGCGTACCGCGTCCGAGCACGGGAGGAGCCGCACATGACCGCACCCGAACCGGGGCCGCGCCCCCTCCCGCCGGTGCGGACCGTCTGCTCGTACTGCGGGGTGGGGTGCGGCGTCGTCCTCGATGTGACGGCCGGTCCGGACGGGCGGCGGACGGTCCACCGGGCCTCGGGCGACAAGGCACATCCGGCCAACTCCGGGCGGCTGTGCGCCAAAGGTGCCACCGGCGCGGAGCTGATGGCCGCGCCGGGACGGCTCACCGGGGCGCTGCGCCGCCCACGCCGTGGCGAGGCGCCCGAACCGGTCGCCATGGAGGCGGCGCTGGCCGAGACGGCCCGGCGGCTGCGCACCGTCGCCGATACGCACGGCCCGGACGCGGTGGCGCTGTACGTCTCCGGGCAGTTGACGCTGGAGGCGCAATACCTGGCGAACAAGCTGGCCAAGGGCTATCTGCGCACCGGCTGGATCGAGTCCAACTCGCGGCTGTGCATGGCGAGTGCGGGCAGCGGCTACAAGCTGTCGCTGGGCGCCGACGGGCCGCCCGGTTCGTACGACGACTTCGCGCACGCGGACGTGTTCCTGGTCATCGGATCCAATATGGCCGACTGCCATCCGGTGCTCTTCCTGCGGATGATGGAGCGGGTACGGGCCGGGGCGAAGCTGATCGTCGTCGATCCGCGGCGCACCGCCACCGCCGCCAAGGCCGACCTCTTCCTCCAGATCCGGCCCGGCACCGACCTGGCGCTGCTCAACGGGCTGCTGCACCTGCTGGCGGCGGGCGGGCACACGGATCCCGAATTCATCGCCGCGCACACCGAGGGCTGGGCGGCGATGGACGGCGTCCTTGCGGACCATCCGCCGGAGACCGTCGCCGCGCTGACCGGTCTGGCGGAGGTGGATCTGCGGCGGGCGGCGGAGTGGATCGGCACCGCCGGGGCGTGGCTGAGCTGCTGGACGATGGGGCTCAACCAGTCCACGCACGGCACCTGGAACACCAACGCGCTGATCAACCTGCATCTGGCGACGGGCGCGATCTGCCGCCCCGGCTGCGGCCCGTTCTCGCTGACCGGGCAGGCCAACGCCATGGGCGGCCGGGAGATGGGCTACATGGGCCCCGGGCTGCCGGGACAGCGGTCGGCGGAGGTGGCGGCGGACCGGGCGTTCACCGAGGAGTTGTGGGGGCTGCCGCCCGGGACGATCCGCCCCGGCAGCGGCGGCCCGGGGACCGTCGAGATGTTCCGGCGGATGGCGCGCGGCGAGATCAAGGCGGCGTGGATCCTGTGCACCAACCCGGTCGCGTCGGTCGCCCACCGCCGCACCGTCATCGAGGGTCTGGAAGCCGCGGAGTTCGTCGTCACCCAGGACGTGTTCGCGACAACCGAGACGCAGGCGTACGCGGATGTGCAGCTGCCCGCCGCGATGTGGGCGGAGACCGAGGGGGTGCTGGTCAACTCCGAGCGGAACCTCACCCTGATGCGGCAGGCCGTCGAACCGCCCGGCGACGCCTGGCCGGACTGGCGGATCATCGCCGCCGTCGCCCGCGGGATGGGGTACGGGGAGGCGTTCGCGTACGACAGCGCCGAGGAGGTCTTCGCCGAACTGTCCCGCGCGTACAACCCGCGCACCGGCTACGACCTGCGCGGCGTCAGCCACCGGCGGCTGCGCCGGGGGCCGGTGCAGTGGCCCAGCGCCGCCCCGGACGGCCCGGACCGCAATCCGGTGCGCTACCTCAACGACGGCGCGGCGCGCCCGCCCCGGGAGCGGGCGGACGGCAGCCGCCCCCGGCTGTGGTTCCCGACGCCCACCGGGCGGGCCGTCTTCCACGCCCGGCCGTCCCTCCCGGCCGCCGAACTCCCCGACGACGACTACCCGTTCCTTCTCAACACCGGCCGGTTGCCGCACCAGTGGCACACGTTGACCAAGACCGCGAAGATCGCCCGCCTCGACGCGCTGAACCCGGGGCCGTTCGTGGAGATCCACCCACAGGACGCGGCGTCCCTGGGCATCGTGGACGGTGACGCGGTGGAGGTCGCCTCGCGGCGCGGGCGCGCGGTCCTGCCCGCGAAGGTCGACGACCGGGTCCGGCCCGGCGACTGCTTCGCACCGTTCCACTGGAACGACCTGTTCGGTGAGTATCTGAGCGTCAACGCGGTCACGCATGACGCGGTGGATCCGGTGTCCTTCCAGCCGGGGACGAAGGCGTGTGCGGTGGCGCTCACCAAGGTCGGGGCGGGCGCGACGGCCGGCAACGGGGACAGGGCGCGAGGCGGCGGGAGCGCCGACACGGCCGGGGCACCCGAACCGGCGGCCGGGGCGGGGACCGGGGCCGCGCCCCGCACCGGGCGGACGGCGGTCGCGGCGGACGGGGCGCCCGGACCGGCGGACGCCGTGGCGGCGGGCCCGTCCCCGGTCGCCACGGCGGTCGCCGAGACGGCGGCCGAGGTGTTCCGCACAGGCGGCATCGCCCCGCCCACGCTGGCCGAACCGGAGCGGCGGTATCTCGCCGGGTTCCTCGCCGGGGTGGGGGCGGGCCCGCCGGGCGCCCCGGTGCTGCCGGACCGCACACCGCTCACCCCGGACCACGCCCTGTGGGTCAACGGCTGGCTGGCCGGGGCGTTCTCCCGTACGCCGCTGCCGGAGGCGGAGCCCGCTCCCGCCGCCGGGGCCGCCCGGGAAGCGCTGGTGCTGTGGGCCTCGCAGACCGGGAACGCCGAGGAGGCGGCGGCCGTCGCGGCCCGCGGACTGACCGCACGCGGATGGTCGGCGCGGCTGCTGCGGATGGACGACGGGACGCCCGCGGCCCTGCCGTCCGGCTCCGTGCTGCTCCTGGTCACCAGCACCTTCGGTGACGGTGACGCCCCCGACAACGGCGCCCGTTTCTGGGCGGCGCTCAACGCCCCCGACGCGCCCCGCCTCGACGGCACGCCCTACTCCGTGCTCGCCCTCGGCGACTCGTCCTACGCCGACTTCTGCGGCCACGGCCGCCGCCTCGACGACCGCCTGACCGCCCTTGGCGCACACCGCCTGGCACCTCGCACGGAGTGCGAACCGGACGACAGGGAGCCCGCAGGGCGGTGGCTGGACGCGGTGCTCGATGCGTGGGATGCGGAGCAGGAACGGGACGGCGGGGACGGGGCGAGCGGGGCGGCATCCGCCGGTACCGGGCCCACCGCGCCCGTACCCGGCGGCAGCGGCTCCGCACCCGCCGGCGCCGACTCCGCACCGACCGCCCCCGGGCCGGGCCTCGCCGCACCCGCGCCCGCGCCCGCGCCCAAGTCCGGGCCCGCAGCCACACCACCGGCCCCGGCAACCGCCCCGCCGC
>NZ_VKJP01000377.1 GCF_007280575.1 Streptomyces benahoarensis
GACGGCATACGAGTTTCATGAGCGTCTCGTGGGCTCGGAGATGGGTATAAGAGACAGGGGCGGGGCCGAGCCACGATCCGGCCCGGCGTCCGCCCCGGCTACGCGTCCGCGTCCCCCACGTCGCCGGAGCTGCCCGCCTCGCCGGAACCGTCCGCCCCCTCCACCAGCCCCCCGTGGAACCCACGGATGTGCCGTTCGGCGAGGTCGGCGGCGGCCGTGCCGTCGCCCGCGCGGACCAGGCGGAGCAGTGCGGTGTGGTCGTCGTTGAGGGCGGCGGCGGTGGCCGGCCAGTCCTCGGCGGCCTCCAGGGCCCGGAGAATCAGCGTGCGGACCGATTCGCGGACCGCGGAGGTGAGCGTCGAGGTGAGATCGTTGCCGGAGCTGCGGGCGATCGCGACGTGGAAACGGGTGTCCAGATCGTTGAAGTCCGCGGCGGACAAGCCCTCCGCGCGCAGCCGCACCAGCAGCTCCTCGGCCTCGTCCAGCGCGTCCGGCGCACCGTGCCGCGCCGCCGCCTCGAAGCTGGAGCGCTCCAGGGTGACCCGGGCCTCCAGCACGTCGTGGAGGCTGTAGCTGCCGAGCGCGAAGTGCAGCCGCAGCAGCCGGCCGAGTGCGTCGTCGGGATGGCGGACGATCCGCGCCCCGGCGTCCGCGCCCCGGCCCGCCTGCGCGACCAGCACCCCGATGGTCTCCAGCACCCGCAGCGCCTCGCGCAGCGCCGAGCGGCTGACCCCGAGCACCGGCGCCAGCTCCCGCTCCGGCGGCAGCCGGTCCCCGGCCTTCAGCTCCCCGGCGAGCACCTGCGCCTCGATGCTCTCCAGCACCAGCTCATGCGTGCGGGCCTGCCGCACGGGGCGCCACTCGGCCATCGGAATTCCCTCGGCTCGCTCTCGTACCGGACCGGCGACTGTCGCCTGCGGATATCCCTCACAGTCTATGGTCCGACCGGGTACGGAAGGCCGCCGGGAGCGTGCGTCCCGGCGGCCGACGGGGCCCGCCGCTGACCGGCGGGCCCCGTCGGGCCGGTGTGCTGCTTCCCGTGGCTCAGACCGCCGCGGGCGCCTCCGGGGTGGTCGGGCCGGGCTCCGCCGCGGCCTCCTCGTCCTGGGCGCGCTGCCCGGGGATACCGGCCAGGCGGCGCTCCATCCGGACGCGGCGGGCGTCGGCCTTCGCGCAGAGGCCCAGCGCGGCCTGGTTGAAGCGGACCGACGAGGGCGGGTCCGACGGGCCGAGCAGATGCTCCTTGAGGGCGGCGCGCTCGGCCGCGAGGGTGTCCAGCTCCGGGTTGCGGACGCTCTCCAGCAGCCCGGTGACGCCGTCCGCCTCGGGCGTGAGGATCGCCGAGGCGCGCACCGTCGGGAAGTGGGTGCGGAACTCCTCCTCCGTCATACCGGAGGTGTTGGCGACCGCGTACGGCTTCTCGCTGGTGAGGTAGTCCGAGACGACGCTGGAGACGTCGCTGATCAGCACGTCCGCCTCGTTGAAGCAGCCGAAGATGCCGGGGCGGGCGGTGGTGATGACGAGGTGTTCCCACGTCGGGAAGGACGCGAAGTAGGCGCGCTCCCAGGCGTCGGCGGCGGCCGCGACGGCGGCCGCGCGGCCCTCGGGCGGCGTGCCCTGGAGCCGCATCCGCTCCAGCTCGTCCGCGCTCTTGCGGAACTCCGAGGTGGTCAGCGCGGCCAGCTCCGCCTCACGGCGGTCCAGCTCGGCCGCCGCCTCCGCGCCCGGCCGCTCGCCGCCGCGCCGGGTGTTGGCCTCCGTGATCATCGCCTGGATACGGGCGTTGGCGGCGCCCGCCCGCGGGTCCACCGAACCGGTCATCGGGTGCGGCTTGTACAGCAGCCGCACCTTGGGGTCGGCCAGCAGTGCCCGGACGATGTTCTCCCCGGCCAGGATCACCGAGGTGTTGCCCGGATTGCCGTCCCAGCCCTCCCAGGTCGGGGCGTACAGCACCGTCGTCATCCGGTCCGCGGCGGGCGGACCCGCGTACGGCCGGATCGGCGCCAGCTGCGGGCGGCCGACCTCGACGACGTCCTTGTCCTCCACGCCGATGTCGGCGAGCTGGTAGCGGTCCCGGGCTGCCGGGCCCGCGACCCACACCTCGTCGTACGCCTTCGCGTACGGGTTGCAGGACGACAGCTTGTCGCTCTCGCCGTGGTTGATGAAGGCGTGCTTGATGGAGGGGATGCGCAGGACCTGCGAGGTCTTGCCGGAGTTCGCCGGGTGCAGCAGCAGCCTGAGCGCGGAGTGCTCCAGGCGCATCAGGTTGGCGACCTTCGGGATGCAGACGATCGGGATGTCCGTCGCCTCGATCTTCTGCACCATGAAGCGCTCACGGAGCACGATGATCGGCTTGCCGTCGAGACCGTCGAGGGTCGACAGCCACATGTTGGCCTGGTACGCGGAGGACGCGCCGCCGGAGAAGTACATGCCGACCGTGGGCTCGTACGCGGCCAGCCACCGGTCCAGCCACTCCAGCGCCCGCGCCTCGCCGAGCACCCGCTTCTTCGGCGTCAGCCAGGTGCCCAGGTACACCGAGCCGCCGATCGAGAGGACCAGCGAGACGGCCAGTCCGACGCCGCCCCAGAACGCGTCCGTGGTGAGCGCGGTGACCATCATGCCGACCGTGGTGGGCACCGAGAAGCGCAGCAGCCGGCGGCCGGTCTGCCGGGACAGCAGCCGCGGCGGCGCGTCGGACAGCCCCAGCGCGCTCGCGTCGACGTTCCGCGTCACGAACGGCAGCGCACGGCTGCGCCGCACCAGCACCGCGAGGGCCTGGCACACGAAGTGGGTGCCGTAGAAGGCCAGCAGCGCGATGGTGAGCGGCGCCTGCTCGACGAGCGGGTTGATGCCGTCGATGTGCAGCAGGCCGACCAATATCAGCATGTCGCGCAGCAGCTGACGGACCGTGACATCGAAGCGGACCCGGCCCAGCACCGCCAGCAGCGCGGGCTGCTTGTGCTGGAGGAACAGGTCGAGACCGAGGTTGACCACGGATGCGACGATGAACAGCGGTATGACGGGCAACAGCGCACCGAGAAGCTGGGCGATGAAGGCGACCATCATCGCGAGCAGCGCCGCGAGCTGTACGGCTCGGCGGGGGGCGATTCCGGCGGAAGGCACGGGGAAGGGCTCCTGGCAGCAAAAAGAAGGTCAGGGGAAGGCCGAGGGGGCGGCCGGGCCCCGCGCTGCGACGCCGCTGGGGCGGGGAAACGGGACCGGTGGACACCCGACCGTATGACCTTGTTGGCTCCGGTGACAATCTGCTGTGGTTCTCATCACCGCGAATGCGGACCAAACGAACGCAACCTCCAAGGCGCCATCGCCGTCTTATCCGTCTTGTCCTCGCCGCCGGGCGCCAACGCCCTTACCGCGCCCCGCCGTCACGCCCCGCGGCGCCCGGCGTGAGCAGAAGTGCACCGCGCCCGCCGCCCGCGCGCACCGTCCACCACGTCGTCCGCCAGGCGATATCGCCACGCGTCCGCCCCGCCCGCTGCCGTAGATTGCCTGGACGGGACGGCCCGACGGGCCGTCCCGTCCAGCCGGTACCGGACGCGAGCACAGGGGTAGCAGTGGCAGGGGCGAATCAGGGGGCGGCGGCCGACGGGATCTCCGGGGGCGCGGGGCCGCGAGAGGGTGTCGCCGAGGCCCGCCGGGTCGTGGTGAAGGTCGGCTCGTCCTCGCTGACCACCGCCGCCGGGGGACTGGACGCCGACCGGGTCGACGCGCTGGTGGACACGCTGGCGAAGTACCGCGACAAGGAGATCGTCCTGGTCTCCTCCGGCGCCATCGCCGCGGGCCTCTCCCCCCTCGGCCTCGACCGGCGCCCCCGCGACCTCGCCCGGCAGCAGGCCGCCGCCAGCGTCGGCCAGGGCCTCCTCGTCGCCCGGTACACCGCCTCCTTCGCGCGCTACGGCCGCCGCGTCGGCCAGGTCCTGCTGACCAGCGACGACACCAGCCGCCGCGCCCACTACCGCAACGCCTGCCGCACCCTGGACCAGCTCCTGGCCATGGGCGCCGTGCCGATCGTCAACGAGAACGACACGGTCGCCACCGACGAGATCCGCTTCGGCGACAACGACCGCCTCGCCGCCCTCGTCGCCCACCTCGTCCGCGCCGACCTGCTGCTCCTCCTCTCCGACGTCGACGGTCTCTACGACGGCGACCCGTCCACCCCCGGCACCACGCGGATAGCGCAGGTCAGCGGCCCCAAGGACCTGGAGGGCATCGAGATCGGCAGCGCCGGGCGGGCCGGGGTCGGCACCGGCGGCATGGTCACCAAGGTCGAGGCCGCCCGGATCGCCGCCGCGGCCGGGATCCCGGTCGTGCTGACCTCCGCGGTGCACGCCGCCGAGGCGCTGGCCGGCGGCCCCACCGGCACCCACTTCCTGCGCACCGGCCGCCGCTCCGCCGACCGTCTGCTGTGGCTGGCGCACGCCTCCACCCCGCGCGGCGCACTGGTCCTCGACGACGGCGCGGTGCGCGCGGTCGTCGAGCGGAACTCCTCGCTGCTGCCCGCCGGGATCGCCGCGGTGGAGGGCGAGTTCACCGCGGGCGACCCGGTCGAGCTGCGGGACGCGTCCGGCGCCGCCGTCGCCCGCGGGCTGGTCAATTTCGACGCCCGGGAGATCCCTCGTCTGATCGGCCGTTCGACCCGTGACCTCGCGCGCGAGCTGGGCCCCGCCTACGAGCGCGAGGTCGTGCACCGCGACGACCTCGTCCTCCTCGGCCACTGACGCCTCAACTGCGCCGACGGCCCCGCCCGCCCCGTCGGTGACGCCGCGTCCGGCGCCCGCGGCCACCCGGCGCCGCGGCGCGCGTACCGGAGCGGCGTGCCCCCTTTCCGCGGGGACCTTCGCCAAAACGCCCCCGCGACGGTCCGTGGACTGTTCCACTTTGTTGCGGGGGCACCGCAGGTGAGCGGTGCCCGCAGCACGCCGAGGAAGACCGCGCCGATCGGCTCCGCGCCCGCGCGGGGCGGTTCGCATCATTCGCAGCACAGGAGGCCGCCGTGGTACGAGGGCGCCCAGGGGCACCGCTCCGAGGGACGGCGGAGCGCACACTGACCAGCGTCGGGACCGGCCCCCCGCCGGACGCCCCGGCCCGGCCGGACGACGACGCCGCCCGCAACCGACCGCACGCCGCACCGCAACAGGCGCCGCACCCCGGGAGTCAGGAGGTCTCCCGGCTGTGGCACGTCACACTCAGCGTCTCCGGGGCCGACGCCCCGCCGGCGGACGTCCGGCGGGCCCTCGAACGGCTCGCCCACGACCACCCGTTCCTGCTGACCGGCCGCTACGCCAACGACCACGCCGAGATCCGGTACTGGGAAGAGGCCCGCGACCTGCACGACGCCGCCGCCGTCGCCCTCCGCCTCTGGGGCGAGCACCGCTCCACGGCGGGCCTCCCGCCCTGGGAGATCGTCGGCCTGGAGGTCATCGACCGCGACACCTACCACCAGCGCATCGCCGAGGGCTACGGCCCGCCCCCGGCGGCGCCGGTGGGGGTGCATCCCTGGCTCTTATACACATCTCCGAGCCCACGAGACGCTCATGAA
>NZ_VKJP01000378.1 GCF_007280575.1 Streptomyces benahoarensis
TCTACCGAGGAGCCATGCGCTCCGCGAACGGCGTGCGGCCGGGCGTGGACATCAAGAGCCTGATGTCCTACGCCCGCTGGCGCGGGCCCGGCACCGGCACCACCGCCCCCCTGCCGGACACCGTCCGAGCCCTGCTGGAGCGCGACGGGCCCACCCAGGCCCGGACGGCGCACGCCTCCGCCCGACCTGCCCTCGTCATGCCGTCCGTACCGGGCGGCGGCGGGGCGTGCCCGCATCGCAGCCCCGCCTACCTGGAACGCGGTATCGCCATGGCCGTGCAGCGCATCGGCGACGCCCGCGCCGCGATCCACAACACCGCCTACTCCGTCTTCCTCTCCGTCTTGTCGACCCATGGCCGGTGCGGCTGCCTCACCGACGCCCACATCCAGCGGCTGTTCACCGCCGCCCACGCCCGGGGCGAATCGCCCCGGCACTGCACCGACGCCTGGGCCAACGCCCGCGTAGCCCTGGGGATGTGAGCCGTGTCCGAGGACGAGAAGACTCCGGCCCGCGAGATCATCACCGACTACGCGCAAGCGCATTTCAGGTACTTCCGCACCGTCGAGGGCACCGTCTACGCCCAGAAGAACGGGCACCCCGTCGCCCGCCCCATCCGCTCCCAGGGAACGACCGGCAGCCACCGCCAAGAACTCATGGTCGGCCTGTTCCGCGACGGGATCGGCGTGTTCAACGGCACCGCACTCAAGGAGGCACTGGACTTGATCGAAGCACTCGCGCTGAGCCAGGACGTGCAGCCCACACACATCCGGGTCGCCCCCGGCTTCGACGGGGCAACCTGGCTGGACCTGGGCCGCGACGACGGGCAGTCCGTCCGCATCCACCCCACCGGCTGGGACATCCGCACCCCCGACCCGCGAGAGGTGTGCTGGCGACGCACCCAGCTCACCGGCGAACTCCCCCTCCCCGCCCGGGACACCAACGGCAAGGGCATCGACCTGCTGATGCGGCTGACGAACTTCGCCACCGCCCAGACCGAATGCCTGGCCCTCGCCTGGCTCGTCGGCTGCCTCGAACCGTCCGTGCCCGTCCCCGCCCCCTTCCTCACCGGCCCCCAAGGCGCGGGCAAGTCCACCGCGGGCCGCATGCTCGTGCGCATCATCGAGGGCATGAGCGGGGACCTGCGCCGGGCCCCGAAGGACGAGGAGAACCTGATCACGGCCGTCGCCGCCGGATGGGTCACCGCCCTCGACAACCTCTCCCACCTGCCCCCGGACCTGTCCGACCTGATGTGCTGCGTCGTCACCGGCGCCGAGAGCATCAAGCGCGCCCTGTTCACCGACGGCGACGTCGTCCGCTCCCGCTACCGCCGCCCCCTCCTGCTCACCGGCATCGACGTCGGCGTCATCCGCCCCGACCTCGCCGAACGTCTCCTCCCCCTCCGCCTCGAACGCCCCCGCGTCCGGAAGACCGAAGCCGAACTGTGGGCGGAGTTCGAACCAGCCCAGCCCGTCATCCTCGGCTCGCTCCTCGACCTCACCGTCAAGGTCCGCGCCGCCGAGGCTGAGACCCCCACCGACCTGCGCATGGCGGACTTCGCCCACCTGTGCGCGCAGCTCGACACCGCCACCGGCTTCGGGGCTCTGCCCGCGTACCGGGCCAGCCTCGACGACCTCAACGACGACGTCATCGAAGGCGACCTCCTCGCACAGACCGTCCTCAACCACGCCGCCACCCTCGCGCCGGGCGAGGAGACCCGGATGACGTCGTCCGAGTGGCTGCACTGCCTCACCGGCCTCTACGCGGGCGACGACTGCCGTCCCCTACCCAAAGGCTGGCCCACTACCGGCAAAGTGCTCAGCGACCGCCTCAAGCGCCTCCAACCCACCCTCGCAGCACGCGACGCACTCATCGACTGGGGCCGCACCATGGCAGGCCGCTACATCGAAATGACCCGCCGACCGACCCCGCCGCCACACCAGCAAGACCCGCTGCACTAACCGCGAACAACAAGAGGAGCACCCCGCCGCCGGTGCTCCTCTTGTTGTTCGGCGGCCATGCCGCCCTCGACGGTCGCGCCGCGAAGCGGCTCCTTCTTCACGCCTGGAGCCGCACAACAACAGACAACAGCCCCCTCTTTTTCCTAAGTAGGGGAACGCTGCGTCATCTGCGTCATGCAGACGAAAAAACAGCCCCTGACCAGCAAGTACAGGCATGACGCAGACGACGGCCTCTGCGTCATCCTGCGTCATCTGCGTCATGCGATGACACAGCCCATGACGCACCGATGACGCACCCCCACACCGCTGCGTCATGCAAAACCCCAGGTCAGAAGCCTGAATGACGCTGATGACGCGATGACGCAGAAATCCGCACCTCGGACAGACGCGGCCACGCGGATGCGCGCTGCGCCCTACCAACTCAACAGAGAACCGACCCGTGGAGGCAGCCGTGAGCAAAGCTCCGCCCACCTCGATCGACGCGCTGAGGGTGCCGGAGGTCATGACGGCACTGCGCCTCAGCCGCAGCAAGGTCTACGACCTCATCCGTTCCCGCCAGCTCGAAAGCTTCACCATCGGCCGGTCCCGCCGGATCGCTGCCGACTCCCTCCGCACCTTCATGTCCGAGCGAATCGAAGAGGCCGCCTGATGGCACGCAAGAGGAACCCCAACGGCGCTGGCAGCATCTGGCAGCGCAAGGACGGCCGCTACGAGGGCCGCGTCTACGTCCCCCAGCCCGACGGCACCAGCAAGCGCAAGACCGTCTACGGCGCCACCTGGGAAGAATGCGACGAGAAGCGCCAGGAGCTGGTCCGTCGCGCCCGACAGGGCATCCCTACGCCGACCCGGTCGGCCAAGCTCTCCGAGTGGCTGCCGTACTGGTTGGAGGAGCACATCAGGCCCGAACGCAAGAAGACGACGTACGCGAAGTACGAGACGCACGTGCGCCTCTACCTCACCCCGCAGATCGGGGCGAAGCGGCTGGAGTCGCTGGGTGTCGCGGACGTACGCCGCATGCTCACCACCGTGCAACGGCAGGTGTCGGCTGCCACTGCCAAGGAGTCTCACCGCGTTCTGCGATCTGCTCTTGCCACCGCATGCCGGGAGGAGCTGATCAGCCGGAACGTGGCACACCTCGTGCCCGCCCCGCGCGTCCAGCCGAGGGAACTGAAGCCCTGGACGCTGGACGAGACCGCGGTCTTCATGGAGGCGGCCCGCACGGATCCGCTCTACGCGGCCTTTGTGCTGGCCGTGACGCTGGGCCTACGCCGGGGCGAGATCCTGGGCCTGCGCTGGCAGGACATCGATCTGGACCGCCGGACTCTCACGGTGCGTACACAGCTTCAGCGCGTGCAGAAGGAGCTGTACGCGGACACCACGAAGAACCGTCGGAGTCGGACGATCCCCCTGCCCCTGATGTGCGTCGCTCCCCTGCGGTGGCAGCGCCTGCGGCAGGCGAAACAACGCCGTACCGCCGGGGCCGACTGGGCGAACACCGCTGACTACGTCTTCACGACGCGGACCGGCCGCCCGATCGAGCCCCGGAACCTCAGCCGGTCCTTCGAGCGGATCGGGCAGGCCGCGGACCTACCGCGCATCCGGCTGCACGACGCTCGCCACGGCTGCGCGTCTCTGCTGTTCGCCGCCGGCGTCCAGCCGCGCGTCGTGATGGAGATCCTGGGTCACTCGCAGATCGCGGTGACCATGAACGTCTACACCCACGTCTCGGAGGACTCCCGCCGAGAGGCGGTGGGACACATGGACCGGCTCCTGCGGCGCCGACGGGGGCGTCCGGAGTAGGGATTGCCGTCAAGTTCTACCGTCAACGCCCCCGTGGAGCGATCTCCACGGGGGCGTTTGGGCTGGTGGGCACAGACGGATTCGAACCGCCGACATCTGCTTTGTAAGAGCAGCGCTCTACCGCTGAGCTATGCGCCCTGGTCGAGGCGACAGACTACCTTGCCGTACGGGCCGAACTGCAAGCCAGCGGGCATATCGCGAACTTACCGGCCGGTGTGTTCGTTTCTCCCGAGTGGGAGAATGGCAGCCGGTTCCGGGGCGATCCGATCGGGAGAGGGATGTGACGGCGACACACACGCAGCCGTACGAGCAGCGAGCACGCCGTCGGGCCCGCGGGGGGCCGTTGCGTGAGGCGGTGGCGCTGGCCCTGCTGCCGTTGCCGCTGCTGGTCGCGGTGGCTCCGGCGGCGTTCGCCGGGGGCGGTACGCGGCGGTGGTTCGGGCGTGGGGACGGTCAGCGGGCCGAGGCGCAGGCGGCGAAGGACGCGGCCGCGGCGGCGTTCTACGAGCTGGACACCGCGCAGCGGGATCTGCGTATCTCGCTGGAGACGATCACCGCGGTCGACAACTCGCCGCGGGCGAGCCGGGCGGCCGAGGAGTACCAGGGGTTCATCCGGCGGATCGACGAGGTCAGTCAGGGCTACATCACGGCCGTCGACTCCCATGATCTGGACCGCGACGATCTGGACGGCGCGGCCGCCGGGCGGGCGCGGGCCGATCTGACGCGAGCCCGGGAGGAGCTGGAGCGTGCCAAGGCCGATCTGGACCGTTTCGGGCAGGGGCTGGGCCCGCTGCTGGCGGCGGCGGAGACGCAGCTCGCGCGGCTGGCGCCCGCCGTGGAGCGGGCCCGGCAGGCGCTGCTCGCGGCGAGCAACGCGCTGGACGCCGTCCGCGCCAAGGGCTTGGCGGCCGACGAGTTGGCGGCCCGGCTGGCGGCGCTCGCACCGGAGCTGACCAAGCTCAACGAGGGCGCCGGTCGGCACGGCGTGCAGGAGACGATCCGGCGCGCCGACGAGGTGCTGCGCCGGTCCGAGGAGCTGCGGGCGGAGGCCGAGCGGCTGCCGGAGCGGGCGGCCGAGATCGACAAGCGCCTGGTGTCGCTGCGTACCCGCGCGCAGGCGATCTCGACGCGGGCCGGGCAGGTCGATCCGGTGCTGAGCGAGCTGCGGCGGCGGTACAGCGCGGCGTGCTGGCAGGACCTCCAGCGCGTTCCCGAGCAGGCGGCGGAGTCGGTGGCGCAGGCCGGGACGAAGCTGCGCGAGGCCCAGCGGGCGCGGGACGGCCAGCGGTGGGCGGATGCGGCGAGCCTGCTGGCGACGGTCCGGGCACTGCTGGACACCACGAACGACGCGGTCTCGGCGGCCGGTGACCGTCTGCAGCGGCTCGACGCGGTCGCCTTCGACCGGCAGAAGGAGGTCGACCGGACGCGGTTCGCGGTCCGGGACGCCCAGCGGCTGGCAATGACGGGCCGCAGTACGCCCGATCCCCGCCATGCGCGCCCATTGGACGACGCGGTCGCCCGGCTGGATCGCGCGGTCGCCGGTCTGGAGGGCCGCCACCCCGACTGGTGGCACTTCCTGACCGAGACGGAGGCGGTACGCGAGACCGCCGCGCGGGTGGTCCGCGAGATCCGGGAGGAGCGGGGCGGGGGCTGAGCGAGCCCCCGCCCGAGTGGGCCGGGCCGGGCCCGGGCAGGTCCGGGGCGTCCGGGCGAGGCGGGGCCGCTTGCCTTCCCGGCCGGGCCGACCGAGGCCGAGCCACCCGAGGCCGCCGGTTCCGCCCCGAGCCAGGTGAGCCCGCCCCCGGACGCCGGGCACGCCCACCCTCAC
>NZ_VKJP01000379.1 GCF_007280575.1 Streptomyces benahoarensis
AAGTCGTCGGCAGCGTCAGATGCGGATAAGAGACAGATACCGCCAACACCACCGTGCACAGCGCCACAACCCCCGCCTTGCGCACCCGCAGCACCACCGGACGCCCCTCCGTCATCTCCTGCATCCGGCGATGTGCCACCAGCCCGAACACCAGCCACACCACCCCCGTCAGCGCCACCGCACCCGCCGCCACCGCTCCCGGTGCCGCGGACTGTGTCAGCCGTCGGACGGCCAGCGCCACCACGACCGTGCAGGAGAGTGTCGTCCGCCGCCAGGCCAGCCGGGTGCGCTCCGGCTGCAACCCGGGATCCCGGGCCTCGGCCCCGTCCCGCGTCGTGCCCATGCTCAGCGCGTCCAGCCGACCGCGACGAGCACCACCATCGCGGCGGCCAGCGCCCCCACGACCAGCGCCAGCAGCGACGGGAAGCGCGACACCGGCAGATCCTCGCCGCGCCGCATCGCCCGCTCGCACCGCACCCAGTGGTTCACCGCCCGCACCGCGCACAGCGCCCCGGCCACCAGCAGCGCCACCGTGAACACCGTCCGCAGCCCCGGATGCAGCCGCGGCAGGAACTGATCGACCGCGAAACCGCCGCCGACCAGCGCAAGTCCGGTCCGTAGCCATGCCAGCAGGGTCCGCTCGTTCGCCAGCGAGAAGCGGTAGTCGGGCGTCCGGCCCTCCTCACCGATCCGCGCGGGCGACCACCACAGCCGCGCCGCCTCGCGCACCGACCGCAGGTCACCACTCACGGCCGCACCGCCATCAGCGGGCCTCGCCGGCGTGCCACTCCCGCAGCCGCCGGTACGCCGCCACCCCGTCCGGCGTCCACGGCCACTCCGCCAGCCGCCGCTCCAGCTCCTCCTCCGTGACGAAGGCATGCCAGGCGACCTCCGACTCCTGCGGCACCACCGCGAGCGTGCACCGCACCTCGTACACCGCCGACCACCACGAGCCGCCGTCCGCCTCGTAGAGGAACGAGAAGCGGTGCTCGGGCCGGTCGAGCCCCTGGACGCCCAACTCCTCCTCGGCCTCCCGCAGCGCCGCGTCGTCGTAGCTCTCCCCGGCGCCCACCACACCGCCGACGAACATGTCGTAATGCCCAGGGAAGACCAGCTTCCGGTCCGTTCTACGGTGGACGAAGATCCGGTCCTCGGCGTCCCTGACCAGGATGAACGTGCAACGGTGACGGAGGTTGCGGGCATACGCCTCGCCGCGCGGCGCCTGGCCCACCACCCGGTCCTGCTCATCGACGATGTCGAGCACTTCGTCCGCGTCGAGCGGTTGCTGATCGGTCATGCCGCCATGCAACCACCGGCGCACCGCCACCGGAACGCCGGGCCCCGCCACCGGCGACCGGCCGCCTCAGCGCGGCGCCAGCGCCCGCGCCCGCGGATGCGGCGGCCCCGAGCCGGGCGGCATCGCCGGATGCCTGCCGATCAGCACGATCCCCACCACGATCGCCACGATCCCGGCCGCCTGCCACGCCAGCGCGCCCGGTGTCACCCGCAACTGGTCGCCGAGGAACCCCACCCCGCACGCGATCCCGGCCAGCGGCTGCGCCGCCGTCAGCGCCGGGAGCGACAGGCGCAGCGGCGCCGTCTCGAACGCGCTCTGCACGAGCACCAGCGCCGTCACCCCGAGCGCCACCACAGCGTACGGCTGCCAGCTCGTCGCCACCGCCGTCCAGCCGCCCGCGGTGAACCGGTCCCCGCTCATCCGCGTCAGCGCGTCCTGCAATCCGTACAGCAGACCGGCCGCGGTCCCCAGCAGCGCCGCCTCCAGTGCCATCCACATCCGCTTGGCGATCGCCGTCAGCAGCAGCGCCGTGCCCAGCACCACGCCGATGATCAGCCACTGCCTCAGCGGGTCGGCGGTCGCCTGTCCGCCGTGCGGCCGCCCCGCCACGATGAACGCCGTCACCCCGCCCGCCAGCAGCCACAGCCCGGCCCACCCGCTGCGCCCCAGCCGCTGCCGGGTCAGCCACCGCGACAGCGCCATCGCGAACAGCAGATTGGTCGCCAACAACGGCTCGACCAGCGTGATGTCGCCCATCCCCAGGGCGAACGCGCCCAGCGCCATCCCGCACACCATCAGCCCGATCCCGGCGAGCCAGCGCGGCATCCGCGCCAGATCGAGCAGCAGCCGCAGCGAGAGGAAGTCCTTCATCGGCGCGTGCTGCGCGGCCGCCTGCTGGAAGACGAAACCCAGGCCCAGGCAACAGGCCGCACCGACGGCCAGCAGAATCACGGTCACGGACATACACCTCGTATCGGGCGGTGTGGAGGTGAGCCCGAGGATAGCCACCCGGCCCGCCCGCCGCGGTGGCCGCCGTCACGTCGGCCTGCCGCGCCACGCCACCGCCCCGCCCCACCGGCCCGCAACGCCCGCCATCACCCCATGCCGACCGGTTGGTACGAGCTGTTGACGCCCGTACCGACCTGCGCAGAGGATCGGATCACCACGGCATCCGGGGCGTCCGGCACGCCCCGGTGAGGAGAGCTGACGATGGCGTACGACGCTGATGTGATCGTGATCGGAGCGGGCCTGGCGGGCCTCGCGGCCACCGCGGAACTCGCCGACGCGGGACGGAAGGTGATCCTCCTCGACCAGGAGCCCGAACAGTCCCTCGGCGGCCAGGCCCACTGGTCCTTCGGCGGCCTCTTCCTCGTCGACTCGCCCGAGCAGCGCCGCCTGCGCATCCGCGACAGCCACGACCTGGCCTGGCAGGACTGGCTCGGCACCGCCGGATTCGACCGCCCCGAGGACCACTGGCCCCGCAAATGGGCCGAGGCGTACGTCGACTTCGCCGCCGGGGAGAAGCGCTCCTGGCTGCACCGCCAGGGCGTCCGGTTCTTCCCCGTCGTCGGCTGGGCCGAACGCGGCGGCTACGACGCGACCGGCCACGGCAACTCCGTCCCGCGCTTCCACGTCACCTGGGGCACCGGCCCCGGCCTCGTCGCCCCCTTCGCCCGCCGGGTGCGCGCCGCAGCCGCGCGCGGCCTGGTGGACCTCCGCTTCCGCCACCGCGTCACCGGCCTGACCCGCACCGGCGGCGCTGTGGACACTGTCAGCGGCGACCTCCTCGTCCCCTCCGACGCCGAACGCGGCACCCCCAGCAGCCGCGAGACGGCCGGTACCTTCGCACTCCGTGCCCAGGCCGTGATCGTCACCTCCGGCGGTATCGGCGGCAACCACGACCTGGTCCGCGCCAACTGGCCGGAACGGCTCGGCACACCGCCGCGCCACATGCTCTCCGGCGTCCCCGCCCACGTCGACGGCGCGATGCTCGGCATCGCCGAGGAGGCCGGGGCCCGCCTCATCAACCGCGACCGGATGTGGCACTACACCGAGGGCATCGACAACTGGAACCCGATCTGGCCGCAGCACGGCATCCGGATCCTCTCCGGACCGTCCCCGCTCTGGCTGGACGCGACCGGCAAGCGCCTGCCGGTGCCGCTCTTCCCCGGCTTCGACACCCTCGGCACCCTCGACCACATCATGCGCACCGGCCACGATCACACCTGGTTCGTGCTCACCCGGAAGATCATCGAGAAGGAGTTCACCCTCTCCGGCTCCGAACAGAACCCGGACCTGACCGGCAAGTCCGTCCGCGACGTCCTCGGCCGCGCCCGCGGCGGCGTCCCCGGCCCCGTCCAGGCGTTCCTCGACCACGGCGCCGACTTCCTCACCGCCCGCACCCTGCCCGCACTGGTCCGCCAGATGAACGACCTGACGGGTGAGCCACTGATCGACGAGGCCGCGCTCCACCGCGAGATCGTCGCCCGCGACCGCGAGATCGCCCATCCCTTCACCAAGGACCTCCAGGTCACGGCCATGCGTGGCGCCCGCAAATACCTCGGCGACCGCCTCATCCGCACCGCGTCCCCCCACCGCCTCCTCGACCCCAAGGCGGGCCCCCTCATCGCCGTACGCCTCCACATCCTCACCCGCAAAACCCTCGGCGGCCTGGAAACCGACCTCTCCTCCCGTGTCCTCACCCCCGACGGCACCCCGCTGCCCGGCGTCTACGCGGCAGGCGAAGCCGCCGGCTTCGGCGGCGGCGGCGTCCACGGCTACCGCTCCCTGGAGGGCACGTTCCTCGGCGGGTGCCTCTTCTCGGGCCGGACGGCGGGGAGGGCGGCGGCTCGGGAGGTTGCCTGAGCGGAATCCGCACCGTGGGGCTGCCGGCACGCCGGGCGTTCCGGTCCGGTCGGGCCTACGGCAGAGGCAGCCCCGGCGCCCCCGGCAGGCCCACGCCATGAGGCACGGCCAGCCTCACCCCTCCAGCGCCTCCCGCACCCGCCGCGACACCGTGAACGCGTACAGATCCAGCACCCCCGGCGGCTCCGCGATCCCCGGCCCACCGGCCCGTATCCACTCCGCGATGTCCGCCAGCGCGTCCTCGTCGTTGACCAGCCCGAGCCACACCGGGCGCCCGCCCGCGGCCCGCCCGGCGGCCGACGGCTGCACCACGACCACATTCGCCTGATCACAGACGTCCAGGCACTCCGAGGCCCGCACCGGCGCGGCGCCGCCCAGCGCCGCCCGCAGCCGCGGGATCTGCCCTGCATGATCGACACCGGGAACCTTCGCCCCGTCACCACAGCAGCAACCACGGCAGACAGTGACCCGGCACGGAGCTTCGGCGGCCACCCGCCCGGAACGCTTGGCACTCATCCGGCCCATGCTACGTGCGCCCCGAACCACCTCCCCGCCCGCTCCGCACCGGCACCCACGCCCCCGTACGCGCCGTGCGCACCGGTACGTGCCCACCGCCGATCGGCACCGGGCAATCTCGGGCAGGGACGGGCCGAACCGCGGCCTGAAGCTGATCGCCGCACCGCGGGTCTCGTCGTCAGAAGTGCCGCACCAACTCGCCGAACGTCCCGAGCCGCAGCACCTTCCCGTCCGCCGGATCCAGCTCCGCGTGCTCCAGCACCCACGTCCGGTCGTGCGGGATGAACACGGCGTTCAGACCCGCCGACCGGGCCGGAAGGATGTCCGACCGCGGCGAGTTGCCGATCATCCACGCCTCCGCCGGCGCCACCCCGTACTCCCGCACCAGCCCCTCGTACGTGGTCACATCCTTCTCCGGCACGATGTGCACGCCCCGGAAATGCCCGCCCAGCCCGGACGCGGCCACCTTGCGCCGCTGCTCCTCCGCCTCGCCCTTCGTGAGCATCAGCAGCTCATGACGCCCCGCCAACTCCGCCAGCGTCTGCGGCACCCCGTCGATCAGCTCCACCGTTCCGCCGTCGAACGCCGCCGCCCACCCGGCGATCCGCGCCGCCTCCCGCGCGTTCGCCGTTCGCCCCCGCAGCCGCGCCAGACACTCCGCGAGGCTGCGCAGAAAAACCTTGCTGCCGTAGCCGTACGTCACCGCGTTCGCCGCCTCGATCCCGTCGAGCACCGCCCGCACCTCGTCCCGCCCGAGCCCGGGACGCTCCATCCAGTCCAGAAACTCCTCGATGACCCGCTCGAAGATCACGTTGTTCTCCCACAACGTGTCATCCGCATCAAAGATCAGCACCCGCCCGCCCTC
>NZ_VKJP01000037.1 GCF_007280575.1 Streptomyces benahoarensis
GCCCCCCACTCAGGTGCGCCTCACTTCACGACCCCAACCCCCACCATCTTTTCCCACCCACCCACGGAAGGGGCCGGACCGCAGGACGAAGTCCGGAGGTCCGGCACCGCAGCCGAACAACCTCGCGCAGCGACAACGCCCGCCGCAGGCGCAACGAACGGACAGCAGGCCACGGACCGCACCCCGCAACACAAGGCACCGCGCAAGCGGTCACGCCGTGTACGGAACGCACCGCCCATCCTCCGTGCGGTAGCTCCACCGCGCGCCGTCCGCGACGAGTTCCTTGACCGCACGCACAAAGCGGTCCACGTGCTCGTCCGGCGTACCGGCGCCAAAGCTGACACGGACGGCGTTGAGCGCGCGCTCGCCGGGCGCGGCCTCCGGCGCACCACATTCGGCGGGCGCGTCGGGGGCCCCGCCCAGCAACGTGCGGACGAGCGGGTGGGCGCAGAAGAGCCCGTCCCGGACCCCGATCCCGTACTCGGCGGACAGCGCCGCCGCGAAGTGCGAGCTGTTCCACCCGTCGACGACGAAGGACAGCACGCCGACGCGGGGCGCGTCGTCGCCGAACAGCGACAGGATCCGGACCTCGGGGACCTCCGCGAGGCCGGTCCGGACGCGGGCGATGAGCTCCTGCTCGCGGGCGACGAGCGCGTCGAAACCGGCGTCGGTCAGCGCCTGGCACGCGGAGGCGATCGCGTAGGCGCCGATGACGTTGGGCGAACCGGCCTCGTGACGGGCGGCGGTCGTGTGCCAGGCGACGTCGACGCCACCGTCGGGACGCCGCGCGACGGTCCGGCTGGCGCCGCCGCCGGCCAGGTACGGGTCCGCCTCCCGCAGCCAGTCGGCGCGCCCGGCCAGCACGCCGGAGCCGAACGGCGCGTACAGCTTGTGGCCGGAGAACGCGGCCCAGTCCACGTCGAGTTCAGCGAGGTCGACGGGGTGGTGCGGCGCCAGCTGGGCGGCGTCCAGCACGATCCGCGCGCCGTGGGCGTGCGCCACGGCGGCCAGCTCCTTGACCGGCCAGATCTCGCCGGTGACGTTGGACGCGCCGGTGACGCACACCAGGGCGGGCCCAATGGAGCCTCCCCTGCTCGAACGAAGTGGAGAGCTCGGGGAAGGCTCACGGGCGGCGAGGGCCTTCTCCAGGATGTCGACGGCCTGGCGGGAGGTGCGCGGCGCGTCGAGGTAGGTGACGTCGACATCGTCGCGCTGCTCCCACGGCAGCAGCGACGCGTGGTGCTCGGTCTCGAAGACGAAGACCTGGGTGGAGTGCGGCAACGCGGCGGCCAGCAGGTTGAGGGAGTCGGTGGTGGAGCGGGTGAAGATCACCTGGTCGTCGTCTCGGCAGCCCAGGAAGCGGGTGATGGTGGTGCGGGCGTTCTCGAAGAGGTCGGTGGAGAGCTGCGAGAGGTACCCGGCGCCGCGGTGCACGCTGCCGTAGTACGGGGCGTAGGCGGCCACGTCGTCCCAGACCCGCTGGAGCGCGGGGGCGCTCGCCGCGTAGTCGAGGGCGGCGTAGTCGACCTCCCCGCCGGTGACCAGCGGCACCAGGACATCTCGCCCCAAAACATCCAGCGGGGCACAAACGGGGCGGTCGGTGGCAACGGTGGAGGCAGACATGGCGAACTCCCGTGAGAGAAAGGCGAATTCACCGCGCGCGGGCATGCGGAAGAGCGAAGGGGCGCAGGCGAATTCGGCAGGAAAAAGCAGCGGCGGAGCGCTGCATTACTGAGAAGCGAAAAGCTGGAGAGGGGCTTGTGCAGCCCTATCGCATTCGCTGGTTCACGGAAGTTCTCCCTCTGAGGACCAGGATCCCTGGCGAGGGATCCGCGCTTGCCGCAGACCTCGCTGCCTGCGGCCTGGTCATCACCCGGGGCACCCCGCCACGGAAGGAGGGTTGCCGGACAGCGGGCCGGGGCCTATATCGCTGTCACTCGTGACCTGCGCAGCATCATGCCATATGAACGGAGCGGTGCAAGCCCGGTCCGGTTGCTGAGATCAACAGGACCGGGCCCGCACGGAACGCCCGGCAACGGCCGTACGGCGCTCAGGCGTTGCTGGCGGCAACCCAGCGCTCCAGTGCCCGCTTGGCCGCCCCGGAGTCGATCGACTCCGCGGCCCGCTCCATCCCGGCGCGGATCTGCTCGGTCAGCGGCGCCGCGGTCGGCTCCAGCGCCGCGAGCGCCGCCGCGGAGTTCAGCAGCACCGCCTCGCGGACCGGGCCCTTCTCCCCGTCCAGCAGCCGCCGCGCCACCCCGGCGTTGTACGTCGCGTCCGCACCGCGCAGCGCCTCCACCGGCACCAGCGGGATGCCGACGTCGCGCGGGTCGAACGTCTCCTCACGCACCGCGCCGTCCCGCACGATCCACACCCGCGACGTCGCCGTCGTCGTCAGCTCGTCCAGCCCGTCGTCGCCGCGGAAGACCAGCGCGGACGAGCCGCGCTCGGCGAGCACCCCCGCGAGGATCGGCGCCATCCGCGCGTCCGCGACGCCGGTCGCCTGCGCCTGCACCCGCGCCGGGTTGGTGAGCGGACCGAGCACGTTGAAGGTGGTCCGGATGCCCAGCTGGCCGCGGGCGGCGGCGACGTGCCGCAGCGCCGGGTGGAAGGTGACCGCGAAGCAGAACGTGATGCCCGCCTCCTCGGCGACCTCCACAACGCGCCGCGGTGCGAGGTTCAGCTTCACGCCCAGCTTCTCCAGGACGTCGGAGGAGCCGCTCGCCGACGACGCGGCGCGGTTGCCGTGCTTGACGACCTTCGCGCCCGTACCGGCCACCACGATCGACGACATCGTGGAGATGTTGACGGTCTTGGCGCCGTCGCCGCCGGTGCCGACGATGTCCACGCCGGGACCCGGCACATCGATCAGCCGGGCGTGCGCGTACATCGCTCGGACCAGCCCGGAGATCTCCGCGACGGTCTCGCCCTTGGCCCGCAGCGCCACCGCGAACCCGGCGATCTGTGCATCGGTGGCCTCGCCCCGCATGATCCGGTCCATCGCCCAGGCGGTGTCGTCGGCGGCGAGGTCCCGGCCGTCGAGGAGGGCGTTCAGGATGCCCGGCCAGGTGTGGGCCGCCACGCTGTCGCCGCCTGCCGGGGTCGCAACGTTCATGGTCCACACTCCTGGTTCGTGCCTGCGTATGGGGAAACCCTATCGAGCCCCGGGGATGCCGGAGGGCCCCGTCCGGTGTCCGGACGGGGCCCTCTGGGTGGCGTCACTTCCGCCGTGCGGTCACAGCGGCTCGGTGATCAGTGGTGGCCGTGGCCGCTGCTGATCTCCTTGTACTCCTCGACGGTCGGCTTCGGGATGATGTTGTCCTCGCCGTCGTACGCCTTCGAGAGCTTGGCACGCAGCTTCTGCGACCGCGTGACCTTGCGCTCGACGCCGTTCTCATCGAGCTCGGGCCCCAGCTCCAGCGGCGTGGGCTGCTCGTGCTGGGTGAGGACGTGCAGCTGCTCCTGGCTGAGCGGCTCGTGGACCTCGACGAACTCACCGTGCGGCAGGCGCTTGATGATGCCCGACTCGCGGCCGTGCAGCACCTTGTCCTTGTCGCGGCGCTGCAGACCCATGCAGACCCGCTTGGTGGCGATGAACGCCAGCACCGGACCGACGAAGAACGCGATACGCACAAACCAGGTGATCGAGTTGATCGACAGGTGGAAGTGGGTCGCCCACAGGTCGTTACCGCCACCGATCAGCATCACGAAGTACGCGACCAGCCAGGCCACACCGAAACCGGTACGGGTCGGGGCGTTGCGCGGACGGTCCAGGATGTGGTGCTCGCGCTTGTCACCCCGCACCCAGGACTCGATGAACGGGTAGACCGCGATGGCCACCAGCACCAGCGGGAAGATCAGAATCGGGATGAGCACACCGAAGTTGATGGTGTGGCCCCAGAAGTTCCACTCCCAGCCCGGCATCACACGGACCAGACCCTCGGCGAAGCCCATGTACCAGTCGGGCTGGGCGCCGGTGGACACCTGGTCCGGGCGGTACGGGCCGATGGCCCACACCGGGTTGATGCTCGCGATGGCCGCGATCACCGAGATGACACCGAAGACCAGGAAGAAGAAGCCTCCGGCCTTGGCCATGTAGACCGGCAGCAGCGGCATGCCGACGACGTTCTTGTTGGTCTTGCCGGCACCCGGGAACTGCGTGTGCTTGTGGTAGAAGACCAGGATCAGGTGGGCCACCAGCAGGCCGAGCATGATGCCCGGCAGCAGCAGCACGTGCACCGTGAAGAACCTCGGGATGATGTCGTGCCCCGGGAATTCCCCGCCGAAGATGAACATCTGCAAGTACGAGCCGACCAGCGGCATCGCCAGGACGACACCCTCGATGAACCGCACGCCGGTGCCGGAGAGCAGGTCGTCGGGGAGGGAGTAGCCGGTGAAGCCGGTGAACATGCCCAGCACCAGCAGCAGGAAGCCGAACAGCCAGTTGACCTCGCGCGGCTTGCGGAAGGCGCCGGTGAAGAACACCCGCATCATGTGGACCATCATCGCGGCCAGGAAGATCAGCGCCGCCCAGTGGTGGATCTGCCGGATCAGCAGACCACCGCGGATGTCGAAGCTGATGTTCAGCGTCGACTCGAATGCCTGGGTCATCCGGATCCCGTGCATCGGCACGTAGGAGCCGTGGTAGACGACCTCGGCCATGCTCGGGTGGAAGAACAGCGTCAGGTAGACACCGGTCAGGATGATGATGATGAAGCTGTAGAGCGCGACCTCACCCAGCATGAAGGACCAGTGGTCCGGGAAGATCTTGCGCATGTTGGCCTTGGCGAGGCTGTAGATGCCCAGCCGGCCGTCCGCCCAGTCGGCGATCCGCTCGCCCCGCGGCGCCTGGCCGCGACGCGTGGTGGTCGCGCTCGTCTCGTTACTCATCCGCGCTCCCAGAAGCTCGGGCCGACGGGCTCCGCGAAGTCGCTGACGGCTTCGAGGTAGCCGTCCTTCACCGTGATGTGCAGCTGCGGCAGGGCGTGGCCCGCGGGGCCGAAGATCACGCGACCGCCGTCGGACAGGTCGAAGGTGGACTGGTGGCACGGGCAGAGCACGTGGTGGGTCTGCTGCTCGTACAGGCTGATCGGGCAACCGACGTGGGTGCAGATCTTCGAGTACGCCACGATGCCCTCGTGCGACCACTCAAGTTCCTGCTTGTCCTTGATGTTCTGCGGCTGGATCCGCACGAGCATCAGGGCGTCCTTGGCGATCTTGTTGTTGAACTCCTCGTCGTCGTCCTCCAGGCCCTCGGGCTTGGCGAACGTCAGGGAGCCAACCGCGATGTCCTCGGGACGCAACGGCAGGTTGGTGGACTGGTTGACCAGGCGGATGCCCTTCTTCCAGCCCGTGCCGCGCAGCTTCTTCTCGGGCAGCGGCCCGAGGTCACGCAGCAGGACGACGCCGGAGAGCGGCACCAGGGCCAGCGCGCCGAACATCGTGTTGCGGATCAGCTTGCGGCGACCGAAGCCGGACTCCTTCGCGCCCTGCGCGAAGTCGGCGAGCACCTTGGCCTTGACCTCGGGCTCCGCCTCGATCGGGTGCCGGTCGTCGGCGACCTCCTCGTCCGACATCAGCGTGCGGGCCCAGTGGACCGCACCGGCGCCGATGGCGAAGAGGGCGATACCCAGGGTCAGACCCAGGGAGAGGTTCAGCGCGCTGATGTGCCCGAGCGGGAAGATAAAGACGATCTTGTCGATCGGGAAGACCACATACGACGCGATGAACGCGACGGTCGCGAGCATCGACAGGAGGAAGAAGTAGGCCACGACGCGCTCGGAGCGCCGGGCGGCCTTCTCGTCGATGTCCTGGATGCGATGCTCGTGCGCGGGCAGACCCGGGTCGGCGAAGGGATTGTCCGCCTTCACCGGCGCACTGTCGTGAGCGGTGCGCTCACTCGGAAGGGATTCTTCTGGCACGTCTGCGTGTCGTCCAGTCTCACTCATGACTTCTTGGCCTTCGTAGTCCGGGCAGCGACCCAGATGGCGACCGCGACCAGCGCGCCCAGGCCGAAGATGTAACCGAAGAGACCCTCACTGACCGGACCGAGACCACCGAGGTCCAGGCCGCCGGGGCTCGCGGTGTCATCGCCGTTGACGGCGTCGAGGTACGCGACGATGTCCTTCTTGTTCTCCGAGGACAGCGTGCCGTCACCGAAGGAAGGCATGTTCTGCGGGCCGGTCTGCATGGCCTCGTAGATGTGCTTCGGGTCCACGCCCTCGAGCGTCGGTGCGAACTTGCCGTCGGTCAGGGCGCCGCCCTTGCCGGTGAAGTTGTGGCACTGCGCGCAGTTGGTGCGGAACAGCTCGCCACCCTTGCCGACGTCGGCACCGTCCGGGCTGTACTGGTCCTTGCCGGGCACGGCGGGACCGGCGCCCAGCGACGCGACGTACGCCGCCAGCTGGTCGATCTGCGCCTGGTTGTAGATGGGCGTCTTCCGCGGCACCTGGGCGCCGGGCTGCTGGGCCGGCATACGGCCGGTGCCCACCTGGAAGTCGACGGCTGCGGCGCCGACACCGACCAGGCTCGGGCCGTCGGACGAGCCCTGACCGCCGGTGCCGTGGCAGCTGGCGCAGCCGACGGCGTAGAGCTTCTTGCCCTCCTTGATGGCAAGAGACTGGGCGGTGTCATCGGCCTGAGCCTTGTCCGCCGGCGCGAACGCGGCGTACAGCCCCCCAGTGACCGCCAGCGCGAAGAGTAGGACGACGAGCGCCGCCAGCGGATGGCGCCGTCGTGCGGAGAGCTTTTTCACGGATTACCCCGGTGTCAGGATCTTCTGCGTCGATGCTTTGACTATGTCTGTCTGAACTGCGGTTCCCGGTCGGACCGGTTACCGGATCAGGTAGATCGTGGCGAAGAGGCCGATCCAGACGACATCGACGAAGTGCCAGTAGTAGGACACGACGATGGCCGCGGTGGCCTGTTCGTGGGTGAACCTCTTGGCCGCGTACGTCCTGCCCAGAACCAGCAGGAAGGCGATCAGACCGCCCGTCACGTGCAGGCCGTGGAAGCCGGTGGTCAGGTAGAACACCGAGCCGTAGGGGCCGGACGAGAGCGAGAGGCCCTCGTGCTTGACCAGTTCGGTGTACTCGAAGACCTGCCCGCCGATGAAGATCGCGCCCATGATGAACGTGATCACGAACCACGTGCGGAGCTTCTTGACGTCGCCGCGTTCCGCCGCGAAAACACCGAGCTGGCAGGTCAGCGAGCTGAGCACCAGGATCGTTGTGTTCGTCGCGGAGAACGGAAGGTTCAGCGCATCGGAGGTTTCCTTCCAATACTCGGCACCGGTCACCGATCGAAGGGTGAAGTACATCGCGAAGAGGGCCGCGAAGAACATCAGCTCGGAACTCAGCCAGATGATGGTTCCGACGCTGGTGAGATTCGGTCGATTGACCGACGGGTGCGCGTGCCCGGTTTCTACTGTCGTTGCTGTCGCCACGACCGACATTATGTCGGTCGCTTATCCCGCCCTCACTCCGGGGGGTGCCGTTCGGTGTGTCAAGGCCGTATGCCCTGCTCGTACGGGCCTCTTCCGGCTTACCCCGAAGGGGGGAAGCGCGGGGTGCCGGAGCGCCTCGGTGTCGTACCGTGGTCCAGTCCTGACGGGCCGTCGGACGGATCTTGGTGGCGTCCGGCCCCTCCTGTCGGCGGCCCTTGCGGGAGTAGCATCCGAGCCCTACCTACGGTGGGGGCGTTCCCTGCACAGGTGCCGTCCCGGTCCGTACCGCTTCGAAGCGTGGAGGAACGATGCAGGCGACTGCCACGGTGCTGGTCTACAGCGACAACGCCACCACCCGCGAGCAGGTGAGGCTGGCCGTCGGGCGCCGGCCCGCGGCGGATGTCCCGCCGGTGGAGATCCTGGAGTGCGCGACCCTGCCCGCCGTCCTGGAGGCGCTGGAGCAGGGCGGCATCGACGCCTGCGTGCTGGACGGCGAGACCGCACCGGCCGGCGGGATGGGCGTGTGCCGGCAGATCAAGGACGAGATCTACGGCTGCCCGCCGGTGCTGCTGCTCATCGGGCGGCCGCAGGACGCCTGGCTGGCCACCTGGAGCCGTGCGGACGCCGCGGTGACGCATCCGGTGGATCCGGTGGCGTTCGCCGACTCACTCGCCTCTCTGCTGCGCGGACGGGTCCTCGCACGCGGCTGAGCGGCCGCCTGAGGCGCGCTCAGACCTCGGGGCGCAGCCGGGCCGCGTCGGCGGGCTCCCGCTGCCGCTCGGCCGCCCCTGTGGTGGCGGCGCCGTTCCTGAGGGCGCTGCCCTCGCGCCACTCCTGCCAGGGCATGTTCCAGTCGCCGAAGCCGTTGCCGAAGGGCGCCATGGTGGCGCCGCCGCTGTTGACGACCTTCACGATGTCACCGACGCGCACGGTGTTGAAGAACCACTGGGCGTCGCCGGTTGACATGCCCGTACAGCCGTGGCTGACGTTGGCCGCGCCCTGCGACCCCACGGACCAGGGCGCGGCGTGCACGTACTCGCCGCTGGTGGTGACCCGCGTCGCCCAGTAGACGGGCAGGTCGTACGAGTCCGAGCTGCCGTCCGGGATACCGATGCTGCCGCTGGTCATCCGGACGAAGCTCTCCTTGGCGAGGACGACCTTGACGCCGTTGCGGGTGTCGAAGCCGGGCTTGCCGGTGGTGACCGGCAGCGTGTTGACCTGCCGGCCGTTGCGCAGCACCGTCATGGTGTGCGAGGACGCGTCGGTGATGGCGACGACCTCGTCGCCGGTGGTGAGCTTCACGGGCTTGGCGGGGCCGCCGTAGAGGCCCTTGGAGATCTTCAGGCCCTCCAGGTTGCTGTGCACCTCGATCGCGGCGTGCGCGGGCCAGTACTCCTTGGGGCGGAAGTGCAGGGTCTTGCCGTCGACCCAGTACCAGGAGCCCTGGACACGGGGCGTGGAGTCGACCTTCAGGGCGCTCTCGACGACCGCGCGCGCCTGGGGGTCCTTGACCTCCCGGCTGAGCTTGGCGGTGACCGGTTCGCCGACGCCGTACTCGCCGCTGTCCGGGCCGAAGGTGACCTGGAGCCGGTCGCCGCCGCCCTTGGTGGCGACGTGGAGCGTCTTGCGGCCGGGGTTGCCGTCCTTGTCCTCGGTGCTCACCTGCACCGTGTAGCGGACGCCGGCGGCCAGCGGCACGGTGGTGCGCCAGTGCTTGCCGTCGGCGGTCAGCTCGCCGCGGATGGAGCGGCCGGAGGCATCGGTGGCGGTCACGTCCGTGAGGCGCGCCTCGTCGTCCGTGACGGACACTTCGAGCGGCTTGTCGGGGTCCGCCGTCCGTGTTCCGTCCGGGGTGTTGGACGTGATCTGGTCGGCCGCGTCGTAGGGGTTTGCGGAGAGCGGTTCCGACGACGAGCCCCCGCACGCGGTGGCGGACACCGCGAGGGGCACGAGCAGGAGGCCGCAGCTCAGCACCGTCCGGGTTCGGGGTCTGGGACTCATGTACCAAAAATATGGAGAAATCCCGGGAGCGGCGCGCTGGAGGACTGCAAACGGGGCGGGCCCGGACACCAGTTGAGGTGTCCGGGCCCGCCCTTCACGGCGTGAGGGCCGTGCTCACTGCGTGCGGTTCTGGCCGCGGTAGTACTCGAAGACCCAGCCGAACAGGCCGACGAGGATGACCGGTGCCGAGAAGTAGATCAGCCACCAGCCGAAGACGACGCCCATGAAGGCGAGGGCGCCGCCGACGGCCAGCGAGAGCGGCTGCCAGCTGTGCGGGCTGAAGAAGCCCAGTTCGCCCGCGTCGTCCGCGACCTCGGCGTTCTCGTTGTCCTGCGCGCCCGCGTCGACCCGCCGGGCCGTGAAGGCCAGGTAGTAGCCGATCATGATGCACAGACCGAACGCGAGGAACAGCGCGGTGGTGCCCGCCGGCTCCTTCGACCACACGCCATAGGTGATCGCGATGGCGAGGACGAAGACGGAGAGCCAGATGAACATCTTGCCCTGGATCTTCACTTGCCAGCCTCCTTGCCGCCGGCGAGGGCCTTGTCATCCGCCGGACCGTGGCCGTTCTGGAGGGCGTCCAGGGCGGCGATCTCCGGGTGGTGCAGGTCGAACGCCGGGGATTCGGACCGGATGCGCGGCAGGGTGAGGAAGTTGTGCCGCGGGGGCGGGCAGGACGTCGCCCACTCCAGGGAGCGGCCGTAGCCCCAGGGGTCGTCGACCTCGACCTTCTTGCCGTACTTGGCGGTCTTCCAGACGTTGTAGAAGAACGGCAGGACCGACAGGCCGAGCAGGAAGGACGCGATCGTCGAGATGGTGTTCAGCGTCGTGAAGCCGTCGGCCGCGAGGTAGTCCGCGTAACGACGCGGCATGCCCTCGACGCCCAGCCAGTGCTGCACGAGGAACGTGCCGTGGAAGCCCACGAACAGCGTCCAGAACGTGATCTTGCCGAGGCGCTCGTCCAGCATCTTGCCGGTGAACTTCGGCCACCAGAAGTGGAATCCGGAGAACATCGCGAAGACGACCGTACCGAAGATGACGTAGTGGAAGTGCGCCACGACGAAGTACGAGTCGGAGACGTGGAAGTCCATCGGGGGCGACGCCAGGATGACGCCGGTCAGACCGCCGAAGGTGAAGGTGATCAGGAAGCCGATCGCCCAGAGCATCGGTGTCTCGAAGGACAGTGAGCCCTTCCACATCGTGCCGATCCAGTTGAAGAACTTCACACCGGTCGGCACCGCGATGAGGAAGGTCATGAAGGAGAAGAACGGTAGGAGTACGCCGCCCGTCACATACATGTGGTGCGCCCAGACCGTCACCGAAAGACCGGCGATGGAAATCGTCGCGGCAATCAGACCGATGTAACCGAACATCGGCTTCCGGGAGAAGACCGGAATGACCTCGGAAATGATGCCGAAGAACGGCAGCGCGATGATGTACACCTCGGGGTGTCCGAAGAACCAGAAGAGGTGCTGCCAGAGCAGTACGCCGCCATTTGCCGCGTCGAATACATGGGCACCGAACTTACGGTCCGCCTCCAGGGCGAACAGCGCGGCGGCCAGGACCGGGAAGGCCAGCAGGACCAGCACACCGGTCAGCAGGACGTTCCACACGAAGATCGGCATGCGGAACATCGTCATGCCGGGGGCACGCATGCAGATGATCGTGGTGATGAAGTTGACCGAACCGAGGATCGTGCCGAAGCCGGAGAAGGCCAGACCCATGATCCACATGTCGGCGCCGACGCCCGGCGAGCGGACGACGCCCGACAGCGGGGAGTAGGCGAACCAGCCGAAGTCGGCCGCACCCTGCGGGGTGAGGAAGCCGGCCACCGCGATCAGCGAGCCGAAGAGGTACAGCCAGTACGCGAACATGTTCAGCCGCGGGAACGCCACGTCGGGCGCGCCGATCTGCAGCGGCATGATCCAGTTCGCGAATCCGGCGAACAGCGGCGTCGCGAACATCAGCAGCATTATCGTGCCGTGCATCGTGAACGCCTGGTTGAACTGCTCGTTCGACATGATCTGCGTGCCCGGACGGGCCAGCTCGGCGCGCATGAGGAGCGCCATGACGCCACCGATGCAGAAGAACGCGAACGAAGTGACCAGGTACATCGTGCCGATCGTCTTGTGGTCGGTGGTGGTGAGCCACTTGACCACGGCGATGCCTGGTTGCTTCTTGCGTACGGGCGGTGCTGCCGGAGCCGAATCGGCGGCGGCACCCTGGGGTTCGTTGAGGATGCTCACTTGGTCTTGATCTCCGCGTTCCTGGCGTGATCCGTCTGCTTCTCGCCTGACGGCAGGTAGCCGGTCTGGCCCTTCTTCGCCAGGTCCTTCAGGTGCTCCCGGTACTTCTCGGGGGAGACGACCTTGACGTTGAAGAGCATCCGGGAGTGGTCGACGCCGCAGAGCTCGGCGCACTTGCCCATGAAGGTGCCCTCCTTGTTGGGGGTCACCTCGAAGACGTTGGTGTGCCCCGGGATGACGTCCATCTTCATCAGGAAGGGGACCACCCAGAAGGAGTGGCTGACGTCACGCGAGGTCAGGATGAACTGGACCTTCTCGCCCTTGGGGAGCCAGAGCGTCGGACCGGGGTTGCCGGTGTCGGGGTCCCGGGTGGCGGGGGTGCCGGAGTCGTGGACGCCGTCGGCGCCGGCCGGGAAGCCCTTCTTCAGCCTGTCAGGAATCGCGGCGAGCTGATCCAGCTCGGTCTTGTCCGCGTGGGTGGACTTGTTGCCGTCCACGTCCTCGACGTAGTTGAACGCCCAGCTCCACTGGAAGCCCACCACGTTGACGACGTGGGCGGGCTTCTTGGACGTCTTGAGGAGTTCGCTCTCATCGCGCGCGGTGAAGTAGAAGAGCACCGCGATGATGATGAACGGAACGATCGTGTACAACGCCTCGATCGGCATGTTGTACCGGGTCTGTGCGGGGACCTCCACCTTGGTCCGGCTGCGGCGGTGGAAGATCACGCTCCAAATGATCAGGCCCCACACCAGCACGCCCGTTGCGAGGGCGGCGGCCCAGGAGCCCTGCCAAAGAGAGAGGATCCGCGGCGCCTCGTCCGTGACGGGCGTCGGCATACCGAGGCGGGGGAAGTCCTTTGATGTGCAACCAGTCGCGGTCGCCAGGACCAGGCCCGCAGCAAGCACCTGCGGCAGCTTCCGCCGCATCGGGCGCCGCGACGAGCGGTCGGAGCCGTTGGGACTCACGTAGCGCCTTCCCGAGAGTCTCGCCCGCGAGACCGGCTGCGGCCGTCTCGCTGGTCGGTCGCCGGCCCTGGCGCGGGCAGGGGTTTGGATGTTTATGCGGACCAAACCCTACTGGACGCTATTTGAGGGTGCGCGGGGAGGGTGCCCAACGCGGCGCGTCACTCCCCGAAGGGGTGGTCGCAGCAGGTCCGCGGCCTCCGTTCCGCCCCCGAATACCCGCCTTTCCGCGGGATCTGACGCCCCGCCCGGGACCGGTCGCCGGGCCGGGTGCGGCCACCCACCACGGGGCCGCGGCCGTCCTCTACCGTCTCGTACGTGCCCTACTTCGACTCCGCGTCCTCCGCCCCGCTGCATCCCGTCGCCCGGGAGGCGCTGCTCGCCTCGCTGGACGAGGGCTGGGCCGATCCGGCCCGGCTGCACCGGGAGGGACGGCGGGCGCGGATCCTGCTGGACGCCGCGCGGGAGGCGGCCGCGGAGGCCGTGGGCTGCCGGGCCGACGAGCTGGTTTTCACCCCTTCGGGTACGCAAGCGGCGCATTCGGGCATCTCCGGCGTACTGGCAGGGCGGCGGCGGGCCGGACGGCGGCTGGTGCGGTCGGCCGTGGAGCACTCCTGCGTACTGCACGCGGCGGAGGTGCACGAGGCGGACGGCGGGTCGGTGGCGGAGGTCGGGTGCGACCGTACCGGGCGGGTCGCGGCGGCGGAGTTCGCGGCGGCGCTGACGCCGGACACCGCGCTGGCGGTGCTCCAGTCCGCCAACCACGAGGTGGGGACGGAGCAGCCGGTGGCCGAGGTGGCCGAGGCGTGTGCGGCGGCGGGCGTGCCGCTGTTGGTGGACGCGGCGCAGTCGCTGCTGTGGGGGCCGGTGGCGGGGCCGTGGTCGGTGCTGGCGGGCAGTGCACACAAGTGGGGCGGGCCGCCCGGGGTGGGGCTGCTGGCGGTGCGGAAGGGGACGCGGTTCGCGCCGCGGGGTCCGGCCGATGAGCGGGAGGCGGGCCGGGCGCCCGGTTTCGAGAACGTCCCGGCGATCGTGGCGGCAGCCGCGTCGCTGCGGGCGGTGCGGGCGGATGCGGCGGCGGAGGCCGAACGGCTGCGGGGGCTGGTGGCGCGGATCCGGGAGCGGGTGGCGGCGTCGGTGCCGGACGTGGAGGTGGTGGGCGATCCGGAGCGGCGGCTGCCGCATCTGGTGACGTTCTCCTGCCTCTATGTGGACGGCGAGTCGCTGCTGCACGGGCTGGACCGGGCCGGGTTCTCGGTGTCGTCCGGCTCGTCGTGCACCTCCAGCACGCTGACGCCGAGCCATGTGCTCAAGGCGATGGGGGTGCTGTCCGAGGGGAACGTACGGGTGTCGCTGCCGGTCGGGACCGGGGCGGACGAGGTGGAGCGGTTCCTGGACGTGCTGCCGGGGGCGGTGCGCGAGGTGCGGGAGGCACTGGGCGCGCCGGGGGTGGTCGCGGCGGCGCCGGAGAGTGGGGAGCCGGGGTCGCTGGTGGTGGACGCGCTGGGCGCGCGGTGTCCGGTGCCGGTGATCGAACTGGCGAAGGCGATCGAGCGGGTGCCGGTGGGCGCCACCGTGACGGTCCGGTCGGACGACGAGGTGGCGGCGCTGGACATTCCGGCCTGGTGCTGGTCGCAGGGTCAGGAGTACGTCGGCGCGCGCTCCCTGGAAAGGGAACGCGGCGCCGCGTATGTGGTGCGGCGCCGCGTGTAGGCGGACGGGCCGGGGCGGCCGTGCCGTACGTCCGGGGGCGCGGCACGGGCCGCGGACCGGGCCCTGACGCGGGGTCTCCCCCCGGTCCGGTCAGGCCAGGTGCTGCTGGATCTCGGTGGCGGCCTCGTGGCCGTACGCCTTGGTGAAGCGGTCCATGAAGTGGCTGCGGTGCAGCTCGTACTCCTGGGTGCCGACGGTCTCGATGACGAGGGTGGCGAGCATGCAGCCGACCTGGGCGGCACGCTCCGGGCCGACGCCCCAGGAGAGGCCGGAGAGGAAACCGGCGCGGAAGGCGTCGCCGACGCCGGTCGGGTCGGCCTTGGTGGTCTCCTCGGGCGTGGTGACCTCGATGACCGGCTCACCGGCGCACTCGATGCGGACGCCGTTGGCGCCGAGGGTGGTGACGCGGGTGCCGACCTTGGCGAGGATCTCCTCGTCGGTCCAGCCGGTCTTGGACTCGATGAGGCCCTTCTCGTACTCGTTGGAGAAGAGGTAGGCGGCGCCCTCCATGAGGGTGCGGATGGCCTCGCCGTCCATGCGGGCGATCTGCTGGGAGAAGTCGGCGCCGAACGGGATCCGGCGGCTGCGGCACTCCTCGGTGTGGCGGATCATCGCCTCGGGGTCGTCCGCGCCGATGACGACGAGGTCGAGGCCGCCGACGCGCTCGGCGACGGTCTGGAGCTCGATCAGGCGGGCCTCGCTCATCGCGCCGGTGTAGAAGGAGCCGATCTGGTTGTGGTCGGCGTCGGTGGTGCAGACGAAGCGGGCGGTGTGCAGCACCTCGGAGATACGGACCGAGTGGGTGTCGACGCCGTGGCGGTCGAGCCAGGCGCGGTACTCGTCGAAGTCGTTGCCCGCGGCGCCGACCAGGATCGGCTCGGCGCCGAGCTGGCCCATGCCGAAGCAGATGTTGGCGGCGACGCCGCCGCGCCGGACGTCGAGCTGGTCGACGAGGAAGGAGAGGGAGACCGTGTGCAGCTGATCGGCGACCAGCTGGTCGGCGAAGCGGCCGGGGAAGGTCATCAGGTGGTCGGTGGCGATGGAGCCGGTGACTGCGATACGCACGGCTGTCTACTCCTGCGGAGGCGTAGGGAGGGGCGGGCGTTGCACCACGCTACCCGGTTCCCCGGGCCCCTCCCACCTGCCAAAACTACCGCATAGTAGGGCTTTCCCGACTCGCACCGGATGCGTACGGTTCCCCTATGACCAAGCCTGTGAAGCCCCTCACATCTCCCGACCGCGCCCGGCGTCCGGACGCCGCAGATCCCGAGTCGCTGGACCAGCTGCGCGGCGACTGCGCGCGGATGGCGCCGCGCTGGAAGTCCGGGCACCGCACTCCCCCGCCGGACCACGCCGCCGAGCTGCACGGGGTGCGGGTGCCCCCGGCGTCGGCGGCGCTGGTGGACGGGATGGCGGAGTACGGGGACTGAGACGGGGTAGGGCCGGGCCGGGACGGCTGTGCCCCGGAACTCCGGCCGGCGCCGGGGCGTGCCTCCCGTACCGCCCGCCCCGGGGAACCACCCGCGCGCCCGCGCCGTCCCATCGGTGTCCTCCCCGCGGAGGGCGGCACGACGCACGGACAGCGGAGCCGAAGGAGCGATGCGGTGAACAGCGAGGACACCACCCCCGAACCGACGGAGCCCGCGCGGTCGCGGCGGAGCCGGGTCGCGGTCGTCTCGGTGGCCGCGGCGGTGCTGCTGGCCGGTGGCGGGGCCGCGTACTGGGCCTCGGCCGCCGGGGGCGGCGAGGGGCACGGCACCGCGGGCGGGCCGCCGCCCCTGGTGCTCGACGGGTACCAGGGCCGGGGGCAGATCGCCGCAGGTGAGCCCAATCCGCAGGGCGCCGCGTACCGCGCGGTGAAGGCGCTGCCGGACGGGCCCGGTTCCGCGCCGGTGTACCGGCCGCGCGGCGGTGTCTCGCCGGACGTGGTGAAGCGGCTGGCGAAGGCGCTGGATGTGGCCGGAAAGGTCCGGTCCGAGGGCACCATCTGGAAGGTGGGCGGGCCGACGCGCGACGGCCGGGGCCCGGTGCTCCAGGTGACCAAGGCCGGTTCGGGTTCCTGGACGTACTCCGCGTACGGCACGCCCGGCGGCACCAACTGCGCGCTGCCCGCCTCCCCCAAGGGCGGGGCGGACGGCGGCGCGTCGGAGCGGCCGGGGTGCCCGTCGTACCGGGGCGGGCCGGACGCCGCGACACGGGACGACGGCAGCGGCGCGGGCGCGGTGTCGCAGAAGGAGGCGGAGCGGGCGGTGCGGCCGGTGCTGGCGGCGCTGGGCCAGTCCGACGCCCGGCTGGACGCGCACGGGCTGTCCGGCGCGGTGCGCACGGTGCGGGCCGATCCGGTGCTCGGCGGGCTGCCGACGTACGGCTGGCAGAGCGATCTCCAGGTCGGCGCGGACGGTCAGGTGGTCGGCGGCAGCGGGCAGTCGGCGAAGCCGGTGAAGGGCGCGGAGTATCCGGTGCTGAGCGCGGACCGGACGCTGGCGCGGCTCAACTCCCGCGACGGGAGCCACACTCCGGGCGGCTGCCCGTCCTCGGATGCGGCTCCGGGGAAGTCCGGCGGTATCGCGCCCTGTGAGCCCGCGCCGACGCGGGCGCAGAGGCCGGCCGAGGTGACCGGCGCGGTCTTCGGGCTGTCGGTGCAGTACGTCTCGGGCGGTCAGGCGTTGGTGCCGTCGTGGCTGTTCGCGGTGGTGCAGCCGGGCGCGGGCGACGGCCCGGACGCGACGTCGACGGTGGCGCACCCGGCGGTGCAGCCGCAGTACCTGACGCATCCCGGCGACGGTCCCGCGAAGGGGTCCGGCTCGCCGTCCGGGGAGCCGGGCGCGATGGCGCTGGAGGCGTACGCGGTCTCCGACGGTGGCCGGAAGCTGACGCTGCACTTCTGGGGCGGGGTGTGCAGCACGTACACGGTGCGGGTGCACGAGTCGGACGCGGCGGTGCGGACGGAGATCACCGGTAAGGACAAGAAGCCGGGCCAGGTCTGCGTGAAGATCGCGAAGGAGTTCACCCGGACCGTGACGCTGAAGGCGCCGCTGGACGGCCGGAAGGTGATCGACGCCTCGACCGGTGAGCCGGTTCCCGCACGGTAGTCCCGGCTTTTCCGCCCCGGCGGGCAGGCCCGCGGCACCCGCGTGGGCCCCGGCCGTGCGGGCCGGCCGGATCTCCCCGTCCGGCCGGTCCGCGCGGCGGAGCCGGGCGGCCGGAGCGGCCCGGGAAACGGCCGGGCACGGAAGCGGCGGAAGGCGGCACCCCTATGGGTGCCGCCTTCCGCCGTCTGTCGTCCCGCAGCCGTCAGCTGAAGGAGTCGCCGCAGGCGCAGGAGCCGGTGGCGTTGGGGTTGTCGATCGTGAAGCCCTGCTTCTCGATGGTGTCGACGAAGTCGATCGAGGCGCCGCCCAGGTACGGGGCGCTCATCCGGTCGGTGACGACCTTGACGCCGTCGAAGTCCTTGACCACGTCGCCGTCGAGCGAGCGCTCGTCGAAGAAGAGCTGGTAGCGCAGACCGGAGCAACCGCCGGGCTGCACGGCGACCCGCAGCGCGAGGTCTTCGCGGCCCTCCTGCTCCAGCAGGGCCTTCACCTTCGACGCGGCCGCGTCGGACAGGATGATGCCGTCACTGACGGCGGCCTTCTCGTCCTGAACGCTCATCTACATCTCTCCCGGGTTGTACGGACCGCTTGTCAACGGATGCAACCAACTGCAACCGGCGTCGTCCCGGATTAATTCCGGCTGCACGCGTGGTGGGTCGGGCCCTTCCGGACCGTTCCGGCCGGGCTCCGCTGACCTTCCCTCCTCATGCTCGCACACCCGCGCACGGGACTGCTGTGACGCCCGGGAAACGGCGGGTACGGATGCGTCACATCGACACTATGGCCATCGTCAAAGTGACGTGAAGCGGATATCATGGATAACGTCAAATAGACGAAAAGGGTTCCGGCGGGACATCCGCCCGGAGCCCCGGTGCGGCCACACCGCACCCATCGAGGAGAAGAGAGGGTGCGTGTCGTGACCACCGCCCAGCCCCTGGACGTAACGCCGAGCCCGCTGGCACTGCTGCTGCTCGGCCGCGAGGCCGACCCGAAGAGCGAGCGCGGCGTGGAGTGCCCCGGCGACCTCCCGGCCCCGTCCGATCCGGACCTGGTCGCACGCGCCCGCGCGGCCAAGGCGACGCTCGGCGACAAGGTGTTCGTGCTGGGCCACCACTACCAGCGCGACGAGGTGATCGAGTTCGCCGATGTCACCGGCGACTCGTTCAAGCTCGCGCGGGACGCCGCCGCCCGGCCGGACGCCGAGTACATCGTCTTCTGCGGTGTGCACTTCATGGCGGAGTCCGCCGACATCCTCACCGGCGACGACCAGCGGGTGATCCTGCCCGACCTGGCGGCCGGCTGCTCGATGGCCGACATGGCCACCGCCGAGCAGGTCGCGGAGTGCTGGGACGTCCTGACCGAGGCGGGCGTGGCCGAGCGGACCGTGCCCGTGTCGTACATGAACTCCTCCGCCGACATCAAGGCGTTCACGGGGAAGCACGGCGGGACGATCTGCACCTCGTCCAACGCGAAGCGGGCGCTGGAGTGGGCCTTCGCGCAGAGGGAGCCCTCGTCCACCAAGGTGCTCTTCCTCCCCGATCAGCATCTGGGCCGCAACACCGCCGTCCGTGACCTGGGCATGTCCCTGGACGACTGTGTGGTCTACAACCCGCACAAGCCGAACGGCGGTCTGACCACCGAGGAGCTGCGGGCCGCGAAGATGATCCTGTGGCGCGGCCACTGCTCGGTGCACGGGCGGTTCTCGCTGCAGTCGGTGAACGACGTCCGGGCGCGCATACCGGGGGTGAACGTCCTGGTCCACCCCGAGTGCAAGCACGAGGTGGTGGCCGCCGCGGACCAGGTGGGGTCGACGGAGTACATCATCAAGGCGCTGGAGGCGGCCCCGGCCGGTTCGAAGTGGGCGATCGGCACCGAGCTGAACCTCGTCCGCCGCCTGGCGAACCGCTTCGCCCCCGAGGGCAAGGAGATCGTCTTCCTCGACAGGACGGTCTGCTTCTGCTCGACGATGAACCGCATCGACCTGCCGCACCTCGTATGGACGCTGGAGTCGCTGGTCGCCGGGAAGACCGTCAACCGTATCGAGGTCGACGAGGAGACCGCGCACTTCGCCAAGCTGGCGCTGGAGCGGATGCTGGCGCTGCCGTAGCCGGAGCGCATGCGCGTCGGAGCCCCGCGGGAACCTCTTCCCGTGGGGTTCTTTCGCGTACCGAATATGTTCTGCGCATGACAATGTGCCCCCTTGTGAGAGCCCCTGTGACCAGCAGAAACAAGAGCCCGTCCCCCTTCCTCTTTTCCGGTGAGGTGCGGGAGCCTCGTGGCCCGGGAAGGTGAGGGACCGACGGGTCACAGCGGTCAGGGAGGCGGACGTGGACAGTACGGCGGACGACAGGGCGGCGCGCCCGGAGGCGGGCGACGGGGACTGGTACGTGGACGGCCGGTGCACCAACTGCGATGTGGCGCGGCAGCTCGCGCCGGAGCTGATCGAGGAGATCGGCCGCCGGTCCGAGGTGGTGCGGCAGCCGCGCGATGCGGCGGAGGAACGGCAGCTGCACGCGGTGGCGTTCGCCTGCCCGACGCGATCGGTACGGCGGCGCGGCGGGCGGGTGGCGGCGGAGCGGGACCCGTTCCCGCTGCGGCTGGACGACGCGGTGAGCCTGTGCGGGCACAACTCGCCGCACACCGCGGGCGCCAACGCGTATCTGCTGCGGCGGCCGGGCGGTACGCAGCTGATGATCGACACGCCGCGGTTCAGCGAGGCGCTGACCGTCCGGTTCGAGGCGGACGGGCCGGTGACCGACGTCCTGCTCACCCACCGGGACCACGCCGCGCACGGCCGCCGCTACGCCGACCGCTTCGGGGCCCGGCTGTGGATCCACGAGGGCGATCTGGACGCGGCGCCGGACGCGGACCGGGTGCTGCGCGGTACCGGCCCGGTGGCGGTCGCCGACGGCGTGGTGGCCCATCCGCTGCCGGGCCACACCCGGGGCAGCGTGCTCTACGTCGCGGACGAGCGGTACTGCTTCAGCGGCGACAGCTTCTACTGGTCGCGGACGACCGGGGACCTCGAAGTGGCGGAGAGCGTCACCTGGTACTCCGTCACGGAGCTGGCCGCGTCGCTGGCCCGGACCGTCGACCGGCTGCGCTTCTCCTGGCTGCTCCCCGGGCACGGCGACCGGAGGCATCTGCCGGAGGCGGAGATGGCCCGGCAGATGCGGGAGTTGACGGACCGGGCGCAGCAGATGCGGCCGCGGCCGGTGGACTTCACGGCGTTGCGGTGGTGAGAGGGGCCGGGCCGCGGCCGCCCGGCTCAGGAGAAGACGAAGGCCAGCACGGCCAGCACGAGCAGCAGCGCCCAGGGCTCCCAGCGGGCGAGGAGGCGCAGCGTGTCGAGGCCCGGCAGGCTCCCTCCGGAGCCGCGCGCCGCGCCGGAGCTGCTCTCGGAGGTGTCGTCGGAGGTGTCGTCGCTCATCGCGCCATGGTAGCCACGGCCCGGTGGCGGCCGTCCGTACGGGAGCCGGGCCCGCGGAGGGGCCGGTGCCCGCGTCCCCGTAACGGGCGCACGCCCGGCCGGGGAGCCCGGCCGGGCGTGCGGTGTACGGGTCCGGGGCGGCGGGCCGCTCCGGGCGGGCGGGTCACACGCCCGCCTGCTCCGGTGTCCGGTCGCCGTCGCGGTCGTCCGCGGCGGGCGGGTTGCCGTCCTTGTGGGCCCGCTTGTCCGCCTTCTTCTTCGCCCGGCGCTCCTTGCGGAGTTCGATGACCGCGTAGAGCGTCGGGACGAGGAGGAGGGTGAGCAGGGTGGAGGTGATCAGGCCGCCGATCACGACCACCGCGAGCGGCTGGGAGATGAAGCCGCCGTCGCCGGTGAACGAGAGCGCCATCGGCAGCAGCGCCATGATCGTGGCGAGCGCGGTCATCAGGATCGGGCGGAGCCGGTGGCGGCCGCCCTCGACGACCGCCTCGACGACGCCGTAGCCCTGCGCCCGGTACTGGTTGATCAGGTCGATCAGCACGATCGCGTTGGTGACGACGATGCCGATGAGCATCAGCATGCCGATCATCGCCGGGACGCCCATCGGGGTGCCGGTGGCGACCAGCAGGCCGAGCGCGCCGGTGGCGGCGAACGGGATCGAGATCAGCAGGATCAGCGGCTGGACGATCGAACGGAAGGTGGCCACCAGCAGCAGGAAGACGATCGCGATGGCCGCGAGCATCGCCAGGCCCAGCTTGCCGAACGCGTCGGACTGGTCCTGGGAGACACCACCGATGGTCGCGGTGGCGCCGGACGGCAGCTTCAGCGCGTTGATCCCGCTCTGGAGCTTGGTGGAGACCGCGCCGGTGTTGTCGCCGGTCGGCGTGGCGGTGACGGTCGCCGAGCGGGCGCCGTCGATCCGGGTCATCCGGACCGGACCGGCCACGGTCTTGACGGTGGCGAGGTCGCCGAGGCGGGCCATCCCGGACGGGGTCGGCAGCGGCAGGTCCTTGAGCTTGGCCTCGGTGGTCGCCGGGTGCGCCGACTTGATCACCACGTCGCGCTCGGTGTCGTCGAGCACGGCCTTGCCGCTGGGGGTGCCGCTCACGGCCTGGGCGACGGCCTGGCCGAGCGTGGCCTGGGTGTAACCGGCCGCGGCGGCCTTGTCGTTGGGCGTCACGGAGATCCGCGGCACGGACTGCGAGAGGTCGCTGCTGACGTCGGTGACGTCGGCCAGGCCCGCGACGGCCTTGCGGACCTGCTCGGTGGCGCTCGCCAGGACGTCGGCGTCACCGGCCTTGACGACCACGCTGAGGTCCTGGTTGCCGAAGCCGCCGCCGCCCGCGCCGACGGAGGTGGTCCCGGCGGCCCGGCCGAGCTTCGCCAGAGCGGCGTGGAGGTCGTCGGTGACCTTGTCGGAGTCGGCCGCGTCCTTCAGCTTGACCTGGTAGCTGGCCTGGTTGGCGCCGGAGCCGCCGCCGAAGGCCGCCATCATCCCGGAGGAGCCGACCGTGACCTGGTAGTCCTGCACGTCCTTGTTGGCGGCGAGGACCTTCTCGACCCGCTTGGCCTGCGCGTCGGTCGCGCTCAGGCTGGTGCCCGGCGTCAGCTCCTGCTTGATGCTCAGGGTGTCCTGCCGGCCCTGGTCGAAGAAGGTGGTCTTCAGCAGCGGGGCCATGCCGAAGGTGCCGAGGAGGACGACCACGGCGATCAGCAGGCTGATCCCGCGGCGGCGGGTGGCGAACCGCAGCACCGGCACGTACAGCCGCTGCAGCGCGCTGTTCGCCTCCTTCTCCTCGGCCTCGCGGCGCAGCTGCTCGGGGTCGGTGCCCTCGGGGATCTCGGGGGCGCGCAGGAACCAGTACGACAGCACCGGCACCACGGTCAGCGAGACCAGCAGCGAGGAGAGCAGGGCGACGGTGACGGTGAGGGAGAAGGAGCCGAAGAGGGCGCCGACCATGCCGCCGACCACACCGATCGGGAGGAAGACCGCGACGGTGGTGAGGGTGGAGGAGGTGATCGCGCCGGAGACCTCCTTGACGCCCTTGAGGATCGCCTCGCGCCGCTCCTCGCCGTAGCCCAGGTGCCGCTTGATGTTCTCCAGGACGACGATCGAGTCGTCGACGACCCGGCCGATCGCGATGGTCAGACCGCCCAGGGTGAGCATGTTCAGGGAGAGGTCGCCGGTCCACAGCACGATCAGCGTGAGGACCACGGACAGCGGGATGGAGACCGCGGTGACCAAGGTCGAGCGCAGGCTCAGCAGGAAGACCAGGATCACGATCACGGCCATGACGAGGCCGAGCAGGCCCTCGGTGGTCAGCGATTCGATGGACTTGGAGACCTGCGGGCCCTGGTCCGAGGCGATGGTGACGCTCGCGCCGGCGCCCAGGTCCGCGCGGATGGTGTCGAGCTTGTCCTTGACCGCGTCGGAGATGGCGACGGCGCTGCCGTCCTGGCTCATCGTCACGGTGACGGAGAGGCTGGGCCTGCCGTTGGTGCGGGTGATCGAGGTCGCCGTCGCCGACGTCTCCGCGACGGTGGCGACATCACCGAGCCGGACCGGCTTGCCGCCCTGCCCGCCGCCCGCCGCACCGGCCGCGGGGGCGACCATCAGGTCCTTGATCTGCGCGACGGAGGTGAAGCCCGCGCCGACCTGCACGGTCCGGCTGCGGCCGCCTTCGGCGAAGGCACCGGCGGGCACCGAGGTGCCACCGGCCTGGAGCGCCTGGCCGAGCGCGGCGGCGTTGAGGCCCGCGGCGGCCATCTTCTTGTCGTCCGGGGTGACCGCGACGATCCGGTCCTGCACCCCGCCGACGTTGACCTGGCCGACGCCGTCGATGTTCTTCAGATCCGGGACGACCGTGCGGTTCAGCTGGTCGGCGAGGGTCTGCTGGTCCTTCGTGGTGGACGAGACGGCGAGGACGACCGTGGGCAGATCGTCCGTGCCGCCGGAGACCACCTGCGGATCCACGCCCGTGGGCAGCTTCGCCCGGGCCCGGTTGACGGCCTGCTGGACGTCGGCGACCAGGGTCTTGGAGTCGTTGCCGTAGTCGAACTGCGCCATGATGACGCCGGAGCCCTCGCTCGACGTCGAGGTGACGCCCTTGATGCCGTTGACCGCCTGGATGCCGTTCTCCAGCGGCTCGACGACCTGCTTTTCGACGACATCGGGCGAGGCGCCCTGATACGGGGCGATCACGGAGACCATCGGCAGGTCGATGGAGGGCAGGAGCTGCTGCTTGAGCTGCGGGATCGCGAGGGCGCCGAAGGCGATCGCGACGATCGACATCAGCGCTATCAGGCCGCGTTGCACGAGGCTGATGCGGGACAGCCAGGACATGGGTGACGGACCTTCTTCTGTTCTGGGGGGCGGCGGAACGGGTCGGGTGACGGCCGGACGGCAGCCGCGGTCACCGGGCTGCCGCGCCCAGCCGCGCGGGCGTCGGCGGGCACGCAGAAGCGGCCCACTCACACCTTCGGCCACGAAACCGCCGGTTTTCCTCGCTCCCAGGTCGGTTTCCGCAGGCGGGGCGTACCGCGATCGGAGTACGCCCCCGCGCGCTCACTGCACCCGTGGGCGTACGAGTCCGGTTTCGTACGCGGTGACCACCAGCTGGGCCCGGTCGCGGGCGCCGAGCTTGGCCATCGCGCGATTGACGTGCGTCTTCACCGTCAGCGGGCTGACCTCCAGCCGGGCGCCGATCTCGTCGTTCGACAGGCCGCCCGCGACGAGCACCAGGACCTCCCGTTCGCGGCCGGTGAGGGTGGCCAGCCGCCGCCGCGCGTCGTCGTCGCCGCAACGGCCGCCGGAGGCGGGCCCGTCCTCCCCCTGGGCGAGGAACTTCGCGATCAGGCCCTTGGTCGCGGCCGGGGAGAGCAGCGCCTCGCCGGCGGCGGCGATGCGGATCGCGGCGATCAGCTCGTCCGGTTCGGCGCCCTTGCCGAGGAAGCCGCCGGCCCCGGCCCGCAGCGCCCGCACCACGTAGTCGTCGACCTCGAAGGTCGTCAGGATCACCACGCGGACACCGTCCAGCTGCGGGTCCTCGCTGATCATGCGGGTGGCGGCGAGGCCGTCGGTGCCGGGCATGCGGATGTCCATCAGGACCACGTCGGGCACGGTGGCGCGAGCCAGCTCGTACGCCTGGGCACCGTCGGACGCCTCGCCGACGACCTCCATGCCCGGTTCCGAGTCGACCAGCACACGGAACGCGCTCCGCAGCAGCGCCTGGTCGTCGGCGAGCAGCACCTTGATCGTCACAGCGGGGTCTCTTCCGTACGGGCGGGCTGGAGGGGAAGCGTGGCACGCACCTGGAAACCGCCGGAAGGCCGGGCCCCGGCGACGACGGTGCCGCGCAGCGCCTGGGCGCGCTCGCGCATGCCGATCAGGCCGTGGCCGCCGCCCGGCTCCCCGTCGTCGGCCGCGCCCCGGCCACGCGGCACCGGGGGCCGCCCGGCGCCGTCGTCCAGCACCGTGACGGTCAGCGTGGCCTCGCTGCGGACGATACGGACCACGGCCCGGGCGCCGTCGCCCGCGTGCTTGCGGACGTTGGTCAGCGCCTCCTGGACGATGCGGTACGCGGTGAGGTCGACGGAGGCGGGCAGCCCTTGGGCGGACGGCGGCACCTGGAGGTCGACGGGGAGCCCGGCGCGGACGAAGCCGTCGACGAGCTGGTCGAGCACGCCGAGGCCGGGCGCGGGTTCGGTGGGGGCGGTGGGGTCGTCGGACTGGCGCAGCAGTCCGACGGTGGCGCGGAGCTCGCCGAGCGCCGAGCGGGACGCCTCCCGGACGTGGGCGAGCGCCTGTTTGGCCTGGTCGGGCCGGGTGTCCATGACGTGTGAGGCGACGCCTGCCTGGACGTTGACGAGCGCGATGTGGTGGGCGACGACATCGTGCAGGTCCCGGGCGATGCGCATGCGCTCCTCGGCGACGCGGCGGCGGGCCTCCTCCTCCCGGGTGCGTTCGGCGCGTTCGGCGCGTTCGCGGATGGCGTCGATGTAGGCGCGGCGGCTGCGGACCGCGTCGCCGGTCGCGGCGGCCATGCCCATCCAGGCGAAGATCGCGACGTTCTCCTGCGCGTACCAGGGGCGGGGCCCGTAGAGCATCGCGGCGGCGGTGAGGCCGACGGCGGTCAGCGCGCCGATCCGCCAGGTGGTGGGGCGGTCGGTGCGGGCGGCGAGGGTGAAGAGCGCGAGGACGGCGGCCCCGGCGACGGGGGCGCGGGAGTGCCCGGCCTCGGTGACCAGCTCGACGAGGGCGAGCGCGGCGGTGACGGCGAGGACGGTGCGCGGGGCGCGGCGGCGCAGCACCAGCGCGGCGCAGGCCAGGACGGCGAGGACGACGGCGGCGGGCTCCGGCGGGTGGGCGGCGAGGCGCGGGCCGCCCGGGACGTGCCGGTTGACGACCGAACCGCACAGGATCGCGGCGAGGGCGCAGACCGCGACCACGGCGTCGAACACCAGGGGGTGCGTCCGGTACCACTGGAAGCGGCCGGGGCGCGGGGCTTCCCGGCCGGTGTCGGGAGGAGTCACGAGAGCACACGGTAGCGCCCCGGTCCTGTGAGGGACCGGGGCGCTGTCCGTCTGCGCTGGAGCGGGCGCCCGGGGGCCGGGCGCCGACCGGGGTCAGCCGGGGATGAGGCCGTCGTCGCTGAGCATCTCGCGGACCTCGTCGAGCGTGGCGCCCTCCGCGGGGAGGATCAGCTCGGACGGTTCGAGGGCGTCGTCGGGCAGCGGGGTGCCCAGGCGGCGCACCGCGTCGAGCAGGGCGCCCAGGGTCTTCCGGAAGCCCTGCTCGTCGCCGCTCTCCATCTCGGCGAGCAGTTCGTCGTCCAACGCGTTGAGCTCGGTGAAGTGGGCGTCGTCCAGCTTCACCTGGCCCTCCCCCATGATCCGTACGATCACGACGGTCTCCCTCGTCTGCGGTCCGGCGATCCCTGTGAGGCTAACCGCCGGTGACGGTCACTGCTTGTCGGAACGCGGCTGGTCCTGGGGGGCGGAGGGCTGCGCCTGACCGCCCTGGCCGCCTTCGATGGCCTGCTGTCCGGCGGAGGAGCCACCGGCCAGTTCGGCCTTCATCCGCTGGAGCTCCAGCTCGACGTCGCTGCCGCCGGAGAGGCGGTCCAGCTCGGCCGTGATGTCGTCCTTGGCCATACCGGTCGGGTCGTCGAGGGCGCCGGAGGCGAGCAGCTCGTCGATGGCACCGGCCCGCGCCTGCATCTGCGCGGTCTTGTCCTCGGCGCGCTCGATGGCGAGACCGACGTCGCCCATCTCCTCGGAGATGCCGGAGAACGCCTCGCCGATCCGGGTCTGCGCCTGGGCGGCGGTGTACGTCGCCTTGATCGTCTCCTTCTTGGTACGGAAGGCGTCGACCTTGGCCTGCAGCCGCTGGGCGGCAAGGGTCAGCTTCTCCTCCTCGCCCTGGAGGGTCTGGTGCTGCGCCTGCAGGTCGGTGACCTGCTGCTGCACCGCGCCGCGGCGCGAGAGCGCCTCACGGGCGAGGTCCTCGCGGCCGAGCGCAAGGGCCTTGCGGCCCTGGTCCTCCAGCTTGGACGACTGGCCCTGGAGCTGGTTGAGCTGCAGCTCCAGGCGCTTGCGGGAGGTCGCCACGTCGGCGACGCCGCGGCGCACCTTCTGGAGCAGCTCCAGCTGCTTCTGGTACGAGTAGTCGAGGGTCTCGCGCGGGTCCTCGGCCCGGTCCAGGGCCTTGTTGGCCTTCGCGCGGAAGATCATCCCCATCCGCTTCATGACACCGCTCATGGGCCTCGCGCGCCCCCTTCTGACCGAATTACCTCGGGCGTTGGACTCCAGCACACCTACAGACCCCACAGTACGGGCCCTGGTTCCATTACCGCACTGTTCGGGGCCGGATGTGCTCCTCCTCCAGGACGAGGATTTCTCCGGCCCAGGGTGGAGGAGGCACCCCGGGGCACCGTCACCGTGTCCGCTTGGTCCCGTTACGGCGCGTGTGGCCGGTCCGTACCGTTGCCGGATCGTGCCCCCTCGGACCGCCGCTCGCACCCGCCGACCCCGTACCCTTGGGTGTTGTGTTCCGAAGCCGTTCGAAGGATGAGCAGGCCGCGACCGCCAAGGTGACCGCGGACCAGCCCCAGCAGCCCCGCGACCCGCAGGCCCCCAAGGGCCGCCCGACGCCGAAGCGCAGTGAGGCGCAGGCGCACCGCCGTACGCGTGCGCACACGCCGGCCAACCGCAAGGAGGCGTCAAAGGCCCAGCGCGAGGCGCGCCGCGTCGACATGGCCAAGCAGCGCGAGGCCATGGCCAGCGGCGATGAGCGTTATCTGCCCGTGCGCGACAAGGGTCCGGTGCGCCGTTTCGCCCGTGACTACGTCGACTCGCGGTGGTGCGTCGCCGAGTTCTTCCTGCCGATGGCCGTGATCATCCTGGTGCTCACCATGATCCGGGTGCCGCAGATCCAGAACGTCGCGCTGCTGCTCTGGCTCGTGATCATCGTGCTGATCGTGCTGGACTCCCTCGGCATCTGGCTCCGCATGGGCAAGCAGCTCAACGAGCGCTTCCCGAACGAGAGCCACAAGGGCGTCAAGGCGTACGCGGTGATGCGCACGCTCCAGATGCGTCGCCTGCGCCTGCCGAAGCCGCAGGTCAAGCGCGGAGAGCGGCCCTGACCGCGACCGGCGCCGCCCCCGCGGTACCCGTCCCCGAAGCTGTCGTACCCACACCTGCCGTGCCCGACCGACCGGTCGAGCCCGTGGCGCCCGTCGCCCCGGTCCGGCCCGCCGCGCCCGTGGTACGGCCGTCCGTGCGGCAGCAGCTGCTGGGACGGCAGATCGAGGAGCAGATCGCCGGCCGCTTCCCCGTGGGGCAGCGGCTGCGGGTGCTCGACGCCGGGACGGGTGACGGTGTGCAGGCGCTGCGGCTGGCGCGCGGCGGGCACCACGTCACCGCGCTGGAGCAGGACCCGGGTGCCCTGGAGGGCGTACGGGCGGCGCTGGCGGCGGAGCCGGACGGGATCCGTGAGCGGGTGCGGCTGGTCGAGGGCGACGGCCGGGACACCGGTGCGCACTTCCTGCCGGGCTCGTTCGACGTGGTGCTCTGCCACGGGTTGCTGAGCGGCGCGCGGGATCCGGACGCGCATCTGGCGGGCCTCGCGCGGGTGCTGGCCCCGGGCGGGCTGCTGTCCCTCGTCGTACGCAACACCGGCGCCGCGGCGATGCGGCCCGGGCTCGCCGGGGACTGGCACGGCGTCCTCGCCGCGTTCGAGGCGCCGGACGGCGAGCGGGGCGCGGCGCGGTCCGGGCTGGACGCGCTGACCGCGTCGCTCGCCGGGATCGGCGCGCCGCTCCAGGAGTGGTACGGCGTCGGCGTCTTCACGGACGCCTCGGCCGACGCGGCGCCGCAGGTGCCCACCCAGGGCGGCGCGGACGGTGCGCGGCGGCGGGAGCTGCTGCTGAGCGCCGAGGAGCGGGCCGGGCGGACCGATCCGTACCGTACGGTCGCCGGGCTGCTGCATCTGTGCGGGGTACGGGGCGGCTGACGGCCCCGGTGTGACGACGTGAGGCCCGCGGCCCCGGTGGAGGGGTCGCGGGCCTCGTCGTTTCCGGGACCGGGGCGGCCGGTCAGTCGTCGTCGGCGTGGAGGCTCATCGGGCCCGCGTAGACCTCGGTGCCGTCCTCGAAGAGGCGGACCTGGTCGACGCCGCCGTCGCGGAGGGTCCGCCACTCCTCGCCGATCCAGGATTCGGCGTCCCCCTGGGTGGTGAATTCCTCCGGCTGCACCGACGGCGCCGTCTGCGTACCGTCCGCCGTCTCGAACCGCCACGTCCACGCCATGTCCGCCTCCTGGGTGCCTGGGCTCCGGGGCCGTGCCGGGGCCCGGTCCGCCGTGCCGTGATGTGCTGCTGAGCGTTGTCCTGCTGGTCGTACCTGGTGCCGGTCAGCAGCCTATCGGGCGTGTCGAGAGGTCCCCGGCGCGCTGTGCGGCCGGGCCCGGGGGAAAATCGCCGCGTGGAACTGACACTGCTCGGCACCGGAGCCCCCCAGGGGCTGCCGCGCCCCGGCTGCCCGTGCGCGGCCTGCGCCACCGCCGTCGGCGACGAGGCGCGGGCGGCCACCGCGCTGCTGATCGACGGCGCGCTGCTCATCGACCTCACGCCCGGCCCGGCGTTCGCCGCCGCCCGCGCGGGGCAGTCACTGGCGGGCGTACGGCAGGTGCTGCTGTCGCATCCGCACGACGGTCCGGCGCTGGAGGTGCCCGCCGGGCTGCCGCAGCCGGGGCGGGTCGCGGACGGGCGGGAGCTGGCGCTGCTCGACGGGCACCGGGTGCGGGCCATCGCGGTGGACATCCCCGGCACCGGCTACGAGATCGGCGGCGGGGGCGGCGAGCGGCTGCTGTACCTGCCGCCGGGCGCCGCGCCCGCGGGCCCGGTCAACGGGGCGGCGGGTGGCGGCTACGAGGCGATGGGCGGCACCGGCCCGTACGACTTGGTGCTGCTGGACGTCATCGGGCGGCCGGACGCGCTGGCGCGGCTGCGGGCGAGCGGCGCGGTGGATGCGGCGACCGATGTGATCGCTGTCCATCTCGACCACACGGTGCCGCCCGGCGCGGAGCTGCACCGCAGGCTGGCGGCGGCGGGCGCGCGGGCGGTGCCGGACGGGACGACGCTGGTGGCCGGGGAGTTCCCGGTCGGGACGCCGGCGGAGCTGCCGCGTCGGACGCTGGTGCTGGGCGGCGCGCGCAGCGGCAAGTCGGCGGAGGCCGAGCGGCGGCTGGCGGCCTTCCCGGACGTGCTGTACGTCGCGACCGGCGGCACCCGCGAGGGCGACACGGAGTGGGCGCAGCGGGTGGCGCTGCACCGCGAGCGGCGGCCCCCGGGGTGGCGTACCGCCGAGACCTGCGACCTGGTGCCGCTGCTGTCGGGCGGGGAGCGGGACGCGGCGGGCGGGCCGCTGCTCGGTCCGGCGCGGGAGCCGGGCGCCGACCGGCGGGCGGGGCTGGGCGGCGACGACGCGGCCGACCGGGTCTTCGACGCGTCGCCGCTGCTCATCGACTGTCTGGCGCTGTGGCTGACGCACGCCATGGA
>NZ_VKJP01000380.1 GCF_007280575.1 Streptomyces benahoarensis
GCACCCGCCGCCCCGGGCCCGGCCCCACGAGCCCCGCCAGCTCCAGCGGCACCAGCGTCGTCTTGCCCGTACCGGGCGGCGCACACAGCACCGCGCTCCCCGGCCCGTCCAGGGCCTCACGCAGCGCGGGCAGCGCGGAACGGGCGGGCAGCAGACTCAGTACGTCATCGCGGATCACCCGCCCAGTCTGCCGCCCCGCCGACCGGACGGGCCCGCCCCCGTCAGCGCCGCGGACTCACTCCGCCACGCACACGAAGATCGCCGTCCCCGGGATCAGATACCCACGCAACGGCGACCAGCCGCCCCACTCCTGCGTGTTCTCGTCCGGCCACTCCGGCTCCACCAGATCCACCAGCCGGAACCCGGCCGCCACCACGTCCCGCACCCGGTCACCCACCGTCCGGTGATGCTCGACGTACACCGCGTGTCCGCTCTCGTCCTGCTCCACATACGGCGTCCGGTCGAAGTACGACGCGGCCACCGACAGCCCCTCGGGCCCCGGATCGTCCGGGAACGCCCAACGGATCGGATGCGTCACCGAGAACACGAACCGCCCGCCCGGCCGCAGCACCCGCCGTACCTCGCGCAACACCCGCACCGGGTCGGCGACGAACGGAATCGCGCCATACGCGGAACACGCCATGTCGAATGCGCCGTCCCGGAACGGCAACGCCCCCGCGTCCGCCTCCACCAGGTCCACCGCACCGCCCGCGGCCGCACCGTCCGCCCCGTCCCCGATCCGCAGCGCGTGCTGCAACTGCCGGTGCGAGAGATCCAGGGCCACCGGGCGCGCCCCCTGCGCGGCCAGCCAGCGCGCACACTGCGCCGCGCCCGCCCCGATCTCCAGGATCCGCCGGCCCTTCAGACCCTCGGCCGGACCGAGCAGCCCGGCCCGCTCCTCGTCCAGCCCCTCCGGCCCCCAGATGAACCGGTCGTCCCCGAGGAACGCGCCGTGCTCGCTCTGGTAGTCGTCGGCGTTGCGGTCCCACCAGCCGCGGCTGGCCTGGCTGCTTTCCGTTGCCGAGGCATGACGTCGGGTCGCCTCCGGCTCGTACTCTTGGTTCATCGCGCCCGTCGTCGTAGTCTTCGCTGAGCTTGTAGCAGTAAGGGACGTCGGGGCCCTGGGCCCCGCGGAACATCACGCATGCCGGTAATCGGGCGGTCTGCCCCGGGTGTGCGGCTTCGCGCATTGACCCTGCCCGGCTGCCCCCGTATGCTACAAGTTGCGCTGCGGGCTTGTGCGCCTCAGACGGAGCAGGTCGCGCTCGCATCTGTATGTATGTCCCCTCGGTTTTCGAGGCGTTTCGGTTGGCCCCGGTCTTTACGGGGCTTCCAGAGAAGCGCCTCTGACACTGTCCGGCTTGTGCAGAAGCGATAACGGCTCTCGGCGTAGCAGTACCTACGACTTCAATGTCCGTACCGGAGCCCTTTCCCACATGACGAGCAGCACCGAGACCACCGCCACCACCCCGCAGGTTGCGGTCAACGACATCGGTAACGAGGAAGCCTTCCTCGCCGCGATCGACGAGACGATCAAGTACTTCAACGACGGCGACATCGTCGACGGCGTCATCGTGAAGGTCGACCGGGACGAGGTCCTGCTCGACATCGGTTACAAGACCGAAGGCGTGATCCCCAGCCGCGAGCTGTCGATCAAGCACGACGTCGACCCCAACGAGGTCGTCGCCGTCGGTGACGAGATCGAGGCCCTGGTCCTCCAGAAGGAGGACAAGGAAGGCCGCCTCATCCTGTCCAAGAAGCGCGCTCAGTACGAGCGTGCCTGGGGCACGATCGAGAAGATCAAGGAAGAAGACGGGATCGTCACCGGTACCGTCATCGAGGTCGTCAAGGGTGGTCTCATCCTCGACATCGGCCTCCGCGGCTTCCTTCCGGCCTCCCTGGTCGAGATGCGTCGCGTCCGCGACCTCCAGCCCTACGTGGGCAAGGAGCTCGAGGCCAAGATCATCGAGCTGGACAAGAACCGCAACAACGTGGTCCTGTCCCGCCGTGCCTGGCTGGAGCAGACCCAGAGCGAGGTCCGCCAGACCTTCCTCACCACCCTCCAGAAGGGCCAGGTGCGCTCCGGCGTCGTTTCCTCCATCGTCAACTTCGGTGCCTTCGTGGACCTGGGCGGCGTCGACGGTCTCGTCCACGTCTCCGAGCTGTCCTGGAAGCACATCGACCACCCCTCCGAGGTCGTCGAGGTCGGCCAGGAGGTCACGGTCGAGGTCCTCGACGTCGACATGGACCGCGAGCGCGTCTCCCTGTCGCTCAAGGCGACCCAGGAAGACCCGTGGCAGCAGTTCGCCCGGACCCACCAGATCGGTCAGGTCGTCCCGGGTAAGGTCACCAAGCTCGTTCCGTTCGGTGCGTTCGTCCGCGTCGACGAGGGCATCGAGGGCCTGGTCCACATCTCCGAGCTGGCCGAGCGCCACGTGGAGATCCCGGAGCAGGTCGTCCAGGTCAACGACGAGATCTTCGTCAAGGTCATCGACATCGACCTGGAGCGTCGCCGGATCTCGCTGTCGCTGAAGCAGGCCAACGAGTCCTTCGGTGCCGACCCGACGGCCGTCGAGTTCGACCCGACCCTGTACGGCATGGCCGCGTCCTACGACGACCAGGGCAACTACATCTACCCCGAGGGCTTCGACCCGGAGACCAACGACTGGCTGGAGGGCTACGAGACCCAGCGCGAGGCCTGGGAGAACCAGTACGCCGAGGCCCAGCAGCGCTTCGAGCAGCACCAGGCGCAGGTCATCAAGTCCCGCGAGGCCGACGAGCAGGCTGCGGCCGAGGGCGCTGCGGCCCCGGCGGCCGGTGGCGGCACCGCTGGCGGCGGCACCGCCGGCGGCGGCTCGTACTCCTCGGAGTCGGCGGACAACTCCGGCGCCCTGGCGTCGGACGAGGCCCTGGCCGCGCTCCGCGAGAAGCTGGCCGGCGGCCAGAGCTGAAAAGCTCCCCGCTAGGCACTAGCCGATAGGCGAAGGCCCGCCCCTCTCGGGGCGGGCCTTCGTCGTTCCCGCACGGAGTGACGGAGCCCAGGGCCGAGCGTCGCGCGCCGGGGCCGCTGTCGCGGCCACGACCTCTGATGCCACCGTGAGCGTACGGTCGCCGCAGGTCAGCCCACCGGAATGCCGGGGTTGGCGACGCCGCGTCCGCCGGTCACGGTGTTGTCGCCCGCGATCGTCACAGGGCACTTCTTCGCGTCGTAGTTCGTGATGTTGAAGCCGTAGCGGCCCTCGCCGGAGGCGCCGCTCAGATCGGACTTGTTGCCCTTGAAGACCGTGCCGCAGCCCCAGCCGGACTCCTGGCTGTGCGTCTCGTAGCCGTTGTTCCTGGTGTGCCGACCGGTGTTCTTCTCGACCAGGACGTCGTTGCCCTTCACATCGACCCAGGAGTCGTCGAAGTGCGCGCCGGTCAGCCCGCTGCCGTCGAAGGTGTTGCCGACGATCTTCGTCCCGGTCGTGCCCTCCTTCACATCGATGTTCTCGCCGCCGACGCCCGGACCGATGGTGTTGTCGAGGACCTGAACGTTGTCGCTGTGATCGTCCGTGCCGCCCGCGCTGCCGACGTACACGCCCTCGCCCATTCCGCTGCCGCCCTTGCCGGTGTCACGGATCGTCGAGTTCTTGATGACCCCGTTCTTGCTGGACTTACGGAAGTGGACGCCTTCCATGTCCAGATCGCGCACGGTCACCGAGTCGATCACGACGCTGTTTGCGCCGTCCATCATGATGCCCTTCTGCCCGCCGGCGACGGTGATGCCCTTGATCGTCCAGTACGAGGCGCCGTTCAGGTGCAGGCCGTAGCCGCCCCCGGCGGTGAGGACAGCCTTGGACGATCCGGTGAGCGTGATCCGCGATCCCGAGTTGCCCGTGGCCGACGTTTTGAAGTTGCCTTTGTACGTACCGTCGGCGAGCTGGATCGTTTCGCCCGGCTTCGCGTCCGTCAGCGCGGACTTGAGCTGCGAGGCGTTCGAGACGTCGATGACGCGGGTGGGGGAGGCGGCGGGCGACCCCGCGGGGGAGGCGCCCGCCGTGCCGGTCAGGGCCGCGCCGACGGCCAGCCCGAGAGCGGCCGAGGCGGTGAGAAGGGGTCCGGTGCGCATTCATCTGCCTTTCCGTATATGAACGTGGGGCGGAAATATGAATCGCGAGGGTGGTCGAGAAGCTAGGGGTGCAGCAGTTCGAGCGTCAAGGGTCCTGCATGGGCATAACTGGAGACGCGATTCATAAGAGTGAACACAAGATGATGTGCGGGTGCACACGCCGCAGTCTGGTGCACCTTGTGGTTACAGGGGTGCGCCGTTCCCTCGGAGGATGGGAGACTCCGGACCCTCCGTGCCCCTCTGGGGCGTGGTGATTCCCTGGCCGGAGCGCCGGATGCCTGAGTGAGGGAGCGCTGGAGCGCGTTGATCCGACGGCTCGGAAGGCCGGTTCTGGCGCGGAACGATGGCGGGCACATCCTGGCCGGATGCTGTCGGACCCCCGATCACAACCGGGAATGTGGCATCCCGGCCGGACGTTGTCCCACACGGATACAAGGAGGAGCGGACACTGTGTTGAATCCCCAGAGGTTGTACGAATGGGAGCCGAGCGGGCTCGCGGAGGTGGAGACCATCGCCGCCGAGGACTCCGCCGGACTGGTGCTGCTGTACCACTTCGACGGCTACATCGATGCAGGTGAAACCGGCGACCAGATCGTCGAACGGCTCCTTGACGACCTGCCGCACCGCGTCGTCGCCCGCTTCGACCACGACCGCCTCATCGACTACCGCGCCCGCCGACCCCTCCTGACCTTCGACCGCCATCGCTGGACGGCCTACGAAACGCCGCGCATCGAACTGAGGCTCGTCGAGGACACCACCGGCGCGCCCTTCCTGTTGCTGTCCGGGCCCGAACCGGACGTCGAATGGGAGCGGTTCGCCGCCGCCGTCCAGCAGATGGTGGAACGCCTCGGCGTACGACTCTCCGTCAACTTCCACGGCATCCCGATGGGCGTCCCGCACACCCGCCCCGTCGGCATCACCCCGCACGGCAACCGCACCGACCTCATGCCCGGCCACGCCGACGTCTTCGAAGAGGCGAAGGTCCCCGGCAGTGCCGAAGCTCTGATCGAGTTCCGGCTCGCCGAAGCGGGACACGACGTGCTGGGCGTGGCCGCGCATGTCCCGCACTACATCGCCCGGTCGCCCTACCCGGACGCCGCGCTCACCGCGCTGGAAGCCGTGACCGCCGCCACCGGCCTGGTCCTGCCCGGCGCCGCGCACTCGCTGCGCACCGAGGCGCTCCGCACCCAGGAGGAGATCGAACGGCAGATCTCGGAGGGGGACGAAGAACTGGTCGCGCTGGTCAGCGGGTTGGAGCACCAATACGACGCGGTGGCGGGCGCGGAAACCCGCGGCAACCTCGTGGCGGAAGCGGTCGATCTGCCGTCCGCCGAGGAGATCGGTAACGAACTCGAACGCTTCTTGGCGGAGCGTGAGGCGGATGGGGGGAATGCTTGACGGGGAGGG
>NZ_VKJP01000381.1 GCF_007280575.1 Streptomyces benahoarensis
CGCCCCGGCCGGTCCCCCTCCCCCACCCGACCGGCGCACCGACCCGGACACCGGCCGCACGCTCGACCGCAAGGCCGAAGTACCGAAAGGCAGCCACCCATGGACACCGTGTTCCGCGACGTACGCGTCATCGACGGATCGGGCGGCCCGTCCTACCGCGCCGACGTCGCCCTGGACGGCGGCCGGATCGCCGCCCTGCACCGCGAGGGCGACCGCGGCCCGCGCCCGTCCGCCCGCCACACGGTCTCCGCCGACGGCCTCGCCCTCGCCCCCGGCTTCATCGACATGCACGCCCACAGCGACCTCGCGCTGCTCCGCGACCCGGCGCACGAGGCGAAGGCCGCACAGGGCGTCACCCTCGAAGTCCTCGGCCAGGACGGCCTGTCGTACGCCCCCGTCGACGACCGCACCCTGGCGGAGGTCCGCGCCCAGATCACCGGCTGGAACGGTGACGGCAGCGACATCGACTTCTCCTGGCGCTCCGTCGGCGGCTACCTCGACCGTCTCGACCACGGCTTCGACGGCGCGGGCATCGCCGTCAACGCCGCCTACCTCATCCCGCAGGGAACCGTCCGGATGCTCGCCATGGGCTGGGACGACCGCCCCGCCACCCCCGACGAGCTGACCCGCATGAAGCAACTCGTCGCCGAGGGCCTGCACCAGGGCGCCGTCGGCCTCTCCTCCGGCCTCACCTACACCCCCGGCATGTACGCGTCCGACGCCGAACTGACCGAACTGTGCCGCGTCGTGGCGGAGTACGACGGCTACTACTGCCCGCACCACCGCTCCTACGGCGCCGGGGCGCTCCAGGCGTACGAGGAGATGGTCGCCCTCACCCGCGAGGCGGGCTGCGCCCTCCACCTCGCCCACGCCACCATGAACTTCGGCGTCAACAAGGACCGCGCCCCCGAGCTGCTGGCTCTCCTCGACGCGGCGCTCGACGGCGGCGCCGACATCTCCCTCGACACGTACCCGTACACCCCCGGCTGCACGACGCTCGTCGCGATGCTGCCGAGCTGGGCGAGCGAGGGCGGGCCGGACGCGATCCTCACCCGTCTGCGGGACGAGGAGAGCGCCGCCCGTATCCGTCACACCATGGAGGTCGAGGGCGCCGACGGCTGCCACGGCGTCCCCATCGAGTGGGGCACGATCGAGATCTCCGGGACGACGGATCCGGCGCTCGCCGCCTACGTCGGCAGGACCGTCGCGGACAGCGCCGCCGCGCGTGGCGAGGAGCCGTGGACCGTCGCCCGCCGCCTGCTCCTGGAGGACCGCCTCGGCCCGACGATCCTCCAGCACGTCGGCCACGAGGAGAACGTCCGCCGCATCATGCGCCACCGCGTCCACACCGGCGGCTCCGACGGCATCCTCCAGGGCGCCAAACCGCACCCCCGCGCGTACGGCACGTTCCCCCACTACCTGGGCCGCTACGTCCGTGAGCTGGGCGTCCTCTCCCTGGAGGAGTGCGTCGCGCACCTCACGTCCCGCCCCGCCGCCCGTCTGCGCCTGCCCGACCGGGGCCTGATCCGCGAGGGCTACCGCGCCGACCTCGTCCTCTTCGACCCGGAAACGGTCGCCGCGGGCTCCACCTTCGCCGCCCCGCGCACCCTGCCCACCGGCATCCCGCACGTCCTCATCGACGGCCAGTTCGTCATCGAGAACGGCCATCGGACGGAGGTCCTGGCGGGCCGGTCGGTCAGGCGCGCAACGCCCCGCCCTTGACCGCCGAAACGAAGCTGTCCCAGGCACCGGACCCGAAGATCAGCGTGGCGCGGGTCCGGTCCTTGGTGTCACGGACGGGGATGATGCCGGGGAGGTCGTCGCCGATCTCGACGCAGTTGCCGCCGTCGCCGTTGCTGTGGCTGCTGGTACGCCAGCGGGCAGCGCTCAAGTCAATTTGCTTGCTTGCCATTTCGGGAGTCCTCTGCCATTGCCTCGATCATCGACAAGGACGCCGCCGGTGACAGTGCGACGGCCCTGAGCCGATCGTATGCCTTGCGATACCGCTTCACGAGAAGTGGATCATCGATGTTCTGGCCACTGTAGGAGGACTCCACGTAAACGAGCGGCGGAGCATCCGGGAACGTCATGAGCGTGATCGTCCCCTCCATCAGAGGGTGCGCCCCACTGTTCCATGGGAGCACCTGTGGAACGATCCGGCGGCTCCTGGCCAGGGCCGCGATGTGCTCCAGTTGCCCCGCCATCTCCTCCGGGGAAAGGACAGGAAAACGCAGGAGCTGCTCGTGCAGAACTGCCCAGTACGAAGGGACCTTGTGGTCGTCGGCGAAGAGCTTCGCCCGAGCCATCCGGGCGTCCACCTTCTCCTTCACTTCCTCGTCAGAGGAGTCGGGATGAGCGGCAAGCACCGTCGCCCTGGCATACGCGGGTGTCTGCAGTAGCCCTGGAAGGATGCTGGGACTCCATTCCTCGATGGACTCCGCGTGCGTCTCCGCCTCCAACGCCCGTGCGAAGTAATCGGCATGGCCAACCTGGCGCGCCTTCCGTACGTCCTCGCACCGCCGCTTGAAGAAGCCATCCGTGCCGAGCACGCGGTCCACATGGGCGGCCAAGTCCATCGGCATCCGGCGCTGCCCCCGCTCGATCTCGCTCAGGTAGCTCACGGAGTAGTAGCAGTCCTTGACCACGTCCTTGAGGGTCAGGCCCGCCTCCTCCCGCTTCCAGCGCAGCTCGGAACCGTAGAAGGCGGGGACGCTTTCCGAACCGTCAACATCCTTGCGTGCAGGCATTTCTCACCGCTCCACGGTCTTCGTACCGAAAGGGAAGGGCCTTCCACGGTACGCCGGTACGCGTCACGCTGTGAGCGGATCGTCACCGAACGCACAGGAAGCCGACACCATGCCGCACGCCTACCACTACCCCCACCACGACGACATCGACGACTGCACCGAGGAACTGCGCACCGCGCTCGCCGCGCACGGCATCACGCTCCCCTCGCTCGGCATCGACCTGCCGTCGTACGCGGGGAGTCACACCGCCCCGCTGATCGCCCTCGGCAACTGCAACACCGCCACCGCCCGCCGCCTGTCCGCAGTCCTCCACCAGGCCGTTTCCGGTACGGGCAGCGCGCGGTGACGGAGCGGCGGGACGGGGAACGCGCCCCGAAGGAGCCGCCCTCCGGGCCCGAGGAGACCCGGCGGGAAGAGTTGGCCGAGGAGGTCCGGCGGCTCAACAGATGGTCGTCCGGCGGGGGCGGACGCCGCTGAAACACGCGCCCCGTACGCCTCGATGCGCGGGCCCCCACGCCTCACTGCGCGTCACCGTCCGCATCGTCAGGGGAGGGGGAAATCCCGGTCCGGGGCAGGGTCGGCGACCGGCGCCGCCCGCCCCCGGTCCTCCATCGCCTCCACCACCAACTCCCGCAGCCGCTCCTCCTGGTTGGTGAGGCTCGCGCCCAACGACGCGGCGCGGTCCTCGCGTTCGGGGCTCTGGCGGATGGTGTAGAAGATCACCGGGCCGTCGTACAGATGCTCCCGCCGGAAGTTCTCCACCATCGCGAACCCGGCGGTGTGGTTGCGGCGGCGGCTGATGTCGCTGATCAGCAGGCCCGGCAGCCGCGACCGCAGTTCGGCGACCGCCTCGCCGCTCGACGCCACATGCCGCACCCGCGCCCCCAGGCTCCGCAGCACCGTCCGCACCTCACCCTTGCGGTAGGGCTGGTCGTCCACCCACAGCACATCGAGCGTCGGCAGCGCATAGCCGCCGCGCATGCCGTACCTGCCGGACCCGGCCACGAACCGCTGCCCCCGCCCGTCGGACGCGCCCTGTTCCTGCGGCTCGGCGCCCGGCCCGACGTCCCCGTAGGCGGCGTCCCCGTACGAGATATCCCCGTACGCGGCCGACCCGGGCCGGAACGGCTCCGGGCGCGCCCCGGTCCGGAACTCCGGCGGCAGTTCCGGGTACGCGGCGCCCGGCTCGGGGTACGCGGCGCCCTGCTCCGGGATGCCGTCCGGGTGGCCGCCCTCCGGGGCCGTCACCGGCCAGGCGAGCGGCGACCCGTCGGCGTCGAGCCCGTCCCGCATCCCGGCCAGGACCTCCCGCAGCGGCTCCCAGGCGGCCGACATCCGGGCGGGGCCGTCCCCGGAGAGCAACGGTCCCTCCCGCAGCCGCAGCAGCAGCCCGGCCGCGTCGTCCCGGTCGACCAGTTCGTCGATCAGCGAGGTGAACCCGGCGTTGAGCACCAAGTCCGGGAATTCCCTGGGGAGTTGGCGTTCCAGCGCGGCCAGCACGTCCGGTCCGGGCGCGTCCGGACCGTCCGGCAGCACCAGGTCGTACCGGGCGACGAACCGCGCCGCCTGAGCCGCCTCGCCCTCGGGGACCGACCCGCGCGGCGCCAGCAGGGTGCGCCGCACCGCCCGGTACGTACGGAACTCCGCGACCACATCGCCGTCCACCGTCCCCGACGGGCCGGTCATCATCCGGTAGAAGTCCGGATAGAAGTACTGGAGCAGCAGCGTGCGCAGCACCGCGTCCGGGCCGAAGTCGCGCCACACCGGGTTCAGCGTCGCTTCCAGGACGAAGCCGTTGACCAGGCGTTTGATGCGCCGCGGGTTGCGTGCGCTGCGCTGCGCCAGCAGTTCCACCAGCGTGTCGTCCAGCAGCGGCTCGACGCCCGCGGTCCGGGCGCACCAGCGGATGTACTCCTCGACGCCGCGGCCGTCCGGTGCCGGGATGCGGTAGCTCGTCTGGAAAATTTTTTCCATGAACGCCGACCCGGCGGGCGACAGATCGCGCAGCAGACCGTTCGGGCCCATCGCGGAGCGGTCGCAGCCGACGACGAAGGCGAGCCCCGGCACGTCGAGGTAGATCTTCACCGCCTCGCAGACCGCCAGCACGGTCTCCTCCGAGCAGCGGTCCAGGTCGTCGATGAAGACGACCAGCAGTCGCCGCAGCTCACCGGTGTGCTGCGCCCACTCCCCGACCAGCTCGCCGATGGCGGTCCGCATCTCGTTGCGGGCCTGCGAATTGACGGACAGGCTCTTCCACAACTCGTCCACCAGCCCGGCGACGCCCAGCGGCCCCGCGGCGACCGTCGTCACGGCGCGCACCGCCCGCAGCAGCGCCCGCTGCTCGGTGGCGCGCCGGAGCCCGCGCCGCAGCACCCGCCGGTCGAACCGCATCAGGACCGACTTGATCAGCCCCTCCAGCGCGTCCGCGCCGGTCGACGTCCAGGCGTTGTACCAGACGGTGTGCACCTCGGGCTGCGCGGTCAGCTCCGCGTCGACCAGCCGCATCAGGCTGCTCTTGCCCATCCCCCATCCGGCGTCGACGGCGAGGGTGAACGGCGTCGCGGGCCGCGAGGCGACGAGCAGCCCCGCCAGTCGCCGCGCGGCCGCCTGTGCCCCGAGCAGATCGCCCCCGGCCACGGTCACCGGCTCATCGCTCAACAACGAGAACGGCGTCCCCCCACCGCCGCCACCCTCGACACCGCTACCGCTACCGCTGCCGTTCCGCCCCGCCGCCATCT
>NZ_VKJP01000382.1 GCF_007280575.1 Streptomyces benahoarensis
CCCAACCCGGTGGTGAACGCGGGCTGCAGACCAGAGCACTGGAACTACTGGCGCCGCGCCGGGCACACCCACAGGGCACACCCCACAGGGCACACAGGGCACAACATGCCCATGCCAGGCAACACTTCCATACCGCCCCAGGTGCAAGACAACCTGGTCCGCCAACACGTCACGCTCACTCACGACAACAGCGACGACACATCCAGCACGCCCAATTCCGCCGCAGGCCTGCGACTGCACCGGCTGTTGAACCGCCGGGCCCCGCCCCTACTGCGGTTCCGGCAACGGGAGCGAACCATGTTTCAAAGGAGGCCCTCACACGACTGCGCCCAGTCGTAGAGACGGTGGGCGCTGTCACCGAGGCGCGTGGCGTAGAGCGTCGGGGTCTGCCCGCCCGCGAGTTCCTCGTCGGTGGTGGTGACGCCCACCACAGTGCCGATGCCGGTGCGGGTATCGAAGCGGGCCAAGTGAGGGCCACCGCTCGACCCGGCCGACATATCGCAGGTCTCACCCCACAGCAGGGGGACCTTGGAACCGGGGTGGCTCGTGCCCGCGCAGTGGATCATGCGGGATCCGACGTACTTGTCCCCAGGGGCGTTGAGTCCGTAGTTCGGGTACCCGAAGGCGTGGACGAACTCGTCCCCGACGGGCTGGCCGAACCCGATGCGCTGGCTTCCGGTGACGTCCGCGATCAGCTGCCCCCCGGCAGCGGGGTTCGCCACGAGGAGCCCCGTGTCGTAGCCGGCGGCAGCGACGTCCGACGATTCCGTGGTATCCGGATCGGCGTCCCAACGGGAAGAGGTGGCCATCGTCCTGACGCTGAAACCGCCGAGCGGCTTCGTACCGTTGCGATAGCCGGGCGCGAAGTAGAAATTGTGGTACCAGGTGCCGTCGACAGAAGGCGACCCAACGCCTCTCAGACAGTGCGCCGCCGTGATGACGGTACTGCGGTTGGCGCCGGTGACGACCGTCGCGGTACAACTGCCGTCATAACCGTCGGAGAAGGTGAAGAACAGGCGGCCTACGTTCTTCTCCACCGCCCCGCCGTGTGCCCACACGGCCCCGGAGTCCGGCGTGTTCGCGGGAAGCGGCCGCGGATCGTCCGGCGTGGTGTCGTCCTCGGGCACGCGGGTGGTCTCGGGGACCAGAGCGCCTGCCAGCCTCATCCGCTCAGGGGTCCAGTAGGCGTTGATCCGGTTACGCTCTTGCGCGGTCGTGGCACCAGCGTGGGCCGTGATGCTGTCCGGCCCCGCCGCGCCGCCGCTGGTGGACAACGGGCTGTGCGGTGCGGCGTTGGCAGCCGCGGCCGGCGTCACCATCGCGACGACGGCCGCCGACACCGCGACAGTGGCGCCGATCGCACGCCGGAAGATCCTGCGGGTGCTGCCCTGGTGACCGCATGGGCGGTGAGGAGGTGTGCGCATGCGCGGGACAGTAGCCACGCGATGTCAGGAAGCGGTCAGAGAAATATGCAGACGATGTCCGCACAACCAGTTGTGACGGGGCTTTAGGTTTTGGTGACCGGGTTGTCCTGGCCCGGGGCTTTGTATTTTGGGTGGGGAACAGAGGGTGGAGGAGGGACGGGGATGTGGCCCTCATTCTGGGCCTGTTGGCGGTGTTCGACTTGGCCGCTCGGGTTGTCGCCTGGGTTTCGTATCTCTATGAGACTGATCTCGCTTGTTGCGGTGGTGATGCACATCTGTAGATACCTGCAGATGACCGCTATGCCAGACGCTTGTTGTACCGGTCAGGGACGTACGTGGGCGAGGTGGACAGCCAGAGGACCGTCGGTGGCGCGCGTCAGCGTGCCGAGTTGGAACCGATGGCGATCACGCGGAAGGCATTGGAGGTGAGGCGGGTGTGACGTGGGCGAGGGAGGGCTGCCAGAGTGCGGGCGAAGGCGACGGATACCGGGTAGATCACCAGGCCACGGACCAAGAGAGCGACTGAGACATCTTGGCGCACTCCAAGCGCGCGCTGTCCATGACGAGGCGGTGCAGGCGGCATCACCAGCGGTCAGTGAGGCGCCGCTGGCGGCCGTACCCACGGGCGGTGATCGCGCGTGCCGTCATCCAAGTACTCCGGCCACGAGGAAGCCGAATAAGACGCTCGTGGGCGCGATGGGCAGCGCTGAACGCGGTAACTCCCCCGGTGCGTACCGAGGCGTCGAACCTGGCGTCGGGACCGCCTGGCGGTAGCGGACGCAGACGAGCCGGTGCCAGGGCCGGCGAACCCGCGCGGACCCGGCCACGCCCCGGCTGCGGTCCCATGCACACAAGGCACAGGCGACCACGGACTGGCATTCTCATTCAAGCCCCCCAGCCTGCGGCGGCCGGACCAGCGCCCAGGCCACCGCCCTGCAACAGGCGCGACAGCGCGCGGGCGAGAGGCCGTGCAGCCGCGGACAGCACGACGGCGGACGACGGTGCTCGGGCCGGGCAGCGAGCTGCTGCGCGGCAACGGCCGACAGCACAGCAACGTGGGCCCCGGCCGGGTGGCCGCCGCACCGGCATCGTGCCGGACACGGTGCCGAGCGCGGCCGGGGCCCGCGGAACCAAACGGACAGGCAGCGGCCTGACCTGGCCGACAACCCTGGGCACCGCCGCGCCGGCCCGAGGAACAGCCACGCCGTACGAACCCGCCCGCCGGCAGCACCGGCCACGCGACGCCTCCCGACCCTGCCGGGACAGCCCGCAGGGCGCCCGCGAGAGCGGGCCCGGAGCGATGGCGTCGGCGGCCGCCGAGCAGCGGAACGCCGACGGCTCCGCCCCCGCGCCGTCGGCGAAAGAGACCCGTTCGATGGCCGCTGCCTCGCCGCAAACGCCGCTCTGAGCGAGACGAGCGCCTACAGCGAAGGCCCGGCCAACGGCCGGTTCACAGCCCACACTGACGACCACCCGCCGCCGCGCCGAGGCGTGGACAGGAGGCACGACGCGACGGTGTGGAAACGCCTGGCCGAGCTGACCGAACGGAGGCAGGGCGCCGGTCACGACAGCTGCGGTGATCAGCAGGGCCAGCCCCCACGCGCGGCTCGGCCCGCGGGTGTCGCGCGCTGGCCGGAGCCGCGTCGCTCGCTGCGGGCTGTTGCCCGCGTGTCCGTACAAACGGTGCCCGCTCTGTCGCCCCGCTTCTACCCGTACGTCTGTGCGGCGGCACGGTCGCTGCCGTCCGGTCGCCATTTGCTGCTGTGCCTCACCGTGCCGCGGCCGTGGCAGTCGTAGCGCCCGTACGGACATGCCGCCGTCGTACCGCCAGTACGGACGCACCCGCCGCTGCCGCCGGCCGGTGCGCCCGCACGACCGGCACCGTCGGCCCGCCCGAGCTGGTGCCGGTTCGTGCCGCACCGTTGTTGTTCGCTCGTGGGTCCGTACGGTTATCGCCACCATCCCGCTGCGTTGCGCGTCCGTATGGACAGTGGCGTGCCGCCTGTGGTCGGGCTGGATCCGGTTGTCCGTATAGCTTCACCGCCTCGCGGCCGCGGGCCGATGGCTCCGCTGTGCCTGGACGTGCTGCCCGCGCCCGCCGTGCTGATGCCGCGCCCGTGTTGTCGGCTCGGCTTCGCACGGCCCAGTGGCTGTCCCGGGACCAGGAATTGACGTGATGTGACGCGCGCCGTTCAGCAGTGAGGCGTGGCCGCGTGACTGGAGCCGTGAGCCGAGAAGGGCGGGCCCGGAGCTGAGGCTCCGGACCCGCCCGAGTCACTCCTCGTTCCTCGATCCGGAATCGGGGCCGGGGGTGAGGTCAGACGTGGCGGTCAGCGGTTGGTCCACAGGACCCACTGAAGGTTGCCGTTCGCGCACTGGAACTCGTCCCAGTGGTGGCGCTGGACGCCGTCCTGCCCCGCCTCCACGCAGCCGCCGTGGGTCCAGTACTTGTCGCGCAGCACCCAGCCGGGGGGTGCGTCGGCGACATTGGCCGGGGTGGCCTGCTGAGGCGCCTGGGCGGGGGCGGCGGACGCCTGGGTGGTGCCCAGGACCACGGTCCCGGCTAGCGCGATAGTCGCCACAAGCGCGGCGGTAATTCGGTTACGCATGGTGTTGACTCCCCGTGTTGTTGGTTGCCTTGCACCCTCTACACGGACGGGGACGCTTCCCTGCATGACACAGGTGAATGTGATGTGCGTCACGCAGGGGTCTGGTTCGTTCCCGGCCGAAGCGGCGGCGGTATGCCGAAGGGGAAAATCCCGTATCTCGCGCATGAGGGCGCGCAGGTTGCCAGCAGGCACCCTACTCAACCCGTTCCTCGTCGGTGCTGTGGTCCGTGGGGAGGCGTCGTCTGCTGTACCGCGCCACCGGTGCCGTCTGGCTCGCGGTCCGTTCCTGCATTCCCAGGGCTTTCAGTTAATTACCGAGAACCGCCGAGAGGTGCGTGGAATGGTCGAGCGGGAATGTTTGATTGCCCTGTGACGTCTGCTTATTCGGGTAGTATGTGGGGAGCGATATCGATTACCGAAGAGGGTGTCAGGTGCCGGAGCGAAACCTTGAGTTCGGTAAGTTCGGTGCCCGGGGTATCAAGGGGCATGAGGCGGTTGCGCGACAACTCGACAATCTTGCCGGATTTATTGCCAAGCCTGTTACCGCGCGCTGCGGTTTGATGGCGCGTCTCCATTACCTGACCCGTTCCGATCACGCCCGTGCCGCTGCGCGAGAGGCCGGACTCACGGTCACTGACCGCACGTTGAAAGCGTGGCTCGACGGAAAGCAAACTCCCAATCGGCGCAACCTCACCCGGATCGAGGACGCTTACCGGGCGGTGCGCCGGCGGAACGTCGCTCGCTATCTGCTCGGCCGCCTCAACCGCGACGGGCGCGGAACGCGTGTGGAGTTCCACCCGCTCAACCAGTCGCAGGTCAGCCGCCCTCAGCAACGGGTGGTCTCGTACCGGACCCTGAACGCGCGTCACTGGGATGCCGTGGTGCAGGCATGGTCGGCCAACGATGACGAGGCGCTCGATCATGCCTGGTTCGACGACATCACCACGGATCTGGGCAGCGACTACGGCGCGTACGAGTACGTGACCAACATCGGATTCGCCGCCTGATACCCCGACAGTCTCTTGACGGACCGTCTGGAGAGTATCGGGGAAGGAGCGATAGCCGCTCAGCGTCTCGATATCAGAGCGGAAAATGCATGAGGGAGCTTCGTGGTGAATTGACGTTCGCTTACAATGGTCACCTGGTCGAAAATAGTGGAGCGTCCTTGCCGGAGAGGCATCCCGGCAAGACATCCTACGAATTGACGACCCGTCAAGATCGCCGCACCACAAAGGCGCAGACCCCACCGCTGCAGCCAGCCTAGGAATTCGCGGAGCGAATTCCTTTCCCTGCCCGAATCGCGGAGCGAATTCGGGCACCGGCCAACGGAGTTGGCCGGGAATTCCGGCGAAGCTGGAATTCGGAAATGCGGAGCATTTCCTTTTGACCGCCGCGTAGCGGCGGCGCGTCGCGTCTGCGGAGCAGACCCTGTCTCTTATACACAGCT
>NZ_VKJP01000383.1 GCF_007280575.1 Streptomyces benahoarensis
AACCTACACCTATTAAGTCGTCGGCAGCGTCAGATGTGTATAGAGACAGGTTCCCCGCGGTGCGGGGTGGGCAGCGGCGCCGATTCGTCGGGCCCCGGCGCATGCCGCCCCGAGCAGTGCCGGGGGACGTCGACGAGGTCGGTCCGCGCGGCGAGGCGGTGCGTGCGGTCGGGGGCGGCGTCGGCGCGGTCGCCGGTCGGGGGCGCCGTGTCGGTACGCGGCTCCGCCGGGCGCGCGGTGTCCTCCGGAGGCGCCGCGTCGCGCAGGGCGGGAGCGGCCGGTGCGCCGGTGGCCCGGGGGCCGGTCATGGCGGTGGCCTGCACGGCCCCCCACGACTGGTCGCCGCCGGTACGGCAGAGCAACGGGCCGAAAGTCACGGCGAGGAGGAGCAGCCAGATCGCGGCCGCCGGTCGGCGGGTGGCTGTCATGGCCCTCCTTCCTCGTCCTGGCGTGCGCGAATACCCCGGCGCACGCCACCGTCGCGGTCGCCCGCGCGCGGCCGTGATGATCCCCGTCCGCGAGCGGCCCCATCCTACGGACCACGGCGCCGCCTCCCGAGCACGGACCGCCATCCGGAGGAGGCACGGCGCCGGGGCGCACAACGCGGGAGAACCGGAGCCCGCCACGGGCGGTGCGGCACCCGCCGGGCGGTGGCACCGGCGGACGGGACCGCCACAGCGCCGCATATATATCGAGGCAACCGGTAAACAAACCGTCGTTTGCAAGGTCGGTGGCACACCTCACCTGGGATCTCCCTGAACTTGATCCCTCGATGTCACGCATTGTCCGCAATGCACTTTTGGCATCGGAGGCCGGACCTGTCATAGTCGTTCGCAACGACCCCCATTGACCCGGGCCAGGTCGTTCCACCCCCGCGGACACACCCCTTCCGTCCGCCGAGGGGCGGCACTGGGGCCTCACCCGCACCACCCTGCGGGAGGCCCCAGTCGCGTATCCGGGGGCGGTACGCCGCCCGGCTCAGCGGTCGCCGGTGCGCATCTCGAACCAGGTGGTCTTGCCGCGCGGCAGCAGATCCACGCCCCAGCGGTCGGAGAGCGTGTCGACGAGGAAGAGGCCCCGGCCGCTGACGTCCAGCTCGCGGACCGGCATCAGACACGGCAGCCCGCGCGAGGGGTCGCGCACCTCGATCCGGATCCAGCCGCGCCGCCGCAGCATCCGCAGCCCGAACCGCCGCGCGCCGGTGTGCCGTACGGCGTTGCCCACCAGCTCCGACACCAACAGGACGGCGTTCTGGGCGAGTTGGGGGGACAGGTCCCACTGGTCGAGGAGGACCCGGTGGGTCAGCCGGCGGGCGGCGCCGGCGGACTCGGGGCGCGAGGGGAACAGGACCTCGTCCACGGAAGGGTCGCCGAGCAGATCGAGCACCACGGGCCCCGGGGCGCCCGGTGCCGGTCCGTCACTCTCCGGTGCACCGGGGACTCCCCGGCAGATGGCAGCCGTGCCGCACAGCGGCTGCGGCTGCTCCGATTCCTCCAGGCCCGCCATGCCCCCATCATGGCCGCTGCGCAACACCCGCGGGACCGGAACCGGCGGAATCCCGTACCGGGGAGCGCCGGGTTCCGGTCGCCGCGGGGCCCGTCGCGGCGGCGTTCATGACACCACCGTCACCTGCCTGAGCTGCGAGGCGACCGCGCCGGGAGGCGCCTGCCGGGGCGGCGGCACGGGGCTGGCCCGCACGGGGCCGGATCGGCGCGATTCCCTCTCACGAGGCACGGCGCACCGGCCATTCCCACGCCCCGCCAACCCCCGGCCCCTCAGCGGAACTTGGCCTTGCCGGGGCCTTCCTCGACGAAGCTGCGCATGCCGATCTCACGGTCCTCGGTCGCGAACAGCCCGGCGAACAGGGAGCGTTCGATCGCCAGGCCGGTTTCGAGATCCGTCTCCAGACCGGCATCGACGGCCTCCTTGGCGGCGCGCAGCGCGAGCGCCGGGCCCTTCGCCAGCTGCGCCGCCCAGGCGTGCGCCGCGTCGAAGACCTCGGTGGCGGGAACGACACGGTCGACCAGGCCGATGGTCAGCGCCTCGTCGGCCCTGACGTGCCGCCCGGTGAAGATCAGGTCCTTGGCCTTGGACGGGCCGACCAGGCGCGACAGCCGCTGGGTGCCCCCGGCGCCCGGGATGACGCCGAGCAGGATCTCCGGCTGGCCGAGCTTGGCGTTCTCCGCCGCGATCCGGAAGTCCGCGCAGAGCGCCAGCTCGCAGCCGCCGCCCAGGGCGTAGCCGGTGACCGCGGCGACCACCGGCTTGGGGATACGGGCGATGGCGCTGAACGCCTCCTGCAGCGCCTTGGACCGCACCACCATGGCGGCGTAATCCATCCGCTGCATCTCCTTGATGTCCGCCCCGGCGGCGAACACCTTCTCGCTGCCGCGCACCACGACGGCGCGGACATCGTCCCGGCGGGTGGCCTCGTCGGCCAGCTCGCGCAGCCGATCCTGGGTGGCGATGTCCAGCGCGTTCATCGGCGGGCGGTCGAGCCGGATGGTCCCGACGCCGTCGGCGATCTCGAAGTTCACAGTCATACCGCGAAGGTTAGTCGTCGTTAACGGCGCTGGGTACGGTGCGCCGACGTGCCGCACACCGCCCCGGGCCCGGGCGCCACCGGCTCAGCGGCGGTCCGCCTTCCACTCCTTCCAGGAGAGGTTCCAGTCGCTGAAGCCGTTGTCCGGCTGGATCGTCTCGTCGTGGGAGTTCTTGACGACGACCACGTCACCGACGAGGGAGTTGCGGAAGAACCAGGCGGCGGGGGTGGCCGGATCGCCGCCGCCGCGCTGGTCGAAGAGGCCCACACAGCCGTGGCTGGCGTTGCGGCTGCCGAACGCGTCCCGGCCCGCCCAGTAGTTGCCGTGCAGGAAGGTGCCGGACGTGCTCAGCCGCATGGCGTGCGGGACGTCCTTGATGTCGTACTGGCCGCCGAAGCCGACGGTTTCGCCGTTCATGCGGGTCACCTGGAGCTTCTCGCTGATCACCATCCGGCCGTTGTACGTCTCGGTGCCGGGCGCCCCGGCGGAGACCGGAATGGTCTTGATCTTCTTGCCGTCGCGGACCACGGTCATCTTCTTCGACCGGGCGTCGACGGTGCTGACCTGGCTGCGCCCGATGGTGAACGCCACCTTCTTGGACTGCGTGCCGTAGACACCGGGCCGGCCCTCGACACCGTCGAGGCGGAGCCGGAGGGTGACCTCGGTGCCGGGCGCCCAGTACTTCTCGGGGCGGAAGTCCAGCCGGTCGTTGCCGAACCAGTGGCCCTCGACGGGGACGGCGGGCTCCGCGGTGACCTCGACGGCCTTCTCCACGGCGGCGGGGTCGGTGATGCCGCGGCTGAAGCGCAGCGAGACCGGCATCCCGACGCCGGTCTTCCGGCCGTCCTCCGGCGTGTACGTCGCGGTGAAGGTCTCCTTCGGCGTGAGCGTGGTGAAGCGGGCGTGCCGGGTGGCCTTCCGGCCCTCCGCGTCGGCGGCCACGGCGTCGACGGTGTAGGTGGTCGCCACCCCGAGGTGCCCGGTGGGCTGCCATCCGGTACCGCCGCCGGATATCCGGCCCGGTACGTCGTGGCCCTTGGCGTCCTTGACCTTGACGGAGAGGAGCTTGCCCCAGCGGGCGGTCACCGCGAGGGCGCCGCTGGTGGCGACGGAGTCCGCGCCGTCCCGGGGCGCGATCGTCAGCACCGCTTTCGAGGGGCCGTGCGCGGTGCGCGCCCTGTCGGCCGGGTCCTTCCCGCTCGTACCGTCCCCGCACGCCGCGGCGAGGAGAACGGAGCCGAGCGCGAGGGCCACGGCCGCGCCTCGCCGTGCCCGCAGCCGTATCGGCCGCCGACGTATCGACCGTCGTATCGGCTCTCCGGATATCGCCTGATGCACCTCTGGCCCCTCTTCCCCTCGCGCCGCACGCACTCCCCCGCGCGCAGGACACCGCCGTTCGGCACGGCACCGCCCACCGATGGGCAGGGCCACGCGCGTTCCGTTAGATAACCACACCGGTCTGACAGTGCGGTGTCCGGCGAGTGCGGCACGGGCTCCGGTCGGGGCGGATGGACAGGGAGAAAGAGGGATAAGGCGGGGCGGCACGTCATATCGGCCTGCGGGCAAGGAAGTTGACGGCTCGCGTCGACTGCCGCCCCGGGGCTACAGGGCCGTCCCCGCTCGCCACTGCGTCCAGGGCATGTTCCAGCCGCCGAGGCCGTTGTCCGGGGCGACGGTGCGGTCCCGGGAGTGGCGGACCTCCACGATGTCGCCGATGAGCGACTGCGTGTAGAACCAACCGGCCGGGGTGGCGCCCTTGCCGCCCTTGTTGTCGAGCAGACCGACGCAGCCGTGGCTGGTGTTCTCGTCGCCGAAGATGTCGGGGTCCGCCCAGTAGTTGCCGTGCAGGAAGGTCCCGGAGGTCGTCAGGCGCATCGCATGCGGCACGTCGGGGATGTCGTAGGCGCGGCCGAAACCGACGGTCCGGGCGTCCATCCGCGTCACCCGCTGCCGCTCCAGGATCACCATCTTCCCGTTGTACGTGGGGTTCTTCTCGTCGCCCGCGGTGACCGGCAGCGTCACCGGCTTCTCCCCCTGCCGGGTCACCGTCAGGGTGTGCCGGGCCGCGTCGATGATGCTGGTCTGGTCCCTGCCGATGTGGAAGCGGACGGTCTCGCGCTGTGCGCCGAACGTCCGGGGACCGGCCCGGACGCCGTCCAGCCGGAGGTCGACGGTGACGGTGGTGCCGGGCCGCCAGCGCTCCCGCGGGCGGAAGTCCAGCCGCTGGTCACCGAACCAGTGGGGGGCGAGCTCGACGTCCGGCTCCGCGGTGACCCGGACGGCCCGCTGCACGGCGGCGAGGTCGGGGATCGGGTGGTTGAACTGGAGCGAGACGATCATTCCGGTGCCGACGGTCGCACCGTCCTCGGGGAGGAGCGAGGCGGCCAGCTTGGCGGGGCCGGTGGTGAAGGTGGTGTGCCGGGACCTGCGGTCGCCCGCGCCGTCCAGCGCCACCGCGTCCACGGTGTACGTCGCCGCGGCCTCCAGCCGGGGCGCGGTGGGCCGCCAGCTCAGGCCGTCCCGGGCGATCCGGCCCGGCACCCGCGCCGCGCCGCCGTCGCCGGTGCGCCGCACCGTCACCCGCTGGAGCCGCCCGTCGGGCACCCGGATGACGAACCGTCCGCTCTCGCTGACATCGCGGGCGCCGTCGCCGGGCTCGATGTCGATGCCCTGCTCCGGACCGGGCGGTTTGTCGCCGCCCAGCAGGTCGGGGACGGCGCAGCCGGTCACCGCGGTCAGGCCGCACACCGGCACCAGGGCGAGACGGAGGAGACGCCGGAGCCGCACGGGGCGGCGGGCCGGCGGGCGGGGGGCGCGATCCTTCTCATCACCGGACATATGACGAATTGTGACCGATGAGACGGTTAACACACTGGAAGTGACGGCCCGGCACGGCCGTGTCCCGTAGGGGATGCGGCCTTGTGGTGGTACGG
>NZ_VKJP01000384.1 GCF_007280575.1 Streptomyces benahoarensis
GGGCGGGGCGGGCCGCCCCGAGCAGCCGTGGGCGTGCGGTGCTCGGGGCGACCGGCCGCGAGGGCGGTCAGGGCGGGGTGGAGTGGGCCGGCGCGGGCGGTGCGGGTCTCACCGGCGCGCCCCCTTGGTGGTGAACTTGCCGTGCATCAGGCGGCTTTGGTGAAGTCCGTGCCCTGTGGTGGCGGGGGCAGGAGCGTTGCCGGGTCGCGGGTCAGGTGGGCGGTTTCCCGTGCGATGCGTCCGGCGTCGGCGGCCGACAGATAGGGGGTGCGGACGCGGAGGAAGCCGACCCGTTTGGGGGTGAGCATGGAGGCCACGCCGACGTATTCGGGGTCCTGGAGCAGAAGCGGGCTGGCGTCCGGCCAGTTGCGGATGTCCTCACCCAGTGCCGCCACCGCCGCATCGGTCGTGCGCTGCGCGAAGGAGAGGCTGACCGAGCAGACGTCCCGGATCGACGTGGGAAGTGCGTCGCCGGTGACCTTCTGGGTGGCGAGGATGACCAGGATGCCCGCGCTACGTCCCTGGCGTACCAGGTGTTCGACGAGCCGCACGTTCTCCGCTGCCAGCGCGGCACGCTTCTTCGTCTGCGGGTCGCTGCCCTTCTGCTCGCGGAAGAAGGTGTACGCCTCATCGATGACGAGCACCAGCCACGGCCAGGTGGCCGAGGGGCCGACCTGCCACATGTTCTGGGTGCCCAGCATGGCGCGGGAGTGCTCGGTGCGGCGGGCATGCAGGTCCACCATCTCGTGGAAGAAGCGATTCGCCTCTTCCAGATCGCTGCCCACGAAGCGGAACAGGCGGTCGGCGAGGTCGGTGTAGTCGCTCTGCGCGGCGGCGGAGGCTTTCCCGTCGACCACGGCGAACTGCACCGCGCCCGAGGGCGCCAGGCGCGCGATGAAGGAGTTGATCAGCGAGGTCTTCCCATATCCGGGGAGCCCGCCGATCGTCATGCCGGGCACCTCGTTGAGCGGCTGGAGCACGGGGGCGGCGTACTCATCCGTGCCCACCGGCCAGGTCCACAGGTCTTTGCCCGTCGGGGCGGCGCCGGTGGGGGTGTAGTCGACCGGCCTGGTCAGGGGGTCGGTGTGGACTGCCCGCAGGACCAGCCATCCGGGCTTGTCGACCTGTACGGACACCCGGGGGCATTTCCAGGTGGCGGCCAGATAGGAGACCGCTTCGCCGAGTTCGACGGGGCCGATGCCGGGCAGGGTTCGCATCCGGATCGTCACGCCCACGCGGTCCACGCGGGTGCGGATGGCCGGGGCGATCACCCTCGGCTCCGGGCGCCCGTTGGGGGCGGTGAGCTGTCCGGCGGTGGTCGGGGTCCGGTCGGTCACCGTCAGGTGGTGCAACCGGGCCGTCCGCTTCCAGGAGCGGCGGATACGACGCCGAAGGCGCAGGCTCGCCCGCGTCATGGGGTCCGCCAGGAGGTAGCGGACCAACCGGTAGAGCATCACCGTTCCGCAGACCACGGCGAACAGTGCGAGCAGGCCGGCCGCGACGTACGCGGGGGCGTTCGACAGGTCCGTCACGGCATCTCCCTCGTGCGGTAGAGGAAGCCGTGCAGGGCTCCGGCGAGCCGGGTGTGGTCGATGACGGACCGCACCACGGGGAACCCGTGGTCGGGAAGGGTGTCGGCCGCCTCGCCGACGAGCGAGACGATCCGCAGGTCATCACCTTCACGCGGGGGCAGCGGATAGCGGTCCCCGGCAGTGCCGTGGTGGGTGTCCTTGGGGTGGTCGAGGAGGAAGGCGGAGAGCGCGGCGCTCAGGAGGAGGGCATCCGTCTCCGTCTCGATGGCGGGGAAGCCGTGCCGGGGAAGGAGCCAGCCCACGTCACGCAGCAGGAGCGGGAATTCGGGGCCGTCGGGCAGGGACGGCAGCGGGTAGGCGGAGCGGGGAGAGGGGGAGTCGTGCAACGTGCCGGGCTTTCGGTGAGTGGGTGGGGAGGGAGGTGCTGCGGGCCGCCCGGCCGGAGCCAGGGGTGGGGCCGGGCGGCCCGCCGCGTAAGGGGTAGGGATCAGCGCTCGCCGTAGAAGAAGCGGTAGAGGTGCATCCCCAGCGCGGACTGGTCGCGCAGGTCGTCAACGACCGGGAAGCCGTGGCGCCGGATGACCCAGCCGACGTCGGCGATCAGCTCCGGCGAGAACCGGTCGTCGCACTCTTCAAGGCGGGGCACCGGATACGCCGGGTAGGCCGGGCGGTGGGCGGTCGTGGAAGTCGAGTTGGATGCGGTCACTTGGTGTTCTCCGTCTTCTGGATCGGGGTGGAGGGCTTCACGGCCGAAGCCGCCGCGACCGGGGAGGACGCGGACACGGCAGCCGTGGACGAGGAGGCGGGGGCGGAGCGTTCGACGGCAGCGGCGCGGTAGGCGATGCCCTCGGACAGCTGGCCGTTGCTGCGGGACTGGACCCACGGAATGGCGACCAGGCCGACCGGGCGCGCACGGGGGTGCCCACTGCCAGGTCATCGGGGATCTGCGAGGCCGGAACGGTCACCTTCAGCACGTCGGCCGCGCCGTTGCGCATCTCCAACAGGCCGACGGTCTTGAGGACTTCACCCGTGGTGCGGTCCGTCGCAGGCTGGTTCGTCTGCATGTTGATCTTCACGTCGGTCGACGTGACCGCCATGAATTCGCTGTCTTCGGTGGCGTAGGGAATCTGCCGGAAGGGCATGTGGGGCCTTTCATTCAGGGCCCGCAACACCCGAAAAAGGGTGCACGGGATCAGCACCACGGCATTGGGCACGAAAGCCCGGCGCCATGGAGGCGGGAAGGAAGGGGGTGGGGCGGACTGCCCCTAGAAGTTGTGGCGGCTGTACCGCGCACGGCCCACTGCGCGCACTCAGCACATCAGGGCCAGGAAGATCGTTATCTCTGCAACACACTCCTCTTGTCGTACGGACGCGACGAACAACGCCACGCGGAATCCCCGGCGGCACCAACAAGTGTCCGGAGAATCGGCGGTTGGCCTAACCGCCGATCGTCGGCTATGTTGCGCCGCTGCTCACAGCAGAGACGAGCGAGCACCACAGGCACACGCACCCCTCCAGCACCACGAGCAGCGCCCCACAGGAGCACCGCCGATACCAAAAGCATCTACGGAACCGCCGGTTTGGCTCACCGGCGACCTTCGGCTATATTGCGCCGCCCTGCCCGCCCGTGACCTCGTGAATATGCAAGCAGAAACCCGGGAAAAAGTCCCATCCGCCAATTCCGGAAAATAATTCCGTGAATTAGATTCCTGCATCCCTTCAGCTTGCGGCACACGTCATCTCAACAGTCCCCATAGAAAGCCCCGTTGGGGTACTCGGCTAACAAGACGCCCCATGCCGCACCCTTCCCTGGAGAGGCTTTCCGGCCTGCACGTACGTCGGCGGTTCGACCGACTGGAGAGCAAGGTAGACGCGAATTCCGGCCGCACCAAACAGCAAGATCAATTACCGATGGGCGCCACTCCCCCATGCCTCACGCCGCCGCGAGAGCACACGCCGCATCGAGCAAACCCAGAGATTCGGGCAATGGCCTACGCACGGTCTCCGGACAGGGAGGCCCAGGAGCAGGCGTACGCACGGCAAACGCCACCCGGAGCGAGGCGACAACGCAGCGCCGAAACCAGGCGTGCGTTCAAACCACCTTTACTGGATCAAGGGCGGTCCGCTGACGCGGCCCGCCGCGCGCCGCCCCCGACCGCCGCCCGCTCCTGTCTCCGCCCCGCTCGCAACGGCCCGTGACTGGCGCGCGAAGAGATACCAAGGCCCGCACGGAACACTCACAGTGGTTCCAGAGGGCGCCCCACACAGGCACCGCCCACTGCCCACTCCGGATGGCGAAGCAGTAGGTGCGCCACCCAGGGCACCCGGGCCCGAGCCTGCCCGGCCTTGACCGTCTCGGGTCATCAGCAGCGGCGAGGGCCAGCGTCACCGAAAGACGAAATGGGGTGGTGCAGGCCCGCGTGGGCTAAGCGCAGCACACGTGACGGGTGATCGCCGATGCGCCGGAACGTCGTGGCTGGCTTTCGGTGGCTGAGGCAGACGACCGAAACAGCTACAGCCAGCCGTCCGATCAGCGCACACGTCAGGAGTGCGAGGCGCCACGACACCACGGCCGTCAGCCCTGCTCTTCTCCGCAAGCCGACCTGATCACGTGCGGAAGCCCCACCACTCCGCAGGGGAAGGAGTGGCGGGGCTCAGGCTGGGCGGCGGGTGTGGCAGGGTCCGAATGACGCTGCGCGAACCTGGCTACTACGAGTTCGACCGCTTCGCGAACTCCACAAGCGACACCCAGGCAGCCGGAGAAGCATCGATCACCGGGCTGGCGCTCAACTTCGTGTCGCGGACCAGTACCCGAGGCGTGTTGGTCGCGACCTCCACGCAGTCGTTGGCGCCGCCGCTGCTGTAACTGCTCTTGTGCCAGTTGGGAGTGCTGCTCACGATGACCTCTTCAGCGCTTCAGTGATCAGTTGGGTGGATGCGTCTACCGTCAACGCGCACGCGGCGTACCGGTCGTAGACCCGCTGATAGCGGTTCACTTCCGTCGTCTCTTCCATGTAGGACCCTGTGCGGAAGCCCTCCGTGTATGCGAATCGCTGTCCGTTGGGCATGGTGAGGACAGTGACCAGCCCCATCATGTGACCAGCGCCGAACGGCAGAATCTGCACGGTGATATTAGGGTATTCCTGCACGTCAAGTAGCCGTTGGAGCTGTGGCTTTGAGGCGTGATGGAGTGCTGCTTCATCGATCACGACGGACAGCCACGGCGGGTACTCCCGCTCCAACACGTGCTGGCGCTCCATCCGCTGCTCTACGTACAGCTCGATGGCTTTCGGGCTGGCTTCGCCCGTGGTCAGCAGTGCGCGCGCGTAGTCCGGGGTCTGCAACAGGCCGGGGACGATGAACGAGGCCGTGTGGATTATCTCCGCCTCATCCTGGGCTTTCAGGAACGGCACCGCGTAGTCCTGAACGGTGCCCTGGTTCATGATCCGAACCAGGTGGGTCAACGTGCCGCGCGGCATGTCGAACGTCGTCTCCAGCTTGGCCGCCAGATCAGTATCCGGCGGGACTTCACCGGTCTCCACATCAGAGATGCGGGATTGGCTGACGAACACCCGCTTCGCCAGATACGTCTGCGACCACGTCTCATCGTCGGTCTTCATGCGTGCCCGCTCGATCCGGGCGTCCTTGACGAGATTGCCGATGTACTGCGGTAACCCTTGGCTGGGGTCAACGTCGCGCACCTTTGGCATATGCCGGTTACCTCGCTCCCGTTCCGATAGCCAATGTGTGGCGACCGTATCGACGGTGGCGGGAGAGTGGAACCCGCGGCGGACCCTAAGAGCTCGTAACACGATCTTGCTGAATCGTCCTGGTTGGCCGTGACCGGTGTGAGGATTCGGCCGTTCGTGATGGTGTGACTACTCGGCCGTGGATCGTGGATGACGACTTGTGGGCGCTGATCGAGCCGCTGCTGCCGCCCTG
>NZ_VKJP01000385.1 GCF_007280575.1 Streptomyces benahoarensis
GGACGGCACGGGGGCACCGGCGGCGCCCGGTGCGGCCGGGGCGCCGGCGGGTGCGGTCCCCGGGGCGCCCGGGGCCAGCGCGTGGGCACCCTGGGCGGCGGAGGCGCCGAGCGCTCCGGGGAGCGACGGCCCGGCCGGGGCGTGCAGGGGACGCGGCTCCTCCGTCGCCTCGCTCGGCTTGCCGCGGACCGTGCCGTCCGGGGCGAGGAACGCCGGGTTGCCGCCCGGCACCATGCCCAGTTCGCGGGCGCGGCGTTCGAGGGCGCCCGGCGCGGAGACGGCGTCCACGGCCTGCTGGAGTTCCTGCTGGTCGTCCGTCAGCTCATCGGTCCGCTTCTCCAGCCGGCTCAGCTCGAACGAACCCTGGTTGAGCGCGGAGTTCAGCAGCAGCAGGGCGAGCAGACCGGAGCCGAGGAGGACGACGACCAGCAGGACGAAGGGCGTTCGCGCGGCGGAGCTGCTCCCGCCGGGGAACAGCGCCGCGAGGCGGGAGGGCCCCTTCGGCGAACGCCCCCGGGGGGTCACGCGATGTCCTCGCGGATGCGTTCGGCGCCGCGCAGCCGGGCCGGGGCCGCCCGCCGGTTCTCGGCGACCTCTTCCTCCGTGGGGAGTTCGGCGCCCCGGGTGAGGAGTTTCAGACGCGGCTGGTACTGCTCGGGCACGACGGGCAGGCCGGGCGGCGCGGTGTTGGTGGCACCGGCGGCGAAGACCTGCTTGACGATCCGGTCCTCCAGCGAGTGGTAGGCGAGGACCGCGATCCGGCCGCCGACCGCCAGCGCCTTCACCGCGGCGGGCACGGCCCGCTCCACGCTCGCCAGCTCGCCGTTGACCTCGATGCGCAGCGCCTGGAAGGTGCGCTTGGCGGGGTTGCCGCCGTGCCGCTTGGCGGCCTGCGGCAGTGCCTCGCGGATCAGCTCGACGAGCCGGGCGCTGTTGCGGAACGGCTCCTTCGCCCGCTCGCGCACCACCGCCTCGACGATCCGCTTGGCCTGCTTCTCCTCCCCGTAGGAGCGCAGGATCCGCACCAGCTCCCCGGGGGCGTAGGTGTTGAGGACGTCGGCGGCGCTGATGCCGGTCGTCTGGTCCATCCGCATGTCCAGCGGCGCGTCCTGGGCGTACGCGAAACCGCGGTCGGCCTCGTCGAGCTGCATGGACGAGACGCCGAGGTCGAAGAGGACGCCCTGGACCCGGGGCACGCCGAGGCGGTCGAGGACCTCGGGGAGTTCGTCGTAGACGGCGTGCACCAGGGTGGCGCGGTCGCCGTACGGGGCGAGCCGTTCACCGGCAAGGCGCAGCGCCGACGGATCGCGGTCGAGGGCGATGAGCCGGGCCGCGGGGAAGGTGGCGAGCAGGGCCTCGCTGTGGCCGCCGAGGCCGAGGGTGCAGTCGACGACGACGGCGCCCGGCTCGGCAAGGGCGGGGGCGAGCATGTCCAGGCAGCGCCGGAGCATGACGGGGACGTGGCGAGTGTTGCCGCTCATGCGCGGCCCCCGCTTCGCCGGGCGGACCCGCATCCGGGGCGGGCGCACCTCTTTCTGATTCGCTCGCTGCGCTCGCTCATAAGCCTTCCGATGGGTGAGCGGCAGGTGGGTCCCCGGCCGCTGGCGGGGCGCCGCACGAACCGCTTGGTCCCCGCCCGCTCTGAAGGGGAAGTGGCTCTCCGGCGACGGGGAATTGGCGTCGGAAGGCCGCTGGGAGCGGGAGGAGGCCGAACCGTACGTGTGGTGGACACGCGAGGGCTTCGGGGACCGAGGAGAGCGTCACGCCTCCCACTTCGCGCCACTTTAGTCCACCGCCTTCCCCGGTCAATCAACCGGTTCCGCGCGTCCCGGAGCGGCCGTTCGGGCCTCCGCTCACCCGTACGGGGCACCGTAACGCTCCATGTGGATTACGTCACAAAGGGTGATGTCATTCGGTATGCAGGCTCCCAGGTGCGGCCTGATCCGGCGGCCGGGGCTACGGTGAGGCCATGTCCATATCTGCCTCTCCGTCGCCGTCCCCGGCCGCCGACGACACCGCCGCGCCCGCCGGGACCACCGTCACCGACCGCCTCGTCGCGGCCAACGCGCGGTACGCCGACGCGTTCAGCGACCCCGGCATGGATGCCCGGCCGGTCCTCAAGGTCGCTGTCGTGGCCTGCATGGACGCCCGTCTCGACCTGCACGACGCGCTCGGCCTGGAGCTCGGCGACTGCCACACGATCCGCAACGCGGGCGGGGTGGTCACCGACGACATCATCCGTTCCCTGACCATCAGCCAGCGCGCGCTGGGCACCCGCTCGGTGGTGCTCATCCACCACACCGACTGCGGTCTGCTGGGCCTCACCGAGGACTTCCGCCACGATCTGGCGGCCGAGGTCGGCCAGCGTCCCACGTGGGCCGTCGAGGCGTTCAAGGATCTCGACGAGGACGTCCGCCAGTCGATGGAACGGGTGCGCACCTCGCCGTTCCTGCTCCACAAGGACGACGTCCGCGGCTTCGTGTTCGACGTCGCCACCGGTCTGCTGCGGGAGATCTTCCCCCAGCGCTGACCCCGCACCGGCGCCGGGTACGGGACCACGTCCCGTACCCGGCTTCGTGCTGCCCGGACGCGGGCGGGCGGAGGTCACCCGCCGGGGCGAAACGCCGTCAGTTGTCCACAGGCCATGACGCGGAGTGCGCGCGGCGGTGAGAATGCGGGGGTGGCGTCGCCGCGGCTCGGGCCGGGTGCGACGCCACGTCCGGGGACGGACCGGGGGCCGTACGGAAGGCGCCGGTCCGGTGATGAGGAATCCTCTGTTCAGCGCGGGCACGGGGAAGGGCCGAGGAGGGCCGGTGACGACGTATGACGAGCGAGCGAGCCTCGTTGATGTGACCACCACTGCCGAACGGGTGCAGCGGTCGGTCGAGGGGGTCATCGAGGGCAAGCCGGAGGTCGTACGGCTGGCGTTGACGGTGCTGCTCGCCGAGGGGCATCTGCTCCTGGAGGACGTACCGGGCGTCGGCAAGACGATGCTCGCCAAGGCGCTGGCGCGGTCCCTGGACTGTTCGGTGCGGCGGATCCAGTTCACCCCGGATCTGCTGCCCTCCGACATCACCGGTGTCGGCGTCTTCGACCAGCAGAGCAAGGAGTTCGAGTTCAAGCCCGGCGCGATCTTCGCCCAGTTCGTGATCGGCGACGAGATCAACCGCGCCTCCCCCAAGACCCAGTCGGCACTGCTGGAGTCCATGGAGGAGCGGCAGGTCACGATGGACGGCCGGACGTACGAGCTGCCCAGCCCGTTCATGGTCGTCGCCACCCAGAACCCGGTCGAGATGGAGGGCACGTATCCGCTGCCGGAGGCACAGCGGGACCGCTTCATGGCCCGGGTGTCCGTCGGCTATCCGAGCCCGGCGGCCGAGCTGCGGATGCTCGACGTGCACGGCACGGCGTCGCCCCTGGAGGGGCTGCGGCCGGTGGCGCGCGCCCAGGAAGTGGTCCGGCTGACCGAGGCGGTGCGGGGCGTCCATGTGGCGGAGGCGGTGCGCCGGTACGCCGTGGAGCTGGTGGCGGCCACCCGCGCCCATCCGGATCTGCGGCTGGGCGCCTCACCGCGGGCGACGCTGCATCTGATGCGCGCGGCGAAGGCGTCCGCGGCGCTCGCCGGGCGGGAGTACGTGCTGCCGGACGATGTGCAGGCGCTGGCCGTCCCGGTCCTCGCGCACCGGCTGCTGCCGACCTCGCAGGCGCAGTTGAACCGCCGCGGCGCGGAGCAGATCGTGCTGGAGATCCTGCACCGCGTCCCGGTGCCGGACCCGGCGCGGCAGGCGCGGGCGGACGCCCCGGACCGCCGCCCGCCCGGCCTCCGGGAGCGGTGATGTCCGGCGGGAGCGGCCCGGGGGTCGCCGAGCGGGGCGGGCTGCGGGCGGCCTTCGCCGGGCTGACGACGCGCGGCCGGTCGTTCCTCGCCGCGGGGGTCGCCGCCGCCGTCTGCGCGTATCTGCTGGGCCAGGCGGATCTGCTGCGGGTGGGGCTGCTGCTGGCGGCGCTGCCGCTGGTCTGCGTCCTGGTGCTGCACCGCACGCGCTACCGCGTCGCCGCGCGCCGTACGCTCGCGCCCGCCCGGGTGCCGGTGGGCGCCGAGGCCCGGGTGCGGCTGTCGGTGGAGAACCTCTCCCGGCTGCCGACGGGTGTGCTGATGCTCCAGGACCGGGTCCCGTATGTGCTCGGGCCGCGGCCGCGGTTCGTGCTGGACCGCGTCGAGGCGGGCGGGCGCCGGGAGGTGTCGTACCGCGTCCGGTCGGATCTGCGGGGATGTTTCCCGCTGGGGCCGCTGGAGCTGCGGTTGGCGGATCCGTTCGGCATGTGCGAGCTGACCTGCGCCTTCGGCTCGTCGGACACGCTGACGGCGGTGCCCCGCACGGAGCCGCTGGCGCCGGTACGGATGGCCGGGGAGACGGCCGGGTTCGGCGAGGGGCGGCGGCGTTCGGCGGCGCTGACGGGCGAGGACGACGTCATTCCGCGCGGCTACCGCCACGGCGACGATCTGCGCCGGGTCCACTGGCGGTCCACGGCGCGCCACGGCGAGCTGATGGTGCGCCGGGAGGAGCAGCCGCAGCGGACGCGGTGCACGGTGCTGCTCGACACCCGGGAGGCGGCCCATCGCGGCACCGGTCCGGAGTCGGCGTTCGAATGGGCGGTGGCGGCCGCCGCGTCCGCCGCGACGCATCTGCTGGAGCGCGGTTTCCCGGTACGGCTGCTGACGGACACGGGCACCTCGGTCCCCGGCCCGGAGGGCCCCACCGCCACGCCGGGCGGTACGGACGCCGGTGCGACGGCCGGGCTGCTGCTGGACGTCCTGGCCGTGGTGGAGCCGTCCGGGGAGCCGGGGCTCTCGGCGGCGTACGAGGCGCTGCGCGGCGGCGAGGGCCTGCTGATCGCGTTCTTCGGCGAGCTGGACGAGGAGGCGGCCGAGGCGGCGGCGCGGATGCGGCGGCGCAGTACGGCCGCGGTCGCCTTCGTCCTGGACGGCGACGCCTGGGCGCGGAACTCCTGGGAGGCACGGTCCGGAGCCCGCCCGGCGGCGCTCGACGACCGGCTGCGGATGCTCCGCGAGGCGGGCTGGACGGCCCTGCCGGTGGCGCCCGGCGCCTCGCTGCCCGCGCTGTGGCGGGCGGCCGACGGGGCGAGCGGCATACCCTCCGATGGTCTCTGGGCGGGCGCGGCGTCCACGCCGTACGCCCCGGGGGACACGGACGGCGCGGCAGCGGGGCGGGGAGCGGGACATGAGGCGTGATGTGAGCGGGCGGCAGAACGGCGGAGGGGCGCGCGGACGGCGCGTCGCGACGGACGGGCGGGCGCCGGGCGGTGGCCCGGGCCCCGGGTGCGCCGTGAACGGCCGGGCCTGTCGCTTATACACATCTC
>NZ_VKJP01000386.1 GCF_007280575.1 Streptomyces benahoarensis
GTGTCGGGGGCGTCCCGGAGCGCGGGTGCGGGGAGCGCGTCGGCCGCGGTGCGCTCCGGCGCTGCCGCGCGCTCCGGGGCAGGAGCCGAGTCCTGGCCCGGGGCCGCGCCCGACGCCGCTTCCGACCCTGCCCCCGGCGCCGACGCCTGGCCGGGAACCGGAAGCGTACGGGCCGCCTCCGCGGCCGTACCGGCCTCAGCGCCCGCCCCCGTCTTCGTAGCCGCCCTCTCCGCCAGGCGCCCCGTCCACCGGCGGGAGACCCAGGCGAGGCCGACCAGCAGGATCACCAGGCCCGCCTTGAGCATGAGCAGCTGCCCGTAGGAGGTGCTGGTCAGGGCGTGCACGGTGCCGACCTGGCGCCAGGACTGGTAGAGGCCGGTGGCCACCAGGGTGAGGACCGAGGCGAAGGCGAGGCGGGAGAAGCGGCGGACGGCGGTGCGTTCCACCGGCGGCCCCCAGTACAGGGAGACGACGAGGGCGGCGAGGCCGCCGAGCCAGGCGGCGACGGCGAGCAGGTGCAGCAGATCGACGGGGATGGCGAGGCCCGGCTGCAGCCCGGTGGAGGCGTGTTCGGCGAACGACCAGGTTGCGGCGGTCCCGGCGGCCAGCAGCGTGCCGCCCACGGCGAGCCCGACGGTGAGCCGCCGAAGCCGGGTGCGCGCCGGGCCGCCCGGGGCGCCGCCCCGGACCTGCGCCGCGTCGCCCGGGGCGGTACCCGTACCGCCCGCGCCGTCCGGGGCCCGTACCGCATCGTCCGATTCCCGGTCCGAGTCCGAGTCCGAGAGCGGGACCGGACCCGTACCGTCCGCCGCGGCCGCCCGCGTCCGCTCGTACGCCCCGAAGAGCACCGTGACGAACAGTGCCGCGCCCGCGAGGAGGAGCAGCCGGGAGGTGAGCGCGATGCCGGTCTTCGTCGGCAGGACGGCGCGGAGGGCGTCGAGGTCGGTGAGGTCGGCGAGGTCGCCGGAGCCGGTGTAGGGGCCGCGGAGCAGGAGGAGGGCGAGGGTGGCGGCGGTGAGGAGGACCCAGCCGCCGTGGACGGTCAGGCGTTGTACGGAGCGGACGCCCGCGGCGGCGGGGCGGCACGCCAGGACGAACGCGGCGCCGCCGAAGAGCAGGACGAAACCGGCGTAGGCGAGGTAGCGGGCGATGCCGTAGAGCGCGCCGACCGGGCCGCCGCCCGCCTCCTGCTGCGGCAGCGGTGCCTTGGTGGCGGACGGCGCGCCGATGGAGAAGGTGAACGCGCCGGAGACCGGGTGGCTGTCGGCGGAGACCGCCTGCCAGGCGACGGTGTAGGTGCCGTGGGGCAGGCCGGGCGGCAGGCCGGTGCCGTATTTGACGGTCTCGCCGCTGCACAGGTCGCGGAGTTTGCCGCGGTCGACGCGGGTGCCGTGCGGGTCGAGGACGCGTACGGAGTCGTCGCCCATCGCGACGCCCTCGGAGAAGCTGAGGGTGACCTGCTCGGGGGCGTGCGCGACCACCGCGCCCTGGGCCGGGTTGCTGCCGGTCAGCGCCGCGTGGGCCTGGGCCGGTGCGGCGGTGGCGAGCAGCAGACCGCACAGGGCGACGGCGACGGCCAGCAGGCGCGCGACCACCGGCCGCCGGAGCCGGGCGGCACCGGGGCGGGGACGGGCGGCGGCGATGCCGGTGGGCGTCGTCATGGAAGCTCCCCTTCGTGTTCGTGGAGTGCGCGGGCGCGGGGCCCGGGTACGGAGCGGACGTACCCGGGCCCGTGGGCCGGGCCGGGCCCGGTGCGCCCGAGGGCGGCGGCCGGGCCCGGTGCGCCCCGGGGCGGCTTACTTGTGGGCGTGCCCGGAGTGGTCCGCGTGCCCGGAGTGGCCGGAGTCCGCGTCGTGTCCGCCGGTGGCGGCGGTGCCGGGCCGGTACGTCGCGGACTTCACCGGCACCTCGACGGTGATCGCGTCGGCCTTGGCGAAGTGCAGCTCGACGGTGACCTTCTCGCCCTCGGCGGGCTTGTGCTTGAGGCCCATGAACATCACGTGGTTGCCGCCGCTGGCCAGCTTCAGCGCACCGCCCGCCGGAACAGGCAGGGAGCTGACGTGTTCCATGGCGTTGCCCTTGGTGGTGTGCAGGGAGACGTCGTCGGAGAGGTCGCTGGTGACGGAGGTGAGCTTGTCGGCGCCGCCGGTGTTCTCGACGGTGAGGAACGCCCCGGCCATCTTGTCGGTGACCGGCTGCGGCATGTACGCGCCGGAGACCTTCAGATGCGGGGCTCTGCCCGCGGCGTCGGGCTTGTCGGACGTGGCCGACGTACCGGAGCCGCCGCATCCGGCGAGGCCGAGGGCGCAGACGGCGGCGAGGGCGGTGGCGGTGAGGGTGCGGCGGTTCACGGGTTCTGCCCCTTGATGAGCTTCGGGAGTGCGGAGGCGTAGTTGTCGGCGGTGGCGTCCTGCATGCCCATCCAGTGGATGCGGTCGTCTTTGGGGGAGGCCATCAGGACCTGCGCGCCGTGGGTGGAGATCACGTCGCCGTTCTTCTTCACCACCGGCTTGTCGATGCCGATGTTGACGTCGCGGGCGCCGCGCTGGATGTCGGCGAACTTCCCGGTCAGGCCGGTGAAGTCCTTGTTGATGCCGCCGAGCCACTTCTTGAGGGCCTGCGGGGTGTCGCGCTCCGGGTCGGAGGTGATGAACAGGACCCGGAGATCGTCCTGTTCGGCCTTGGGCAGCTGCTTCACCGCGACGGCGATGTTGGCCATCGTCAGCGGGCAGACGTCGGGGCAGTTGGTGTAGCCGAAGTAGATGAGGGTCGGGTGGCCCTTGGTCTTCGCCAGTAGGTCGTACGGCTTGCCGTCGGAGTCGGTGAGAGTGAGGTCCGGCTTCTCGATCGGGTTGTCGAGCGTGACGATCGGCTTGGCGGTGGCGCCGGAGACCGACGCGGCGGGCTTGTCGCCGCCGCCGTCGTCGGGCCCGCAGGCGGTCAGGGTGAGGGCGGCGGCGGCCGTGAGGACGGCCGCGATCAGGGTCTTTCCACGCATGGCGATATGTCCGGGGGTCGGTGAACGGGGGGGGCGGGCCGGCGTCGTGCGGACGCCGGCCCGGAGGCGGTCAGGCGGTGCGGCGGCGTCCGGCGAAGACGCCGAAGCCGACTCCGATGATGCCGACGACGATGCCGACGACGCCGAGGACCCGGGCCGTCGTGTCACTGCCGGAGGCGTCCGCGGCGGCGGTGGTGGCGGCGGGCTTGGCGTCACCGGCGTCACCGGCGGGCGGGGTGAGGGCGAGGACCGGCGCCGGGTTCTCCGGCTCCGGGGCGCCCTTCTTCGCCGGTTCGATCCAGCGCACGACCTCCTTGTTGTCGTACGTCTGGAGCGCCTTGAAGATGACCTGGTCGGCGTGGTCGGGCAGCTGGCCGACGGAGAGCGGGAACTGCTGGAACTGGCCCGGGGCGATGCCCTTGCCGTCCGCCGTCCACGTGATCTTCGAGGGCGCCTTGTCGATCTTCTCGCCGTGCATCTCCAGCGGCTTGGCCAGCTTGGCCTCGGTGACCTCGACCTTCCAGCCCGGCACCGGCTGCGGCATGACGGACGCCAGCGGGTGGTCGGTCGGCAGGTTCACCTCGACCTTGACCGTCGAGGCGTGGTCGCGTTCGTTGGGCACCTTGATGTTGATCGTCGCGTAGCCGCCCTGTTCGGCGGTGCCGGGCTGCACGCTGACGTGCGCGAACGCGGGCCCGGCCAGCATCAGCACACCGCCCGCCGCGAGCCCGCCGAGCACCGGCAGCCGCCGCACGATCCGGCGTACGCGCCGCGGCGCGTACGAAGGCGTGCCCGGGTTCGTGCCCGGGTTCGTACCCGGAGTCGTGCCCGGGTTCGTACCCGGAGTCGTGTTCGAGGTCGTCGTCTCAGCCGTCATCTCAGCCGTCCTCTCGGGCGTCATCTCAGAAGCCATGGCGAAATGTCTCCACATCAGCGTCACGGGCGTCGACAGAGCGGTGTCGACACCCAAAGCATCGAAAGCGTCAAATGGGAAGGTTCGGCGCAGGCGGTGACGGCGCGGGAGTCCGGCCCGATGGGCGGGATGCTGCGCGCGCGTCAGGCCGCGAGGGCGTATCCGGCGGCGCGGACGTGCCCCGGGGCCGCGGCGGGCGGGCCCCGCCGGACGACGCTGTGCTGGAGTGCGGGATCCTCCGGCCCGGACGGGCCCGCCGCGTGGGCGAGGGGCGCCGAGGGGCCGGTGCGGTGGCCGGGGAGTCCGGCGAGGAGGGCACGGACGAGCGTGAGCGCGGAGCGCAGCGCCCCGGCCAGCGCCTGCGCCGCGGCCTCGTGCGCCACTGGCGTGGACAGCCGGACCAGCCGCCACAGCGCCGCCTCGCCGCGGCGCAGCAGCCACCCGGCGGCCAGCGCGGCGAGGAGGTGGCCGAGCAGCATCGGCAGCGACGGCAGCACGGAGTGCGCCATCGGCGCGCCCGCGAGGTGATCCATCCCGGCCATGCCATGGGTGCCGCCGGTGCCGAGCACCTCTGCGGTGCGCGGGTCGGACGGGTCGAAGCCGTTCTGCGCGACGATGCGGTGCGCCGTGTCGCCGCCGAGCCGTACGCCGTCGAGACCGCAGGTCAGACGGCGGGCGAGGGCGATCACGGTGGCGTCGTCGAGCCGCCCGTCGGCCGTCACGGACGGTGCCGCGCAGTGCTGCCCGGCGGCGAACAGCGCGTGCAGGGCGAGCTGTCCGACGGTGAGCGCCGCGGCGATGCCGGGCAGGGAACGTTCCCGCCCGGCCAGCGGCGCGGCGACGACGAGGACGACGCCGCACCCGGCGGCGAGCGTCCACAGCGGGACGGAGGCGAGGGATCCGGCCATGTGCCCGGTCGCGGCCAGCACGACGCAGACCGCGGTGAACACCGCGGCCCTCAGCAGCCGCAGATCGGCGGCGGCACGCGCGTGGCGGGCGGGGGCAGTCATGGCGGCGCCATCATCCCACCCGCCTTCCCGGCGGCCTACGGCAGGTCGACGCGCGGGGGCGCCCGAGGGGGGCCCATCGGGGGACGCCGGGGCGCGCGGGGGCGCATACCCCGGAGCGCACTTACACGGCGCGCTCGGTACTCCGCATCCGCCGAACGAGCGGTGTGCCGCCCCGCGCATGCTTACGTCGCTCCTACGGCGGCAATACGTAACGGTATGTCGAGCCGCGGCCAGGAGGCTGGAGCGATGAGCATGTGGTGGTCACTCCATCTGCGCCGGGAACCGGCCAGCGTGCCGCTTGCCCGGCGACTGCTTCTGGGGGCGATGGAGACCGCCGGGGTCGATCCGGACATCTGTTACGACCTGTCGGTCGCCCTCTCCGAGGCATGCGCGAACGCCGTCGAACACGGCGGTGACGAGGACGGCTCCGACTACCGCGTCACGGCGTACATCGACGGCGACACCTGCCACATCGAGGTCAGCGACTCCGGCCCCGGCTTCGTCCGCGCCCCCCGCCCCGCCGATCCGGCCCTGCTC
>NZ_VKJP01000387.1 GCF_007280575.1 Streptomyces benahoarensis
GACGGCCTGCGGGCCGATGCCCGACAGCCACGCCGACCCCCGCAGCACCCGAATCCCGACCACGGCCACCGCAACCGCGAGGGCGGCGGTGGTCAGGGGCGCCGCCCACGACAGCCACGACGGCTCGGCGGGAATGAGGCTGAGCAGGTCGGGGATCACCGGCCCTCACCTACCTGCGGGGCAGCAACGTCTCCGTAGGCGGCGAGGGTCAGATCTGCACCGGCATAGGTGGTGGCGGCCTTCAGTGCCCGAGTCCGTCCCCCGCTCAGTTCGGAGCAGGTCACGGACTCGGGACTGATGCCGAGAGCCGCCCGCCACGCCTCGAACGCACCGAAGTGGTCGTGGATGCAGAGCGCCAACCGGCAGGGGAAAAGAGGGGTGATGTCCACGTCGACGGCGGGCAGCGTGGGGTGCTCCGCGGCCAGCAGGCGCAGTGCCGCCAGCGGCACGGAGAGGTCGGCCAGTTTCATGTTCACGCCGCCACCTCCTTCGCGCCGTAGGCGGCGGTGCGGCGGGGCGCGAGCGGCGTGACCGCCGCGGTGCGAGACGCGGCGGAGGGCAGGGTGGTCAGGTGCGGGTGCTCGTCCAGGGCCTGGGCGGCGGCGCGCAGGGCCCGGTCGTACAGGCCCGGGTCGTCGGCAGCGATGTCGCGGGCGGCGTCGAGGCGGGCGGCGCGCTCCTCAGCGCTCTCGCCTTCCTCGCCTAGCCACAGGTCGAGGGGGGTGCCGAGGGCCAGCTCGATCAGGTCAAGGTAGGTGACCGCCTCGTGGCGGCCGAGGTACGTCTTCATCAGATGCTCCGAGTCGGGTGTGCGCAGGGCGTCCGCCGGCCATGTGGCAGCGGACGCCCTGCGTGAGGTGGTGGAGGATGCGGCGATCAGGCGACGAGTGCGACCGAGCGGATTGCGTCGGTCATGCCGTCGCAGAGGTCGACGGCTCGTCGCAGGTGCCCGTCTGCCAGGGCAAGGGCCAACCGGCGTCCGTCCTGGTCCCGGCTCCCGATCGCGTAGCGGAGCCACTTGTCCGCGTCAGCGAACTGGTCGGATACGACGGAGGCGTTCCGGGCCAGGTGGAGAAGGTGGCAGGCGTAGGAGAGGTCACGGGCGACCCGGACACGGTCGACGAAGTCGAGGGGCTGCTCAGCCGTCGGCGCGTCGGTCAGCCCGGCGAGGGCGGCGGCGTACTTGTCGATCAGGCCGTTGAAGGTCTGCTGCGGGTCGGGCTCAGTCACTGACCCTCCCCTCGCAGGGCTTCGGCGGCGGCGCGGGCAGCCTCAGCGGCGCGCGCGGCTTCCTCGGCAGCAGCGATGTGCTGGCGGGCGGCTGCGTCGGCGGCCTGCTGCTCGGCGATGTCCATCAGGCACCGCCTTCACGCTGGGCGTCGGCCGCCTGGGCGCGGCGCAGGGCCTCATCGGCCTGATCGCTCGACGCCGGCGGGGCGAGGAATGCGAAGATGTGGTCCACAGGTCTGCCTCTCACTAGGTGCCCTGTTGCGGGGCCCGGGTCGCATCCGGGTCCCGCGTTCTGTTTGTTGGGCGATTGCCCACGGCCCGTGTCGGGCCGGAGTGCTCCGGGCGGGATTCGATCCCGCACCTCGCGGCGGGGCCGGAGCTGGTGGTCAGCGGTTTCGCATGTACTGGCGGATGTCGTCCGGACCGGCGCCCGCACGGTCTGCGGCGTGCAGCGCTGCCTGGGCCGCCAGCACGTCGGCCTGGTTCGCGTCGGCGCCCGGCTGGGGCAGCTGGTCAAGGACCTTGTCGACGGCCTCGGCAGCGGCGCGGGCGGCGTTCTGAGCGTGGGACATGGGGAGATTCCCTTCCATTACGGGTGTGGTGCGGGAGTGCCTCGGGCCGGATTCGATCCGGCGCCCTCGCGGCGTGGTTGCCGAGGCTCGGTTCTCCTGTTCGCACGGCGCTGCTCGTTCCGGGGAGATCCGAAGTCCCGGAAGTCTGGGGTCGCAGTTTTGAAGGTGTGCCGTGCGGTTCTTTCGAGTCGGTGGCGTGTCCCTCATCTGGGGTGTTGGGCCCCGGTGTGACGGGGGCCCCTTCTCGGCCGACTGGTCTCCACTCGCCTCGACCGGTGCTGTCACGGCCGTCGTACTGCGGTGGATCACGCTGTGCAGTTGTTCAGCGATGCGGTCCGGCGGAGAGCCGACGGGCGCAGTTCGAAGCAGCCCAAAGAAGGGCCTTTCGGTTCGCTGTCCTAGGACTGCGTTCCGTTGGGCAAGACTCTGCCGCACAGTCCCGAGACTGTCAACAGTCCTGGGACTGTCTGAGGCTGTGCTTCACTGGACGTGGCGAGAGGAGTTCTGCATGGCACCGAAGTGGCGCGAGCTGGCGGACCGGCTGGCGGAACGCATCAATGCTGGTGAGTACAAGCCCGGACAGCAGCTACCGCACATCAGGGATCTGGTCGAAGCCGGAGAGGGATCCAAGTCCACGGTTCACGCTGCGTATAAGGCGTTGGAGGCCGAAGGGCTGGTGACCTCCTCGCGAGGTCACGGCACTGTGGTGCGCCCGCAGACTCCGATCAAGCGGCTCGGGATTGAGCGGTACGACAAGGCGAAGTGGCGGGACGGCGACGAAGTCGCCTTCATCGCCGACCGCGTGGCGTCGGGGAAGGCGTACCGGCGTGGCGAGCAGACACAGTCCGTCGAGCGGGTGGCGGCTCCACCGGCTGTCGCCGCCGCTCATGGCCTCCCGGAGGGCGCCGAGGTGTACGCGCGCGCCCGGCTCGTCAAGGAGGGCTCCCAGCCGACGCACACGCTGACCAGCTACTACCGCCCTGAGCATGTCGAGGGGACGCGCCTCGTCGATCCGACGCCTGGACCGGCCGGCCGGGGTGGCGGGTACCGCGTGCTCTACGACAACGGCTACGAGATCGACCACATGCGGGAAGAGCTGTTCGCTCGCGTGCCGACGCCTGATGAGGTGAAGCTCCTTCAGCTTCCGCCCGGCGAACCGGTGGTTGAACTGCGCCGCACCACCCGCACCGCAGACGGCACCGTGGTGGAGTACGCCATCGGCGTGCACGCGGCCTCACGCTTCGCGTGGTCGTATGACTTCAAGGTGCCTGACTCGGCGAGAGACGAGGAGCGAGAGTGATCACCACGCAGGCATGGGCCGACGCTCAGGTCCTCTGGGACTTCCAGCAGATGCGCCACGAGGCGAAGCCGTGCTCGGTCGCGATCGGACTCGGCAGCCATGACCTGGGCGTGGCCGACGCGACCGTCGACCTGTATCGCCGGGGTATGGCGCCGCTGATCGTTTTCACCGGCGCGACCAGTCGCACGACGGAGGCGCGCATGCCCCGCGGAGAGGCGGTCCACTATCGGGAACGGGCCCTGGAGCTGGGTGTCCCAGCGTCCGCCGTGCTGGTCGAGACCCGCGCCCGGAACACCGGCGAGAACATCAGGTTCTCCCGTGCCTTGCTCGAAGAGGCAGGGGTGCCTGTCTCTTCGGTCCTCCTGGTCAGCAAGCCGTACGAGGAACGGCGTGCCTACGCGACCGCGCGCAAGCTCTGGCCGGAGGTGGAGGTCATCAGCGCCTCTCTCCCCCTGGCGTTCGAGGGGTACGTCGACTCCATCCAGGACGCGCGCCTGGTGATCGACATGCTGGTAGGCGCCATGCAGCGGCTCTTGGTCTACCCGGAGAAGGGCTTCATCGTGAGCCAGCCCGTGCCGGAAGAGGTGCGGGCGGCGTACGACCGTCTCTGCGAGGCTGGATTCACGAGTCGGTTGGCGCCGGGGTAGGCCGATAGGTGCAGCCGCACCGTCGGTCCCTTGGCGGGACATCGGTGCGGCTGTGCGCTGACGGCAGCCGTTGACGGCAACGTCGATGGACGCTGCCGTACATGAGGCGCCAGTGCCGCACTCCAATTCCGGCTGAGGCGGGAGAGGCGCAAACGTCGGTAGCATGCTTGATCGAACTTACAAAGCAGATGTCGGCGGTTCGAATCCGTCTGTGCCCACCGGTCGAAAGACCCCTCGCCGATTGTGGCGGGGGGTCTTTCGCGTTCAGGGGTGACATCGGTTCCGGTGTGGGGCCGAAGGGGAAGGGGGCGGAATGCCGCAGGAGAGGCCGGAAGGGGCGCGGGAGAAGCGGCGGGGCGCTGCGTTCGAGGCGCTTGCCGTGCGGGTCGCGCGGGCCGTGCTGCCGTACGGGCGTGACGGGCGGCGGACCTCGTTCTGGTCGTGGGATGCCCGCGGACTCTTCATCGTTCTGCTCGGCGGGCCGATCATGGTCGGGAACGCCGTCGCGCCCGGGCTGGGGTGGGTGTGGTGGCAGCGTGCGCTCTTCGGGCTCGGTGGCGTCTCCTTTTCCGTGATCGCCGCTCTGACCTTGATCGGAGGGTGGGGGTTGCTGTCCCGGAAGGAGTGGGCCGCTGAGGTACGCCCGGAGCGGCCCGATTGATGCCCCCCGTAGCGCCATGTCCTCGCGAAGGCCCTCTGCAAGAAGCATGCAGGGGGTCTTTCGCGTACGTGGGGGCCGGGCGGAGGCCGGGGATGTCGGGCGGCGGCTGCCGATGGTGCCGGTTGTCGCGGATGGGGTGGCTGTGTATCGTCAAATGCAGATGTCTTGAAGTTTCAAGTAAATCTTTCCCTGTCTCCGTCCGAAAGAGCGGCCTCCCATGACCACCCCCCTCGGTACCGTCCCGACGGCGCGCGCCGGTGCGCCGGAACACTCCGATTCGTCCCCGCACGGCTACGCCGCGGGCCTGCTCGTACTGCGGCTGGTCATCGGTCTGACGATGGCTGCGCACGGGGCGCAGAAGCTGTTCGGCTGGTTCGACGGGCCCGGACTGGACGGCACCGGCCAGTTCTTCACGATGAGCGGCTACCCGGCCGGTCACACCATGGCCGTCGTGGCCGGGCTCAGCGAGGTGCTGGGCGGGCTCGGGCTGGCCGTCGGGCTGTTCACGCCGCTGGCTGCCGCCGCCGTCGTGGGCACGATGATCAACGCGCTGGCCGTCAAATGGGGCGGCGGCTTCTTCGCGCCCAAGGGCGTCGAGTACGAACTCCTGCTGACCTTCGGGGCGGCCGCACTCGCCCTGACCGGGCCCGGGCGCTACGCCCTCGACCGCTGGGTGCCGGTCCTGCGCTCCCACCGGCTGCGGTACGGCGCACTGACCCTGATCCTGGGCGTGGTACTCGCCGGGATCGTGCTGCTGGTGCGTAACTGACGTTGCCGCCGGTGTGGAGAGGAAGAGGTGGAGTGGAGAGGAAGAGGAGGGTGAGTCCGGTGTCGGTGCGCAGGCTGAATCATGCGGTGCTGTACGTGCGGGACGTCACGGTGTCCGTGGCGTTCTACGGGGAGGTCCTGGGGCTCGCGCCGGTCGATGAGTTGCCCGGCCGGGCGGCGTTCCTCCGGGCGGCCGGTTCCCTGAACGATCACGACCTGGGACTGTTCGCCGTGGGGGAGGACGCACCGGGGCCCGGGACCGGGC
>NZ_VKJP01000388.1 GCF_007280575.1 Streptomyces benahoarensis
AGCTTCCCGAAGGCGCGCGGGCTCAACCCGGTGAACGGGGCTATCCAGGACGGCTCCGACGCCGTGATCACACCAGCCACACCAAGATCATCTCACCTGTGACCAGCAGTTACGGGACAACCCTTAGCTCGCTAGATAGCGTGCTAGCTAGCGAGCCATCTAGGACGCTCCAGAAAGAGTGCCAGGAACTCACGCTGCTCCTGGAGACTCCAGGAGCCCCACAGTGCCTCTTCGGAGAGCGGATCGTCACCCGCCTCCAACCACTCCGTGGGAAGCCTTACCGCTACCTTCCCGGATTCTTCGAGCGAGGCCACGCGCTTCACCATCCGTTCCTCATGCGCGGTGAGCCGCTGAACACTTTCTCGGAACATCCCGCGACCCGTGGCGCCCTCGTAAAGCCCGTCTTGACGGTCTTGGTAAAGGGTCCGCAGCGCGCCCCGGACGTGCTCCATCTCGGCCCTTGCCGCTGCCAGATCGGCGTCCCTGCCGGAAGTGTCGGTCTGAGCAGCGAATCGTCGTGCGGCCTCCGCCAGCATCTCCCGGTCGTCCTCGTCCGCCGGGTCCAGAGCCCCCAGCCGGTGCCACACTCTGCGCACCACCACGTCGTTGGTGGTCTCCATGTCGATGGCCAGTCCACCATGCCCCGGAACGAGTCCGGCGGACGCACGGTTGCAGCGATAGAGCAGCTTTTCTTTCCGCTTGTCAGTCACCATGACGGACCCGCACACGCCGCAGAACAACATGCCCGCACCGGCCAGGAGCGAGGGACGGAGCGACGTGTCTGCCTGACCACCGGCGTGCGACCGTCCAGGACGTCCTGGAGCCTCCACCACTCGTCAGGTTCCACGATGCCCTCATGGGCCTCCATAGGTGCGCCCGTCTCGTCCCGAAGAATGGTCCGCTTTCCCGCCGCGCCCGGGGTGTCCTTCGTCTTGATGGTCCGCCCCTGCCACTCGATGGCGTACCCGGCCAGGCGTGGGTCTCGAAGAATGCGGAGGACCGTGGAGGAAGTCCACGCACTGGCCTTCGACGGTTCCGAAACGGCGCGTGCTCGGCGTGCCGTAAGCCGGGCTGCGTCGTTCGCGTTCTTCGTCGGCACACCCGCATCGTTGAGCCGCCTGGCGATGCTGGACGCCGAAAGCCCCTCCAGGGCCCACGTCACCGCGTCCCGTACGACCGGCGCTTCCCGCGGATCGGGGACCAGCCGGACCACGGACAGCTTCCCCCGCCTCACTCGCTCGTTTCGGTGAATCCGTACGGAGCCATGCCGGACGTGTGGCCGCCTGCCTTCCGGATGGTCTCCTTGGTCGAGCTGATGTACTCCGACTTCAGGTCGGACTCCTGCTTGGCCAGGGCAGCGATCAGGCCGAAGATGGCGACGCCCACGGGGGTGGAGGTGTCCAGGAACGGTTCCTCGACGGAGACGAGAAGGACGCCGTGCCTCCGCAGCTCCTCTTCGATCTTCATGGCTTCGAAGGCGCCCTGACGCGTGAGCCGGGAGAGGGCGAACACCACGACGGCATCCACATGCCCCGCCCGGACGGCCGTCATCATCTCTTCGAACTCCGGGCGTTCCACGTTCGGGTCCCAGCCGGCGCGGCCCACGTCCGCGAAGCTCCCCGCCAGGTCCCAGCCCTTCGCCGTGATCAGTGCCTCGCACTTCTCCCGCTGGGCCTCGGGACTGGCCTGGGAATCGTCCTCACGGCGCTTTGACTGTCTGATGTAGGAGACTGCACGCACTTGGTCCAGATTACGGCGCCAGTTCGGCGTCCGCTTTATGAGAGGTGTCATGTGCCTAGCGTGGTAAAGATCAACGCACTCACCGTCCCCGCCGAGCAGCGTGAGGTCCTGGAGCAGCGGTTCTCCTCCCGCGCCGGGACCGTCGACTCGTCCGACGGCTTCGAGTGGTTCGAGCTGCTGCGCCCCGTCGAGGGCACCGACCAGTACCTCGTCTACACCCGCTGGCGCGACGAGGCGTCCTTCCAGGCGTGGATGGAGGGGCCGATGAAGGCCGCCCACCAGGGCGGCGGCGAGGGCGGCGAGCGGCCGAAGCCCGCGGCGTCCGGCTCCACCCTCTGGTCCTTCGAGGTCGTCCAGCAGGCCGGTCCGAAGCAGGGCTGACACCGTACCGATCCGGGGCGCCCACCTGGTGTGGGCGCCCCGGGGGCCGGACCCATTGGGGCCTCCCCCTGGGGCCGGACCGGCCGGCTTGGGCCTCCCTTGGGATCCGGACCGGCTTGGGCCTCCCCCGGTGCCTGGACCGGCTTGAGTCTCCCCCGGTGCCTGGACCGGCTTGGGCCTCCCCCGGGGACGGACCCGCCTGGGCTTCTCCGGGGACGGGCCTTCCGACCTCCCAGGGGACGCTCCCTCCCGGTTCCGGCCCCCTCACTTCGCCAGATCCGGCGGCCGCGGCGCCGAGCCCGTACGGGGCAGGGTGCGCCGGGCGTCGCCGTTGTGTGGCTCCTCGGCGTCCGAACCGCAGAGTTCCGAGGTCAGCTCGCGTACCAGCTCCGTCAGATCGGTCGGCCGGTCCTTCGTCCACCAGTCGCCGAGCATCCGCGCCAGCGATTCCTGCCGCGCCTGCGCCAGCCGCTCCGCGACCTCCCGCCCGGCGTCGGTGAGCCGCAGGTCGAGGCCCTCGCGTACGGCGAGACCGCGCTCCTCGACCTGCCGGGTGGCCTCGGAGATCACGCCGAGCGGCACGGTGGTGCGGTCGGCGAGGAGGGCCGGTTCCACCGAGCCGTGGTGCTGGATGCGCAGCAGCATCCAGCTGGCCGCCGGTTTCAGATCGAGCCCGGCCCGCTCGGTGATCTTCTCGTAGATCCGTTTGCGGCCCTCCAGGCCGCCGAGGCGGGACAGCGCCCGGGCGCACTCCTCGTACGAGGATCGTTCGACGGGGTTGGACGACAGCACCTCGGTGGTGTCCGGCGCCGTCACGCTGGAGCGCAGCGGCTCTTCCTTCAGGAACCATGCCAGAGCGAACGCGACGAGGACGACGGGCACCGCGTAGAGGAAAACATCGGTGATCGAGACGGAGTAGGCGTTCAGCACACCGGCGCGCAGCGCGGGCGGCAGCTGCCCGGCGACCCGTGGGTCCTGGGCGATGGCGGACGGGGAAATGCCCGGCGGCAGCGGGTGGCCCGCGACGGCGTCGGCGATACGGGGGCCGAGGTTGCCGGCGAAGACCGTGCCGAAGATGGAGACGCCGAAGGACGCGCCGATGGAGCGGAAGAAGGTCGCGCCGGAGGTGGCGACGCCCAGGTCCCGGTAGTCGACGGCGTTCTGCACGATGAGTACCAGCACCTGCATGACCAGGCCGAGCCCGAAGCCGAAGACGAAGAAGTACAGGCTCATCACCGCGACGCCGCTGGCCGGGCCGAGTTGGTGCAGCAGGAGCAGGCCGATGGCGGTCACGGCGGTCCCGGCCAGGGGGAAGAACTTGTAGTGCCCGGTGCGGCTGACGATCTGCCCGGACGCGGTCGACGACAGCAGCATGCCGAGGACCATCGGCAGCATGTGCACACCCGACATGGTGGGCGTGACGCCCTGGACAACCTGCAGGAACGTGGGCAGATACGTCATCGAGCCGAACATCGCGAAGCCGATGACGAAGCCGATGACGGAGGTCAGCGCGAAGGTCCGCAGGCGGAACAGGCGCAGTGGCAGCACCGGTTCGGCGGCCCGCCGCTCCACGGCGACGAACGCGGCCAGCAGGACGAACCCGAGGACGGCGAGCCCGATGATCTGCCAGGAGCTCCAGGGGTAGGTGACGCCGCCGAGCGAGGTCATCAGCACGAAGCAGGCGGCGACCGCAGCGATCAGGAAGGTTCCCTGATAGTCGATGCGGTGCGAGGTGCGGCGGACCGGGATGTGCAGCACGGCGGCGATGACGGCCAGGGCGATCACGCCGATCGGCACGTTGATGTAGAAGACCCAGCGCCAGCTGAGGTGGTCCACGAACACCCCGCCGAGCAGCGGCCCGAGCACGCTGGTGGCGCCGAACACCGCCCCGAAGAGCCCCTGGTACTTCCCGCGTTCCCGGGGCGGTACGAGGTCCCCGACGATCGCCATGGACAGCACGATCAGCCCGCCGCCGCCCAGGCCCTGGAGCGCCCGAAAGCCGATCAGCTCCGGCATGTTCCGGGCGAATCCGCAGAGCACCGAGCCGATCAGGAAGATCACGATGGCGGTCTGGAAGAGCTTCTTGCGGCCGTACTGGTCACCGAGCTTGCCCCACAGCGGGGTCGCCGCCGTCGACGCCAGGAGGTAGGCGGTGACCACCCACGAGAGGTGGTCGAGACCGCCGAGGTCGCTGACGATCGTGGGCAGCGCGGTGGCGACGATGGTCTGGTCGAGTGCGGCGATCAGCATGCCGAGCAGCAGCGCGCCGATCGCGACGAGAACCGTCCGCCGGTCCCCGGCCTCGACGGGCCCCGCCGGTGCCCCGGTGTCCTGCGCCATGAGCGTCTTCCCCTCTCCCGGGCTTCGCGGGTTCCGGATGGGTGGTCTCCGGGCCCGGATGCCGTCGCCGGGCGGCCTGGCGGCCGAGGCCGGGTTTCCCGGCTTCCGGCTCGTGATGCGCCGGGACGACCTGGGCCCCGGGCCCGGTTTCCCGGCCTTCCCGGTCCACCCGGGTACCGGAGTCCCAGCGGGTCCGGCCGTTCCGGCGTTCCAGCCGTTCCGGCCTTCCCGAAGCTCCGGCTCCTCCCGGTTCCGGCCGTCCGGCCTTCTGGTTCTCGCGGCCTCCTCGTCCTCCCGGCACTCGGTGCGCCGTGCCCTGTCAGCGGGCCCGGTACACGGACCCGGTGCACGGAACCGGTCGCCCGGGGTGGCCGTCCATGGCGGGCGCCCGCACCCTCCATCCTGGTGGTTATGTCCGGATCCGGCCCGCCGAGCGCGGGAGCGCCGCCGGTGCGGCGCCCCGCCGGGAGAGGGCCCGCGGCGTGGCGTCCGTACCGGTGCGCCCCCGCGCACCCCTTCCGGACACCGCGCGCCGGGCCCGCCCCTCCTGGCGGCCGAGCGCCCCGCACAGCCACCAGGGCGCCTTCCGCCGTACGCCCCCTGGATGTGCCGGAGTACCTGCGCGCGCCGGGGCGGGCCTGGATAATCGCAGCGGCCGAACGCCCGCGATGCCACCGCGGGCCGGGGCAGGTCCGCGCGGCTCCGCCGTACGCCCGGAGGCGGGGACAGCGGGCCGCTCCGGGGCCGCCACGCGCACGTCGGGAGTTCCGGGCACCGCGGGAGGTACCGCTGTGACGTCTGCGAGGTGCCCGTACTGCCTGGCGCCGGAGAGCGGCGGCGGCCGGCCGGCGTGCCTGTGTGCCGTGTCCGCCACGGACGACTTCGAACCGCTGCGCTTACGGCTGTCTCTTATACCCATCTCCGAGCCCACGAGACGCTCATGAACC
>NZ_VKJP01000389.1 GCF_007280575.1 Streptomyces benahoarensis
CCGGTCGCCCCGCCGCGCGCCGCCTCCGGCCCCCTGCCGTCCCGCGGTCTGCTGGGCCGTTCCCGGGAGCTGAAGGCGCTCCGGGCCGACATCGAGCGGGCCGGGCTCGACACCCTCTCCGGCCGGAAGAGTCCCCGCAGCCGGGTGCTGCTCATCGCCGGGCGGCCCGGGTGCGGCCGCACCGCGCTCGCCGAGGAGCTGCTGCGCACCCTGTCCTGCACGTACCCGGACGGGGTGCTCCGGGCCCGGCTGTCCGGGCCGGGCGGGGTCCCCGTCCCGACCGGCGATGTCGCCCGCGGGCTGCTCACCGCGCTCGGCGCCACCGTCCCGGCGGGCTCGGACGACGACGAACCGGCCGAGGTGCTGCGCGCGGAGCTGGCGGCCCGCCGCGCGGTCCTCCTCCTCGACGACGCGCCCGGCGCCGACCACGTCGAACCGCTGCTGCCCGACGCGCCGGACTGCCTGGTCGTCGTGGTGTCCGAGGGCCCGCTCACCGGCATCCCCGACGTCCGGCCGTGCACCCTGGGCGGGCTGGACGGCGCCGCCGCGGTCGCGCTGCTGACCCGGTTCACGGGGCCGGTCCGGGTCACCGTCGACCCGCGGTCGGCCGACGCCGTGGTCGAGGAGTGCGGCGGGCAGCCCGCCGCGCTGGTGCTGGCGGGCGGCTGGCTCGCCGCCCGGCCCAAGGCGTCCGTCTCGGATCTGCGCACGGCGCTGCGCGCGGTGCCGCTCCCGGACGAACTCCCCGTCGGCGAACGCCCGCTGCGCCGCGCCTTCCACCTCGCCCACGACGCGCTGGCGCCGTCCGCGGCCCGGACGCTGCGGCTGCTGGCCCTCGCCCCGCCCGGCCTGGTCGACGCGCACACCGCGTCCGCGCTGGCCGGCTGCACACCGGACACCGCCGCGGCGACCCTCGTCGATCTGACCGCGCTGGGGCTGCTGCACCAGGAGGCGGACGAGCCGGACGGCGACGACGGCCCGTCCTCCCCGGGCGTCGCCGCCGGTCCCCGCTACCGGCTCCCCGGCTGCCTCGCCGCCTGGACCGGGGAGCTGCTGCGCACGCACGAGCGCCCGGCCGAGGTCCAGTTGGCCCGCGCGCGGATGCTGGAGCGCACCGTCCGGCTCCTCCAGTCCTGCCGGGGGAGCGGGGAGCCGTCCGGGTCACCGGCGCGGGAGCGGGCGGCGGGGCTGCCGTATGCGCTGCGCTTCCCCTCGCGCGCGGCGGCCGCCGCCTGGCTGCGCCGCCGCCGCGCCGCCCTGCTGGACGCGGCCCGCCTCGCGGTGTCGGACGGTGAACTCGACACGCTGGACCGGAGGTTGATCGCCACCCTGGTCCGCGCGCTGATGGCGCACGAGGGACCGGACGCGGCCGCCGGTGACCTCTATGCCCTGCACGAACTGGTCCTGGAGGTCGCCGAACGCCGGGGCCTGGGCCGGGAGAAGGCCGCGGCGCTGCTCAACCTCGCCGATCTGGACGGCGGAGCCGGACGCACCGAGGCGGCGCTCGCCCGGTACCGCGGCGCCCTGGAGGCGGCCCGTTCGGCGGGGGACGCGGTGGCGACCGGCCGTGCCCTGGAGTCGCTCGGCGGCACGTACAGCGAGCTGGGTGACTGGCAGCGTGCCGCCGACTGGTACGGCCGGGCCCTGGAGCTGCGGCTGAGCCGGGGCGAGACGGTGGATGCGGCGCGGCTGCATGGCCGGATCGGTGGGGCGCATGGCCGGGCCGGGCGGTGGCCGGAGGCGCTCAAGGAGTGGCGGGCGGCGGCCCGCACCTCCCGCAGGCTCGGTGATCTCGCAGGTCAGGCGCGTGCGGCGGCCGAGGTGGCACGCGCCTGGGAGCGCTCCGGGCGGCCCGAGGAGGCGCTGCGGACGTCCCTGGAGGCCCTGCACACGGCGCGCGGCGCGGGCGACGTACCGCTGGAGGCGGGGCTGCAGCTACGGATTGCGGACCTCCTCGACGGGCTCGGCGACCCGGCAGCGGCACGGCTGCACCGCGCCGCCGGGGAACAACTCCTCCAAGATCACCCCAAGTGACCTACGAAATCGGTGGTGATCTTGGGAACAATTAATGCTTTGCAAGGCTAGACAAGAAGGGATCCTTCAATAGACTGGGTTCACCGCGCCGCTCGCGGTCAGTTCCGTCATGTGTCACATGAGGGATAATTCTTCTGTAAGCACTCTTTCAAGGATCGTGATCGACGTGAAGGTCGGCATCCCCCGCGAGGTCAAGAACAACGAGTTCCGAGTGGCGATCACGCCCGCCGGTGTCAACGAACTGGTCCGCAACGGCCACCAGGTCTTCATCGAGAAGGACGCCGGTGTCGGCTCCTCCATCCCCGATGAGGAGTACGTGGCCGCCGGCGCGAACATCCTCGGCACCGCCGACGAGGTCTGGGCCACCGCCGACCTGCTCCTGAAGGTCAAGGAGCCGATCGCGGAGGAGTACCACCGCCTCCGCAAGGACCAGACCCTCTTCACGTACCTGCACCTCGCGGCCTCCCGCGAGTGCACCGACGCGCTGCTGGAGTCCGGCACCACCGCCATCGCCTACGAGACCGTCGAGACCGCGAGCCGCGCGCTGCCGCTGCTCGCCCCGATGTCCGAGGTCGCGGGCCGTATCGCCCCGCAGGTCGGCGCCTACCACCTGATGCGCCAGGCCGGTGGCCGTGGCGTGCTGCCCGGTGGCGTCCCCGGTGTTCAGGCGGGCAGGGCGGTCGTCATCGGCGGCGGCGTCTCCGGCTGGAACGCCGTGCAGATCGCCGTGGGCCTCGGCTTCCACGTCACCCTGCTCGACATGGACATCAACAAGCTCCGCGAGGCCGACCGGATCTTCGGCACCAAGGTGCAGACGATCGTCTCCAACGCCTACGAGCTGGAGAAGGCCGTCGTCGAGGCCGACCTCGTCGTCGGCGCGGTCCTGATCCCCGGCGCCAAGGCCCCCAAGCTCGTCACCAACGAGCTGGTCGCCAAGATGAAGCCCGGAAGTGTCCTTGTCGACATCGCGATCGACCAGGGCGGCTGCTTCGAGGACTCGCACCCCACCACGCACGCCGACCCGACCTTCCAGGTCCACAACTCGGTGTTCTACTGCGTCGCCAACATGCCCGGTGCGGTGCCCAACACCTCCACCTACGCGCTGACCAACGCGACCCTGCCGTACATCGTCTCGCTCGCCAACAACGGCTGGGCCGAGGCGCTGCGCCGCGACGCCGCGCTGGCCAAGGGCCTCAACACCCATGACGGCAAGGTCGTCTACCGCGAGGTCGCCGAGGCGCACGGCCTGGAGTCCGTGGAGCTGAGCGCCCTCCTGGGCTGAGCGTCAACCGCGCGCGTCCATGCGGAAAAACCGGCCGGGTCCCGTCGACGGGACCCGGCCGGTCGCGTGTGTGGCACGCCCGTACCACGGCGTCGGTGCGGCACCGGCGTGGGGGCGTGCAACTCGCGTCGTACGTAACCCTTGAGATGATTCGCGTACCCCCGAAGCCTCATGTGCGCGCGGCTTGCACCCTTGACATGGGCGGGTTTCGTATCCGTCACATCGCGCCGGGTCGGGTGGATTGTGTTGCTGCGGACGCCCGACACGCCATAGAGTCGCCAATCGTCGGCATGGTGTCACGCTGACCTATCGATAAGTTTCCTGGTTCCATCCAAGGAGGTACGACGACTTGTGAATAAGTCGACAATTACTCCCGGAGGTGCTCAGCCAGGAGCAGTTGCGCGGGGCCAGGCCCCCTCGGGGCACGAGGCTGTCGGCTCCGCAGCGGTCCACACCCCCGCAGTCCACCCGAGCACGACCTCGACAGCCCACCAGAGCATGGACGGCCATTACGTGAACGCCACGGCCGGCGACCGGGGCAGTGGAGATCCCACCCGTCTCGCCGACTACGAAGACCTGCCCAAGGGGCATTTCTACGATCCGGACGCGGAGTACGAGCCGGACCCCGAGTACGCGGCCACGCTCGCGCCGGACGCTGCCCGTCAGCGCCGCGAGCGCGTCGGCCCGACCGGCCGTCCGCTGCCGTACTTCCCGATCCCGGGACCGTTGTCGGAGCACGGCCCCGCCAAGATCATCGCGATGTGCAACCAGAAGGGCGGGGTCGGCAAGACCACCTCGACCATCAACCTGGGCGCCGCACTCGCCGAATACGGGCGCCGGGTGCTGCTCGTCGACTTCGACCCGCAGGGCGCCCTGTCGGTCGGCCTCGGCGTCAACCCGATGGAGCTCGACCTGACGGTCTACAACCTGCTCATGGAGCGGGGCATGTCGGCCGACGAGGTGCTGCTCAAGACGGCGGTCCCCAACATGGACCTGCTGCCCAGCAACATCGACCTCTCCGCCGCCGAGGTGCAGTTGGTCAGCGAGGTGGCCCGCGAGTCGACGCTGCAGCGCGCGCTCAAGCCGCTGATGAACGACTACGACTACATCGTCATCGACTGCCAGCCCTCGCTCGGCCTGCTCACCGTCAACGCGCTGACGGCGGCTCACAAGGTCATCGTGCCGCTGGAGTGCGAGTTCTTCGCGCTGCGCGGTGTCGCGCTGCTCACCGAGACGATCGAGAAGGTCCAGGAGCGGCTCAACCCCGACCTGGAGCTGGACGGCATCCTGGCGACGATGTACGACTCCCGCACCGTGCACAGCCGTGAGGTGCTGGCGCGCGTCGTGGAGGCGTTCGACGAGCACGTCTACCACACGGTCATCGGCCGTACGGTCCGCTTCCCCGAGACGACCGTCGCGGGCGAGCCGATCACCACGTACGCCTCCAACTCCGTGGGGGCCGCCGCCTATCGTCAGCTCGCCAGGGAGGTGCTCGCCCGGTGTCACGCCGAGTGAGTCTGCCGGGCGCCGACGAGTTGTTCCGCACCACCGGGGGCACGGGCCTGCAGCCCGCACCGCCCCGCCGCACGGCCGAATCCGGCGACGAGGCGCCCCGGGTGCCGTCGCCGGGCGGTGAGCTGGACCCGGCGCCCGACGGTGCGGCGGACGCCACCGCGGCGCGCACCGCCCCGGCCGAGCACGGCGGTCGCGGCGCGGACCAGGAGGCCGCCAACGGGCACCGCCGGCCGGAGGGCCGGGCGGTGCCGGAGGCGGCCGCCGCGGCCGCGCAGCCGGGCGGGGCGGCCCGCCGCCGCGGGGGCCGGGGCGCCAACCGCCGCCCCAGCGGCCGCGAGCGCCACGACGAGAAGATCACCGTCTATGTCTCCGCCGAGGAGCTGATGGATCTGGAACACGCCCGGCTGGTGCTGCGCGGCGAGCACGGACTCGCCGTCGACCGCGGCCGGATCGTCCGCGAGGCCGTCGCCGTCGTCCTCGCCGACCTGGAGTCCCGCGGCGACGCCAGCATCCTGGTACGGCGGCTGCGCGGCCGGTAGGCCCTGTCGTCACCCTCCCGCCTGTCTCTTATACACCTCTGACGCTGCCGACGAGCTA
>NZ_VKJP01000038.1 GCF_007280575.1 Streptomyces benahoarensis
GCGTCGGGGTCGGGGTCGGGGTTGCCTTCGGGATGTACACCCCGGCGTCGATCGTGTGATCGACCCCTCCCGGCTTGTCCGGCGCAGTGACAGGCGCGTAGCCGTTGCACAACTGCCCGGTGGTCGGCGGGGTCACATTGGAGTCATGCGCCCGGTTGGCACCGGCTCGCGGGAGCGTGAACCGCAGCTCGCTTGCCGGGGGTTGGCTTGGCACCTTGCTGGTGTCCGCGGTACACACGTCGAACTGCACCGTGTATTTCGCACCCGGCGTGAGCTGGTACGCGGCGCCGACACCACCGAAGTAGTACTCGCCGGCGGCATCGGTCTTGGTCGTGGCGACCGGTTTGCCTCCCGCGTCCAGCAGGTTGATCGTCGCCCCCGGCAACAGCACTTCCGCCGGGTCCTGGATCCCGTTGTGGTCGCCGTCGAACCACACGAGGTTACCGATCTGGATCGGCGCGTTCGCCGCCGCGTACGCGATGTCGCCGAGCCCGCCGGCCTTGCCGAACCCGCCTTGTTCCCGGCTGACGAACTGGAACCCGTTGGCGGTCGGGTTGTTGCCCGGGCCCTGACCGGTCGTGATGTTGTGGTACCCGGTCCCTGAGGTCGCGACGTTGACGACCGGGTCGAACTCCGTGCTGACGACCCACTGCTGCTGCGGGATATAGGCCACCGACCCCAGCGCGGTCTCCTGGTGCGCGTTGGCGTAAAAGTCGCCCGGGAAGTATTCGACGACATCGGCGGCCTGGCCGCCATTGTTGGCGGGGGTGGCGTGGTTGGGGCAGCTCCCGGTGCCTTCCCACTGGTATTCACCGGTGGGAGTGGCGCAGACCATGGTGATGTCACCACCGGACATGCCGTTTTCCGCCGTGTCGTTCCCCGGGCGGGGGTCCAGCCCTCCCCAACTGAGCACGTCCATGAACCGGTCGCGGAAACCCAGGATCATCGAGCCGTCGCGGGCGAAGGCGAGGGAGGCCAGTTCCGGCTGCGGATCGATGAAGACGTTGCCCGTCTTCCGGTCGTCCCACATGTCCAGGCTGGTGTTCCACGGGTTCCAGTGGGTGGCCTTGTCGCCGGAACCGAAGACGCTGCCGCGTTTGTCCGTGAGCGGGTGGCTCAGCACCGTGGTGAACCGCTTGCCGTCGTAGGTGGAGACGAAGGCTTTCAGGTCCGCGCGCTGCTGCGTGCTCTCCGCGCTGCACACACCGCCGACGTACAGCGTGTTGTTGTGGACCTGGAGACCGAACGGCCGCCAGTCGTCGGGGCTCGCACACCCCGGGTCCGGGATCGGGTCCGTCGACTTGGGCGCCGCGGCGGTGGCCCCTGTCGCGTCGAAGCTCACCAGGCTGCGGGTCCTCAGGTTCACCGCGTACAGCGTGGAGCCGTCCTCCGACAGGGCCAGGCCACCGATGCTCTCCTTGCCCGGCGCGTCGGTGAACCCGGGATCCTTGATCATGTTGGCGGTGTCGTGCCGCGTCACTGCGGCGCCCGGCACCCGCGCGAACAGCTTGGGCGTACTCCCGCCGCTGACCGGCACGGTGTAGATCGCGCCACCGCCCTCCGGCCCGTACGGGGCGTACCGGCGGGCGAACGTGCTCTGGAACAGCCGGGTCCGGTACTTGTCGTACGCCAACCCGAACGTCGTGCCCACCTGGGCCTGCGTGTCCAGCGTGGCCGGGCACGCCACATCGGTGGGACACGTGCCCCGGGTCTTCGTCCCGAACGCCACCAACGCCCGGTTGTCGGTCCCGTTGGCGCCGTTGTGGATCGGCACGAAGTACCGCGAGTCCGGCAGCGCGTAGTCGGCCGGATCCCACACCCCCGTCACCACCGAGGCGTTCTTGCCGCCCGACACATCCACGAACGACGTGAAGCTGTCGAAGTGGTTCCCCGCCGTCGACGCAGGCGCCGCCCGCAGATAGTCGCTGTACGGTGCCGGGATGCTGACGTCGACGCGGTACTGGCCGCCGCTCAGCACCGTCGACCGCGACACCACGACCTTTCCGGTGGCATCCGTGACGCCGGCGACATCGCGCCCGGCGGGGTCGGAGATCTCCACCTTCATGCCCCGCTGCGGCACATCCATCGTCGCGTTGATCACGCCGGTGCCGAAGAAGTCGCGCAGCACCTCAACCGTCAGCGTGCCGTCGGCGGTCGAAGCGGCGGCCGGTCCAGCCGTCGCCCCCATGGCGCCGCCTGCCAGCAAAAGAACAGATAACCCCATGCGCGCCAGCGGCTCCACAAGCCTCCGGGCCAACCGGCGCGGGTCTCTGCCGACTCGGTTCATGGCATCACACTCCACAGTTCTCTTGTCATGAAAACGAAGCACCCACTTCTCGCTGCACGTCCGCTTCGTGGCCCCGGACGAGGACGCCAGCCGCGAACGCCATGGAAAAACAAAAGGGCCCACTGCTGTTGTCTGAGCCCCTTTGTGGTGATCGACTGAGGATATTGTGGTCGAGTTGCACCGTCGCAGGCCGGGAAAAGCGAACGTGCGTTCAGGGCCTTGGGCAAGACAGCCCTGGGTTGCGTGTTTTTGCAGCTCAATCACCGGTGCTCTCGCCCCCACCGCCGACCTCACCGACCGCCATCGCGAGCGGCGCGCGCCATACTTTATCCGTTGGAGTCCGGCCTTCACCAGCGGAATCCCTGACATTTATCGGTATCCGCGATAGTCCCCCAGCGCCCAGAGAATGGTGACCGGAAGAATGTGCGGCAGCGACGTGATGGCCGGATCCGGTCCCGTTGGGTGCGTGACGCCTGGATGACGGGGCGGGACGCGCTGGACGCGGCGATCAGCGGCTGCAGGCCAGAGCAACACCCCCGCCCTTGTCGGAGGGAAAGCGGCCGGTGCGACGGGTCGTTGCGGTCGACGGCAGGGCGGTGCGCGGGTCGCAGACCAAGACCGCCACGGCGATCCAGCTGCCGGTGGCAATGGATCACCACGGAGTGGTCCTGGCCCAGCGGCAGGTCGCCTCCAAAAGCAACGAGATCCCCTCCTTCGCACCCCTGCTGGACGGCCTGGATCTGCAGAACGCGGTGGTGACCGCCGATGCCCTGCACACCCAGCACGATCACGGCGCCCATCTGATCGGCCGCGGCGCTCACCACGTGGCTGTCGTAAAGAACCATCCGGCCCTGTACGCCCAGGTCAGGAAGCTGCCCTGGCGGGACGTCCCGCTCGGGCACCGTACCCGCGGCCATGCCCACCACCGCGATGAGATCCGCCGGCTGAAAGTTGCCGCGTTCAGTCACCTGGACTACCCCGGCGCCCGGCAGTCGATCCAAGTCGTGCGATGGCGGCGCGACTTGAGCACCGGGAAGCTGACTATCGAGCGTGTCTACCTGATCACCAGCCTGAGCGTCTTCGATGCCAACTGCACCGAACTCGCCACCTGGATCAGAGGCCACTGGGGCGTCGAGAACCTCCTGCACCACGTGCGGGACCGCACGTTCCGCGAGGACGCTTCCAAGGTCCGCACCGGCACCTGCCCCGCGCCATGGCTTCCTTGCGCAACCTCGCCATCAGCGTCTTCCGCCAGGACGGCCAGACCAACATCGCCTCCGCCCTCCGCCGCACCGGCCGCGACTATCTCCGGCCCCTACGGGCCCTGGGCGTCACGTGACGAACCCGGATAGATCCCGATCACGCAATGCCCCTGCCCTGCGCACCGAACTCCGCAAAGGTGAACTCCCCGCCCTCTCCACTGGGAAGACCCCGGCCTCGACTGCGGCACCGTCGGCAATTCGCCGCCCCTCCAGCGCGCCGCACCGGCCCGGTCTCACCGCCCTACGCGCCAAAGCCCGTGCCTCCGGACCCCGCATCGCATCAACCCCCTCAAGCTCCACCGGGAACGAAGCGGGAAGAACGCCAAGCCACCGGAGCGGGCTGGACGGACAGCGGGCTCATCTTCGCCACGCCCACCGGCAGCCCTCTCGACCCCGCCAACCTCACCCGGTGCTTTCGCCCACTCCTCGACCGGGCAGGGCTGCGCCGCATCCGCTTCCACGACGTACCACACTCCACCGCCACCCTGCTCCTGGAACAAGACGTTGACCTCGTCGTGATCAAGAAACTTCTCGGCCGCGCGCACATCGGCGTCACCCCCACCGTCTACGCCCACGCAAGGCTCTACCTCCAGCGAAACGCCATCGACCTCCTCGGCCACGCCTTTCGCAGCCCCTGCGAGACCACCGGTCAGCCCGACGACGGTGACGACCCGCCGTTGTCCGCATTCCCCGTCCGCTGACGTTGCCGTCAAAGTGTGCTGAGACCCCGCCAAGCACATGCCGACGGGGTCTCAGATGTGCAACTGTGGTTCCTGGGGAACCGATCCGGGCTACCGGTTCAGCATCAAGGCACCGGATTCACCAGCTCCACCCGAGATTCGAAGAGTCTATTCCTCGATAGGTTCATCGAGTCTATCTGTCGATTTCGGAGTTCCCAATTCTTGAACGGCGGACACGAGGCGCTCGTAGTAAGCCGCGGCGATCGGAAGAGAATCCTCGTAGATCCATGAGCACATCGTATCGAATGCCAACTCCTCTTCACCTACGCTCATCAATTGGCGAACGTCGGCAATAACCTCTTCCGAAGTCAGAGGAGATTCCTCAAGGAGTTGCGAGACGAGAGCCCGCACATACCGATACCGCTCCATATGCCACACTCCTTCACTTCGGGAAAGTCGTGAGAACTCCACCGGTTAGCGGCTCATAGCGAACCTCGATGCCTACCCCTAGCACCTCTCCAGTGATTTCCTGAACGGCAGGATCACCTTTCCTCGTTCGGAGAGTTTTCTCAGCATAATTAGCTGAACCGGTTTTCCAAACACGCGTACTGTTTGGGCTCGCGGCGACATCCGCCACGGCGTCCAGGATGTCATCGTCGCTCCATCCCTTCGGAAATACCGCCTTTCCAGGCAGTCCCGGATAAGCATGTCCGTCGAGGATGTGCTGGGCACCGTCACCAAGCAACTCTCGCCCGACCCCACCACGCTCGCGGCGTTCTACCCCGCGGCCCGGTCGATGACCTGGCCTGCCAACAGCGGCTCGGAGTGGGTGGAGTCGGCGGCGGTGCGGCAGGTGTCGGCCGGCTACTGGTCGGTGACCGTCGCGGCCCGGGTCACGAGCTCGTCCAAGGACGGCGAAAGCCGGGGCAGCCTGCGGTACTTCCAGGCGCCGGTCCGCGCCATGGCCGGCACCAAGGGCACAGCGTCGGGATGCGTGGCGACTGCGCTGCCGGCCGAGGTCGCGGCGACGTCGAGGGCGAGGCCAAACATGCGGGCAGGTGGCCGCTGACGTACGCGGTCGAACTGCGGGCCCGGGACGGCCGGTGGGAGGTCGCCGCGCTGGAAGCCGCACCCGCCCTCGCCTCGCCGGTCTCACATTCCCAGGACGAAGCGTCATGACCGGGCTCATGCAGATGGCAAGCTCCATCTCCGACGCCAGGAGCATCGCCGAGCAGCTCAAGGATCCCTATGCCGCGCTCAGCGACCACACAGGGCTGGAGCGGGCCGCCGAACGGTTGGACCACTTCAACATGGAACTCGGCGTCGACATGGAGGAAGCCACCGCCGCCATCCTGTCCCAGCTCAGCAAGTCCGTCTGATGCACCCGCTCCTGGCCGCCCTGATGGCCGGCGCCGCGCTGCGGCCGGTCGTCGTCGCGCTCGCCGTCCTCGCCGGGGAGCCGACCGGCGTCACCTGCCCCGGCTGCACGCCGACCGGCCCCGGTGCGGCGTGGAGCCGGCAAGCGGTGCGGCTGTTGCCGCCCGGTGGCCGCTGCCCGGCCTGCGGGAGCGTTCACCGGACAGCCGTGCATCGCCTGCGCGCGAAGCGCTCGCCGGGACCGTCCAGCACCGTGAAGATGCCGGAGTCGATGACCTGCTGCCAGTCGAGAGGCTCGACCACCAGGCAGATGTGGTCGACGTTGGAGCCCCCTGCCCCCCCGTCGGGCGCCTCGACGAGGTCGATGATGGTGGTGGGGCTCACCCGCACGGACGGGAAGGAGACCTTGCCGGCTCGCCACTCCTCCACCCGCACCGGTTCCAGCCCCAGCGGGCCGGTGTAGAAGGCGAGCGAGCGCTCAATGTCGGCGACGTGCAGAACGAGGCGGTCGAAGGCGATCACGCGCATGGGTATCTCCGCGGGGTCGGGGCACCGGGCGCCGGTGGTGGTGCGACGGGGCCGACGGCCTCGGACCTCGCCGGTCCGGGGGCGGTGGCTGGTCGCTGGCTGCCGTGGCCCGCCGTTAACTTCAGGAGCCGAACGCCGCTGTCGATCATGTCAGCGGCCAGGCATGCAGACAGTTCCCATACCCTCGTGAAGTCGTGTTCCCACAAGCACAGCAGGGTGCCGTGACGATTCCTCCGCCGACGGCTACGCCTGCCAGGTCATCGCCGCCATCAACGCCCCCCCTATCCCGGGGTCCGGGAAATCCGCATCTCCAGCAGCAACCGCTTCTTCGGCCACGCCCCTCGCCGCGACACCTGGCACCCCGGCATGCACGACCGAACACCGAGCCGGCCGCAGGCCCACCAGGAAGTGCGTCACGCAGTGCCCCGGTGGGACGCCAATCCGCCTGTTGTCACCGATGGGTTCAGTGACGATTTCGGTCCGTCTGCCACGGGGCGGATGCCTCCGGTACGGTCGGACGCCGACGTGGACCGGGACGGTCTCGATCGCCGCGAGCGCGGCGGTGGCCCGGTCCGCCGGCGACACCGGTGAGGACTGCGGGATGAGGGTGGACACGCCGCGCCCCAGGGCGCGGTCGCGGGGCGGCGGAGCGGGAAGGGTCGTCACCGTGGAAGTCTCCCGCACCCGGGGTTGCCGTCACTGCAAGAGTTCAGCTGATGGAGGTGATCTACGGATTCAGGGGCAGGGGAGGCCAGGTTCCCTGCCGGGGCTACCGTTACCCCAGAGCACCCCACCGAACCGACCCCTGGAGAACCCTCGTGCCCGTGCCCCTCGGTGAGGACGTGGTGGCGCTGTTGCGCCGCCCCAGCACCTGCTACATCGCTACCACGATGCCCGACGGCTCGCCCCAGCTCACCCAGACATGGGTCGACACCGACGGCGAGCACGTCCTGATCAACAGCGTTGAGTCGCATCAAAAGACCCGCAACATCGCGCGCGACCCGCGGGTGGCTGTCGCAGTCGCCGACCCCTCGGACCCGGCCTCGTACGTCCAAATCCGCGGCCGTGTGGTGCGTGTGACCACCGAGGGGGCGGTCGACCACATCGAGACGCTCGCGCAGAAGTATCTCGGCGGGCCCTACCCATGGTTCGGCGGCCGCGACCAAGTCCGGGTGCTCTATGTGATCGAGCCCGAACGAATCAGCAGCCCCCGCGGCTAATCACCGTGACGGATCTTGCGCCGTCGCACGACGCCAACTCGCCACTCCGGGACATGTGCGGCGGTGCCCCTCCCCTCCTACGCAGGGCCGCGGAGACAGCGGGCGCCGCGAAGGGCAGTGGCAACGGTCATGGCCGAGCCAGCCGAGGGTCACCACGTCGCGCTGCTCCTGATCAGGCGCCGGCGGCCTGGTGAATGTCGCCCCCCTGGGCGCTGCCGACAGCCCTGGCCCAGCAAGTAGGTAGCTGACGCCAAGATCCGGACCATGCACGGACCAGCGCTCCACCAACGGCAGCCACCGCCGTCATTTCAGCAGGTCAGCACCACTGTGAGCTCGGTACCACCAGCAGACCAAGAACCTGTTGGTGTCGTACTCGGCGAAGAGGCTCGGGTTCTTCCAGAGGCACGAGAAAAGGCGCCTGAGCTGGGATTTTGCCCCTCAGGCGCCTTCCGCTCGCCCCTCTCAGACCAGGGCCCGGTTTACGTCGTAACTATCAGTTCCTCCCACCGCTATCCCGATCCTGACCAGCTGTTCCGGACCAGTCACGGACCAAAACACCGACTCACCCCTCAAGCGCCGCGCCTTGGCTGACACGGTCCCACTCCTTCATCGACTGCTCGATGAGGCGGTTGGCCTGCTCCCGGACTCCATCCAGGAACTTGGCGTAGTGGCGAAAGAGGACTTCGATGCTCTGGCCCGCGCGGCGAGCGCACTCAGCCGGATCCACACCGGAGTACAGCCAGAACGAGATCCCGGCATGCCGGAGATCGTATGGCCGCTTGGCCAGGCCGGAGACGAGTTCGGTGCAGGCCAGGGCATCTTTCCGTGCCCGCGCCCACGTCGTGCCATACGCAGAAGCGTCCACGTAGTTGCCGGCCTGGTTCCGAAACAGCCGTCCATCAGACGCCACGCCAAACCGTTCGATGTGCGCACGGAGGATGCGCACAGGCCGGGTCGCGGAAGCCGCGCGGCGCTTGAGCGAGTGCACCTCGTGCACCGCGCCGTCGTCCGTCCACTCCTTGCCCGCGGTGATGACGCCACCTGACAGGTTGAGCATCCCCCATCCGGTCTCGGGCAGATGACACTGTTCGAGCCGGAGGTGAATGACCTCCGCCGGCCTCATCGCCGCGTAGTACATACAGCCGAAGAACGCCTCCAGGTGAGGGCCGCGCCCGCGCTGCCGAGCGACCGCGATGAGAAGCCGGGCGACCTGGGCCGGATTGGGAACGGCAGCCGGGTCCACCTCCTCGTTGACCGCCGGAGCGTTCCACCTGAGCCCGTTGAGCGGGTTCTCCGCAAAGTAACCTTTCTCCACTGCGGTGTTGAGCACTTCGTTGAAGGCGGCCCGTTTGCGCCGCGCCGTCTCAGTACTCCAGCCGCAACGCCGTTGAGTTAACGCTTTGACCTGGCCTTCAAGCCTTGCTCCATCACCATGACTTCGGTTTCGAGGGTGTAGTGCTGGGCGGTGGCGGGGTGCTGGATGGAGTTCTTGCTGTACTTGTTGGTGGGTTCTTGCGGGTGCGGGCCTTGACTCGCTGGCGGCGGCGGGCGGGCAGAAGGTTGTCCAGGACGGCGCGGCCGATCGTCCCCACCAGCGCGACAGCATCAGGGAGAACCCCGCCGGCGATGGTGACCTGGTCGCGGGCGGCCTCCAGTGCGACGGTAAAGCTGATTCGGTCGGGGTCCAGCCGCGGCCGGCTCGCGGTGGCGTCGCCCGCGATTCGCACAAGTGCCTGGTAGACGGTCAGCAGGGCGTACACCTCCTGGTCGATGTCTGCACAGCACACGGAGCGCAGGACCCGGCCGTCGAGCATCGTGGCCTTGATCGAGAAATAGGCCGTCTCGACCTGCCACCTCTCGTGGTAAACATCGACCAACTCGCTTGCGGGGTAGCGGGTGTGGTCCGTCAGGCTGGTGGCCAGGCGCCACTGCTCTCGGCGTACGGTGCCGTCCTGGTACGTCACGGTGATCCACGCCTCGACGATCCGCACCGGCAGATTCCCCATGCCGAACGTCGACAGGTACGAGCCGTCCGGCAGCCGCTTGGTGATCAGCGGGATGCGCCGGGCACCGGAACGGCAGACAAACTCCGCTCCAGTGGAGCGAAGTTGGGACAGGAGAGGCCAGCTGTCGAAGCCGGTGTCCAGCAACACGAGCATTCCGGGGGTCAGCTGACCCAGCAGCCGCTCGGCGTATGCGGTCTCTCCCGCGTTCTCCGGACCGAAGGCGGCGCCGAGCACGGCCCGGGTGCCGTACTCGATGAGGACGAGCAGCCGCAGCAGCGGGTAGCCGAACTCCAGGTCCTCGCCCTTGCGTTTGCGCTTGGAGTGCTGGGCGGCGATCGGCTCGCCGTCGGGCATGTGCAGATGGGCGCCGTCGATGGCTACCGTCCGCAGGCCCCGCCAGAACGCCCCGGGGGTGTGCGCCCCGGCAACGGGCCCCGCCAGCGTTTCGAACAGCGCTTTGAACGGCTTGGCTCCCACTCGGCGACGTGCCCGGCACAGAGCGGAGACGCACGGCCGTGCCAGGGTGAGGACGTTCAGACCGGCGACGAGCTTGCCCCACACCGCTCGGTAGCTGGACTGCTCGAACAGGGCCAGCGCGAGGACGAAGTACACCACCACCCGCGAAGGCAGCAGCCTGACCCGCTTCTGGACGGTCCCGGTCTCCTCCAGCACCGCATCGACCAACGCGAAGTCCACCCCAGGTGGACGTCGCGGCGGGCGATGAGCCGGTCGCTGGCCGGGGCAGCCGGGGCGACCCAGCCCGGTGGTCGGCAGGCGCCCGGTTCGCGCTGGGGCGCTATAGCTTGCTCGCCTCCCGAACGGTATGGAGGTGGACCAGGACGTCGTAGGCCCTGCCGATGGCGATCTCGGGCGTCTTGTCGTTCGGGTACTGCGTGCCGACGTTGTATGTCGGGCGCGAGATGTCCAGCCAGCTGCGGGCGGCGGCGGGTGCCTTGCGCAGGTCGGCGTAGTAGTCGCGGCACCGGACCTGCTCAAGCGTGTACTCGTTCGTGCCGGGACCGGCCGGGCCGACGGTGAACTTCTTCCACTCGCCGCCGAGCGCCTCGTCCTTGGAGAGGAAGGAGCCCTGGTCGAAGGTGGTGCCGATGGCGAGGTAGTCCGCGCCCAGGGTGTCGCGGAGGAACGAGCCCTGGGTCTTCGGGTACGTCGCGGGGTCGGAGGCCGCGTAGCCTGCGTGGTCGTTGTGGGCCGACAGCAGGACCCCGCTGCCGGTGCGCCGCTGCCACCATGCCGTGGTCTCGGCCATCACCTGGTCGCGGTAGCGCTCCATGGCGGTCAACGATTCCTGGTCGCCGGGGTCAAGGGTGAGGAAGGTGTAGGTCTGGGCGATGTTGCGGGCGTTCTGCAGAGCGAACTCGAAGTCCTCGCCGCCCCCCGACCTCTGACGTTGTACAAGTTCCAGTATGTGTTGCGCTTTGGCCGCATTCTGCTGCCGCTCCGCGAGTGGCCGCTCCAGGTAGGCGATGGCGTCGTCGAGCGGGCGCAGGCCGGTGAGGAGCTCGTTCAGGCGCGGCAGGGATTCCGGACGGGTCCGCCGAACGTAGTCGGTGACGTTGTCGAAGACCCGCTCGTCGAGCTTGGGCGCGCCGATGTCGTCGCCCAGGAAGTGGACCGGGCGGTCGGGGTGTTGGCGGTTGTGGTCGCGCATCCACCGGACGAGGGTCACGAACTCCTCGCGGTCCCAGGGAGATCCGGCCATCACCTCGTGCACGACCTGCCGCGCGTCGCGGTTACCGTCGCCGTGCTGGAGGTAGTCGTCGATCCGCAGACCCGCCGACCAGCTGATCTCCAGGGCGAAGGTGGTGAATCCCTTCTGCTCGACGAGGTAGCGGAAGACCCGGTCCTTCAAGGCGAAGAACTCGTGCGAGCCGTGCGTGGCCTCGCCCACGCCGACCACCTTGGCGTCGCCGACCGTCACCCCCAGGGCGTGCAGGTCGGCCGTGCCGGTGCCCGGCTCCGTCGACCGCAGCGGATGGGCGATCCGGTCCAGCGCGCGGACGGGGGCCGACGCGACGGCCGATGCGGACGCCGCCGGTGCTGCGCACGCGGCCGCCGCGGGGACCAGCGTCGCGGACAGGGCGAGAGCCGCCGCCGCGAGCCGCTTCCCGTTGCCGATCATGTGTGATCACTCCTCAACGTGTTTGGTATCAAGTGCTGCTGAGAAGATCGTCACGCGCGCGGCGGCCCGGGCGCGATGGGGCCGACCCGACACCTTCCCGGGGGATAGCCCCATGACCCGGGTTTCAGGGTCAGGCACCCTGGGCCCTGTTGGAGCGGGTTGGGCAGTGCCCTGCCCCGGGCATCCTCATTCGTCATCACAGGTGTCTGCCGCTCGCGGCGGGCCAGATCATCTGACACGACGAGCGAATCGGACCAGATTACCTGAGACAGGGACCAGATGGCAGAGACGGGACAAGGATCCAGCGGGGAGCCGCCGGCCGGACGCAGAATGTCTCAACGAAGACAGGCCGGACATCTCAGCGAAGACAGTCGGGCCAGGTCAATAGCCTGACAGCGACTGACTTCCATGAGACAGGACACCCACCAGGGACGACGAGTCCTTAGCGCATGATCTGACAGCGATGTTCCGACCGCCGCCAATTGCATCGGATGCGAACTCGCGATAGTCGGCGAATCCTCTAGGGAGGCAAGGGCAATCGCCCTGCGGACCTGCGGACTTGAGCATGGTCTCTGGTGGTGACGATACCCGCGTCTTGGGCCTCGTTGCGGTCCGCACAGGCGGCCGACCTGGGATTTTGCCGACGACGCACAGGATGCGGTTTTCTCGCATCTGATGCGAGTCACGGAGAGTGATGAAGCGGTGGGTTCAACGGGTCGATACCGGGGGTCGCGAGGCTGCATCTGGTCGACGGGGTCGCGTTGCTGCGGCCGGAAGAGCAGGTCTTCGCGGCGATGCTGACGGGGTTCGCCAACCGGCAGCTCGCGCGGAATCTGGCCCGGACGACGGTGGAGGGCCGGGAGAACACGGTGAAGGCGTTCGCCGCCTACGTGAACACCTATCCCTGGCTCTGGACGCCGGCGATGGTCGACGAGTGGCTCGGTGACCTACGTTCACTGCGGGACCTGAAGCGCTCAACGATCCGGTCGTACTCGGAGTCCGTGCGGGCGTTCTGCCACTTCATCACCGATCCGCTCTACGGCCGTCGCCCCTCCGGGCCCGGCGCCCAAGACCTGCTGGCGTTCTTCGCCAGCGTCGAGCGCCAGCTGGAGGAGCTGGACGTGACGGCTCCGACGGTGAAACGAAGCGACCAGGAACTGATCAACCTGCTGGCCATCCGGGCCGGCGCCCTGCACCTGGGGCTGGCGAATCACTGCTGGTTCCTCGATCCCGGCAAAGCACTGTGCCTCAAGCTCGCCCGCAGCTCCGACCGCAGCCGACCACTGGTCGGGATGTGCGACTCGGCCCGCTGCCAGCAGGCTACCCACCACTCCTGCCACCGCATCGGGTGGGCGACATCCGCCGTCACCAGCCCGAGCCTTCATCAGCAAGATCGGACGCGGGCAGAAGACCGAACGAGCACGACTCACGGCCGAAGCCGAACGCGCCGAGCGCATCGTCGCCACGATTGACGTCACAAATGATGGAGAAGCCCATGGGCCAGATCAGTAGTGCCGAGCGCCAACGCAACGAGGAACGGATCCGCGCAGCTATGGACCGACTCCCTTGCGGAGAACTCCCGCCCGGAGGCCGTTGCGATCTCAAGACGCTGGCCGGGGAAGCGGGGGTCAACCGCACCGGCTTCTATCCGAAGAAGGACCCCAACGGCACCGTGAGGGACGGCCCATACCAGCACCTCGCCGAAGAATTCGTACGCCGGCTGAAGGCGCTGCAGGAAGCGGGCACACTCCCTGACCCCCGAGACGCCCAGGTCGCCCGCTTGAAGGCCGAGAGCAACACCCTCCGCGATCGTCTCGCCCGCCAGAGCGCGACGATCGAGGAGCTGGCCTCGTTCAAGACCCTTGCGCCTTCCCGCATCGCCGCCCAGCAAGAGGAGATCATCCGGCTGCGCAGCCCTCAGCCCAATCCCGATACGCCGCCCGTGGCCCGCCTTACGACCGTTCCCGGCGGCAGCCAGACCATCGGCTCCTGCAGCTGAGGCACATGCGAAGGTCAACTGCGCGGGGCGAAGGTCGTTCGGGGAGAGATCCGGAGGCGCAGCAGAGGGGGTCAGTCCCAGACCAGGTTGAGGGAGCGTTCGAAGTTGACGTATCCGGCACGGGCGAAGGCTTTTGCCATGGGGACGTTGCCGAGGTCCGTGGATGCCCTGATCCGGTCGACGCCCTCGGCGGCCAGGATGCGGGTGCCCTCGGCAAGGATCTCGTCGATGTAGCCGTTGCCGCGGTGTGCGGGCAGGACGCCGCTGTACGCAATGATCGGGTGGTAGCTGTTGCGGGCCGGGATCACGAAGCCCACCGGGCCGCCGCCGTCGGGCAGTTCAGCGATGCGCCACCATTCGTGCGGGCTCTTGAACCTGGCGAACTCTCCGTCGTAGTGCCGTTCCGCCGCCTCGCGCGAGGTCAGTCCGGATGCCAGGTCCGCCTGGCCGTGGGCGTCGAGGGTGCCCTCCATGACCGGGGTCATCAGGGCGAGGAGGTCCTCGCGGTCGGCAACCGGGCGGAAGACGAGACGCCCCTTGGACTCCGGGAGCAGGGACGACGGGGTCCATTGCAGCCGCAGCCGCTCGACCAGCAGCCGTGCGCCCGTGCTCTCCAGCAGGCGCGTGCGGGACTCGACCACCTCGCGGGCTGCGGGGTCCTCACGCCAGTCGGGCGGGACGAAACGACCGTACTCCGGCAGTTTGGCGCCCGCCGGGAAGACGGCCGCCGTCGCTGTCTTGAACAGTCGCTGGCCGATCTCGTCGCGGTCGGCTTTGGGGAGCGTGTCGTCGATGTCGAAGAAGTCGAACTGCAGCGGGATGTCACCGCCTGGGGTCGTCCACCAGGCGAGCCGGGCGAGGAGGCGGTCGCCGTCCAGGGCCACCCAGGTCCACTCGGGGCGGCGGCATCCGTTTGCGAAGTCGTCGGTCAGTTCGTGGTCCAGGACGTAGGAGAGCCGGCAGAAGAGTTCGATCTCCTCGGGGCCGGTCAGAGGTCGGTAACTCACCGATGTCAGTGTCAGTCAACTCCTGTGAAGGGGTACAGCGCTCGGGACCCGGCAGGACGTGCCGGTCAGGCGCGCCGGATGTCCGGGCAGATGGCGGCGCGGGCCACCTGCCGATCAAGCCGATTCGAGGACCGGGCGGATTTCGAGCGCCTCCGGGGTGGGGAAGCCGCGGGCCAGCTCGATGGCCTCGGCGTGGTCGGCCACCTCCAGCACGAACCAGCCGCCGAGAGTCTCCTCCCCGCTGTGCACGGGCCCCTCGGTCACCGCTGCGGATCCGTCCGCCGTCTTGCGCACGGTGACAGGGCCCTGGTGCTCGGTGTCGAGGGCGTCGCCGCCCGCCAGCTTGCCCGCTGCCGCGAGCTCGCCGATCCACGTCTCGTACGCATTGCGGTAGGCATCGCGGTCGGCCTGGATCCGGGCGCGTGACGCGTGCGTCTCGAAGATCACGAGGGCGTATTTCATGAGGCATTCTCCTGTTCGGTGTTCCTGGTGGTGATGTTGGTGGTGGGTCCGATGCGGGCCAGCGCGCCTGTCTCCAGGGCCGTCCATAGGGCGCCGTCCGGGCCCACCGTGATGCCATGCGGTTCGGAGGCCGGGGTGGGCAGGTCGTGGGCGGTGACTATGCCGTCGGAGGTGATCGAGCCGACGCGGTTGCCGCCCCACTCGGTGAACCATGCGGTGCCGTCGGCGTCGGTGGTGACGGCGTGCGGCCGGGCCGAGCGGTCGGGCAGCGGGTACTCGGTGATCCGGCCGTCGGGCGCTCTGCGACCGATCTGGCCGGCCACGATCTCGGTGAACCAGACACCGCCGTCCGGGCCTACGGCTACACCCACCGGCGCGGCCGCTGCGGTGGGCAGCTCGTGGACCGTGATACGGCCGTCCATGCCGATGCGGCCGATGGCGTTGGCCTGGTTCATCGTGAACCACATTGCGTCCCCGTCCGCGGCGATCGCGGAGGGGAACGCGCCGGTGCACGGCAGCGGGTACTCCGTGACCGATCCGTCAGTGGTGAGGCGGCCGATGCGGTCGGCGGCGGTTTCGGTGAACCACAGCGCGCCGTCCGGGCCCGCGGCGATACCGAAGGGAGCGCACTGCGCGGTCGGCAGCGCGAACTCCGTCATGTGGCCGGCCGTCGTGATCCTGCCGATCCGGTGCGCCCGGTACTGGGTGAACCACAGGGCGCCGTCCGGCCCGTTACTGATGACCGTCGGACCGCTGTCCGGGGCGATCTGATGGCTGGTCGGCTTCTGTCCTGGGACGAGTCGGCCGATCTGGCCGCTGTGCACCATGGTGAACCACAGCGCGCCGTCCGGGCCGGTGGTGATCGCGTACGGGCCGCTGTCGCGACCGGACACCGCGTACTCTTCGACGGTCCGCGTCGTCACCGCTGCTCCAGGCCTTCGGCGGCGGCGATGCGTTCGATGTCCGGCGGGGAACCGGTCATGATGGTGCGCGCGTGCGCGGTCACCAGCTCGACGGGCCAGTCCCACCAGGCGGCGCGTACGAGCCGTTCGATGTCGCTGTCGTCGAAGCGCTGTCTAATCGTTTTGGCCGGGTTCCCGCCCACGATGGTGTACGGCGGCACGTCGGCGGTGACCATGGCGCCGGCCGCGATCACGGCACCGTCGCCGATCCGTACTCCCGGCATCACGGTGGCTCCGTATCCGAACCACACGTCGTTGCCGACCACCGTGTCCCCGCGGCTGGGCATGCCGGTGACGATGTCGAGGGTCTGCTCGGCCCACTCCCCACCAAACATGGTGAAGGGGAAGGTGGACACCCCCATCGACGGGTGGTCGGCGCCCGCCATCAGAAATCGAGTGCCCGTGGCGATCGCGCAGTACTTGCCGATGATCAGCCGTTCCGGACCGTAGGCGTAGAGCACATTGCGCTGCACGAAGTCGGTCGCGCCGTCGGGGTCGTCGTAGTAGGTGAAGTCACCTGCCACGACGTTGGTTCCGGCGACCAGTGGCTTGAGGAAGACGACCCGCTCGTGGGCAGGCAGCGGGTGGAGCGTGGCCGGGTCAGGTGTCCGGGCAGCGCTCGGGTCGGATGGCACGTGGGAATCGCTCCGTGGGGGTTCGTGCGCGGCGGCCGGGGCCCGGGGCGTGAGGCCCGGGGCCGGTGAGGTACGCGACTTCCGCGCGGTCCGGGTTTTGCGGGCCGTCGGCTGGATCGGGCGAGCCGATCCAGCTGTCTCGTGCCGGTTCATGCTGTCACCATGTGGGGGGCGGCTGACCGGCTCGGCACCCAGTATGCCGAGCGAGCAGCCTGGGAACAACGGCCGATCTTGTTACGGTCGTTAACCCAGAGGTTCATGAATTCGGGGGCCATGAGGGAACCGGGGGCGGAATGGAACTGCGAGACATAGAGATCTTCCTGATGCTCGCGGAGGAGCTCCACTTCGGCCGCAGCGCCGAACGCCTGCATGTCTCCCCAGCCCGTGTCAGTCAGGCGATCAAGAAGCAGGAACGCGTCATCGGCGCTCAGCTCTTCGAGCGGACCAGCCGCCACGTGCGGATGACCCCTGTCGGAGAGGTGCTGCTCCAGCGGCTGAAGCCGGCATACGAGGGCATCCAGGAAGCCATAGCTGAGGTGACCACCATCGCCCGCCATCCGTCCGGCACGCTGACGCTGGGGGTCATGGGTGCACAGATGCATGACATGCGCCCGGTCCTGACCCATTTCCGGGCCGGCCACCCGTCCGTCGAACTCCGGTTCAAAGAGGTGTTCTTCAGCGATCCGTTCGGAGCCTTGCGGGCCGGTGAGGTCGACGCGGTGGCCACCTGGCTGCCGGTTCGCGAGCCGGACTTGACCGTCGGGGTGGTGCTGCGCGAGGAACCGCTCCACTTGATGGTGGCCGCGGACCACCCGCTCGCCCGGCAGGAGTCGGTGAGCGTGGAGGTGCTCGGTGACCACATCGTGCCGCGCCTGAACGGCCCTCTTCCCGCCTACTGGGAGAGCGCGGTCCTGCCGGCCCGCACACCGGCCGGACGCCCTGTCCGCCGCGGCCCGGCCGTCTCAACCTTCTACGAGATCCTTGCCCTCGTCGCGGCAGGTGACGTGGTGTGCACGGTCCCCGACGAGGGACGGCGCTACAACGCGCAGCCCGACGTCGCCTTCCTTCCCCTCCACGATGCCCGGCCCGTCCAGTGGGCCCTGATCTGGCGCACCGACAGCGCGACCCCACTGGTACGCGCACTCGCCGAGGCGGCGACGGACTGCGGGGACGCAACGGAGCGACAGATACGGGATGTGGCGGCGTCGGTGCTGTCGTCCGTGACACCACCCCGCCACCACCCACAAGCCAAGGCAAGCGCGACCAGCGACCCCTGCGGCGTCATCGCCTCCTGCACGTCCACCAGGCAGGCAGTCAACCCGAACCGCACCGTTCCCCAAGCCAAGAACGCCTCCGGCTGAAACTGCAGCTGATGGCACTCCGATTCGGTCCGTCATGCCGAAGGGTGAAGCCCAGCAACCTTACAGAGGGACACGAACGCCTGCTTCGGTGGGACACAGAGTCCCGCGCTGACCCGGCTCAAAGCCACGCGTCCGGCACGGGACACATCCACTGCGCAACCAACTGCAGTGAAAGCGGACCGCCGTGTGCTTGTCCCACTGCGGATCGGAGACGAGATGAGCGAGGTCAGGACAGCACGCGCCTACAACCAGAACCACATCCCGCGCGAACGCACCCCTGGTCGGCGACGGGTGAGCATCTACGTCGCGTGGAGCTATCCGGCCGAGGCGGGCAGGAATCCCGCTGAGCTGGACAACCGGTTCTCCACGCTGACAGAGGTCAGACGGGTGGCGTGGCCTGCCTACGAGGACCCGAAGTGGTCCGACCCCATGCAGTTCCAGCAGGGCATCGCCGGCTCGCTGGAATTGTTCTTCTGGGCCTGGGTGCCGTTCCAGGAGTTCGTCGAGGAGGTCACCGGGCACCCCGTCCCGGTGTATCAGCGCATCGACCAGGCCGGATTTCGGACCCCGCTCGACGAGCGCGTAATGGCCGACACCGACACCCTGTTCGTGTTCGGCCTCGACCACATGGTCACCAGGCAGGAGGCCCAGCCCGAGGAGGTCGAGGCACTGCGGGCATTCCTCGGCCGAGAGGACGCCTGTCTGGTGCTGGGGCCCCACCATGACGTCGGGGCATCGGATGATCTGGCCGCGCGGGACGTGGAGTACCGCCATCACGGCGATCCCTTGGTCCCCCGCCAGCAGCGGTTCGCCACCTACGTCCGGAGCTTGATGCACGGCCTCGGGGTGCCGGTCGAGAACCGCTACGGCCTCGTCACCCGCGGCGGCGAGTACTGCTTCCTGCCGGGCCTGAGCGCCCTGCGCTGGCTCGGCGACCTCCGGGACTGACCGGGCGGCGACGCGCGCGCCGGCACCGCGGGTGCTCCGCCGACTGAGGGGAACGCCTCATGGACACCCTGCACATGCTGTTCAACGCCGTCACCGTGATCTTCATCGCGGCGACGATGTTCGCAGCCGGGCTCGGGGCCACCGTTCCGGCGCTGCGCGCCATCTTCACCGACGTCCCGCTGCTGTTGCTCGCGCTGCTCACCAACATGGTCGTCATCCCGCTGCTGGGCTGGGGCATCGGTGCACTCTTCAGCCTCCCCTCGGCAGCGTTCATCGCGCTCGTCCTGGTCGCCTCGTCCCCTGGCGGGCCCTTCGGGGCGAAGCTGGCCATGGTGCAGAGCAGCGATGTCGTCGCGGGCGCGGCCATGCAGGTGCTGCTCGCCACCGTCGGCAGCCTCACCTTCGCCCCGACCGTCAACGGCATCCTCACCGCGGCCGACCTCGGCAAGGGCATCTCCCTCGATGTTGCGACGCTGATGCGGACCGTGGCCCTCCTGCAACTCGTACCGTTCGTCATCGGCCTGCTGCTGCGCCGCTACGCCGCGCCCACCGCACGGTCGTGGCACCCCGCGGCGTCCGCGGTGTCGAACGTGACCTTCCTGATCGTGCTGGCGGGCATGCTGCTCGGCAACTGGAGTGACGTGGTGGCACTCCTCGGCTCACTCACCCTCCTCGCGGGCTTCGTGCTCGCAGCCGCCGCCTTCGCCGTCGGCACACTGCTGGCCACAGGTCGTCGGTGCGCCGCACCACCATGGGCGGCGTCGCCGCAGTGCGCAACGCGGGGCCCGCCCTGGCCGCGATCGGCATCGCCTTCGGCGACCAGCCCGCCGTCACTACCCCGTCCTCTCCTCGGCGCCGTGGCCTGGCGGCGGTCGCCCTCCCAAGCGACACCGACAGACCTTCCCCAGCTTTCGGAGGTTGAGGCCAAGATCCGGACCACCCACGGACCAACGCTCTCCCCACCACAGTCACAGCGGCCATTGCAGCAGCTCAGCACCACTATGAGCGCTGCACCACCAACAGACGAAAAACCTCCTCGTGTCGTACTCGCCGAAGAAGCTCGGGTTCTTCTAAACACCGAAAAAGGGCGCCTGACCAGGGGAGATCCCTGTCAGGCGCCCTCGCCGTGCATACCTTGGGCAGCCAGCAAAAATGCGCCTTTACTCCTGATTTCCCCCACCCATACCCCACCTCTGACCAGCTGCTCCGGGGCCATTTCCGGGCCGAGCCCGGGTGACGCGCCTTTTGTGGCCCCCAGCCGTCGTCGGGCCGCTGAGGAGGAGGGCGGCGAGTGCGCCGAGGACGGCGGGTCGGTCGGCGAAGGCGAGGCCGATGGCGGCCAGGGCGGTGCCGGCGTTGTGTACCGAGGCGACGCCTCCGGGAGCGGAGTGGCGAGCCACCCTCCCGGCACTGAGCGCCCGGCCATGGACACCACCGTCATCGCCTCACTGGTTGCTTCCGCCACCCACGCCCAGCGTGTCGACCCGGTGCGGCGCAACGCGGCGCGGCTCAGGGTGCTCGCCTCCTCGGAGTGGTCCTCCCCTGTGCGATGCCTGTGGGGACGCATGGGTGTATCAGTCCGCCCGGTCTTTGCGCAGGAATCGGCGCAGCCGCCGCAGTGGCCACGTGTTGATCACCTCTTCCGGGGTGAGCCATCCGCGTTGTGCCATGCCGATTCCGTAGCGGAGGTACGCGAGCTGCGGAATCGAGTGGGCATCGGTGTCGATGGCGAACTTCGCTCCGTGGCTCCTGGCCCGGAGAATGTCCTCGTCGCCCAGGTCGAGGCGGTCGGGCTGGGCGTTGATCTCCAGCGCAGTGCCTGTGCGGGCGCAGGCGGCGAACACCTCGTCGAGGTCGGCGTCGATGCCCTGGCGCTTGCCGATCAGACGGGTGGTCGGGTGGCCGATGACGTTGATGTGGGGGTTCTCGCAAGCACGTACGATCCGCCGGGTCATCGCCTCCCGGCTGAGGTGGAAGTGGGAGTGCACCGAGGCCACGCAGATGTCGAAGCCTTGGAGGAACTCGCCGGGCCAGTCCACTTCCCCGTCCGGGCCGATGTTGAGCTCGGTGCCGTGCAGCAGCCGCATCCGGCGGCGCCGGCCGTCCAGTGACCGCACATGTGCGCGCTGGGCGAGGATCTTCTCGTCGGTCATGCGCTGCATGTACAGGTTCGGCGCGTGGTCGGTGATCGCGTAGTACGCGTATCCGCGCTCGGCGGCCGCGGCCACCATCTCCTCCAGCGGGGCGAGGCCGTCGGTGAGGTCGGTGTGGGTGTGCAGGTCACCGCGGATGTCCTGTGCGGTCACCACGTCGGGCAGCTCGCCGCGCAGGCCGGCCTCGATCTCCCCTCGGTCCTCGCGCAGCGTGGGTGGGATCCAGGGCAGGCCGAGCCTGTCATACACCTCGCCCTCGGACTGGGAGGCGACCCGCTTTCCGCCGTCGGTTTCGAACAGGCCGTACTCGGAGAGCTTCAGTCCCAGGTGGACGGCGATCGTGCGGGTGCGGATGTTGTGGGCCTTCGAGCCGGTGAAGTACTGCAGGCCGGCGCCCCACGAGTCCGGTCGCACCACGCGCAGGTCGACCTGGAGGCCCTTCGTGGTGCGGATCGAGGTCTTCTTCCGGCCGTGTGCGATGACCTCGGCGGTGGAGGACAGTTCGGCGAGCGCGTCCATGAAGGATGCTGACCGTTCGGCGGCGACGAGGATGTCGATGTCGCCGATGGTTTCCTTCATGCGGCGCAGCGATCCGGCGTATGCGCAGTTTTCGCAGCCGGTGATCCGGGAGAGTTCCGTGACGATGTCCTCGGCGGGCTCCATGGCCGTGCTCAACAGGATCCGCTCTCCTGCCTGCTGCATGAGGGCGATGCCGTGCAGGATGTTCTCCTCGGTCTTCTCCCCGAAGCCCTTCAGGTCGCGCAGTTTCTCCGCCTTGATGGCGTCGGCCAGCGCGCCGACCGAGGAGATGTGCAGATCCTCGTAGAGTGCCATCGCCTTCTTGGGGCCGAGCGTGGGGATGGTGATGAGCTGCCGTACCCCTTCGGGAATCTGCGCCCGCGTCTCCTCCACCACCGTGACATTGCCGGTGCGGAAATACTCGATGACCTTTTCGGCGATCGACCTGCCCACGCCCGGGATTTCCCTCAGGCCCGCGGCATCGAGGTGGGAGACATCGGCGGGGTAACCGCCGATCGCGTGGGCGGCCTTTTCGTAGGCCCGCGCTTTGAACGCGTCGCCTCCGGTGATGGCGATGAGGTCCGCGTACTCCTGAAGGAGCGCCTCGATCTCCACATTGGTCCGGACCACGTATCACAGTCTAGGAACCGACCTGTTCGACATGCCAGTTCCAGCGCGCGAAGCCGTGGGCCCGAGGGTGTACTGGAAGTCAGGAGGATCCGCGCGGCGACGTCTGAGGCGTGCACCCGATCCGCGAGGGTGTGGTGCGCACACCGCGTATCACTCACGATGAGCCGGCCGGATCGAGGCCGTGCCCCGGAGGTCGTCCCCGCAGGTGCCGGTGGCCCTCCGCGCCGCCCCGCGGCACGGCCATGGGGATCGGGACCTGTGCGCTCACCTCGTCCCGACGGTACGAGGTGGGGCGGTGGTCAGCGCGGGACGGCTGTGTGCCAGGTGACGGCTTGAGCAGGGGAGAGAGCGGTGCGGGCGACGTTCGTTCTGGGACGGATCGCCGGGGTCCGGGTCGGCGTGCACTGGAGCGTCCTGCTCATCTTCGGCATCATCGCGCTCGGCCTGTCACAGGGCCGCCTTCCGGAGACGTATCCAGGGCGTGCCTGGGCGGTGTACTGGGCCGCCGGCCTGTGCACCGCCGTGGTCTTCTTCGCTTCCCTCCTCGCACATGAGCTGGCGCACGCCGTCGTGGCCCGGCGCAACGGGATCGAGGTGGACGACATCGTCCTGTGGCTGCTGGGCGGAGCGGCCCGGCTCAAGGGCGAGGCGTCCAGCCCCGGGGCGGAGCTGAGGATCGCCGGCGTCGGCCCGCTCGTCAGCCTCCTTCTGGGAGGGCTGTTCACACTCGGGGCCTGGCTGCTCGACCTGGCGTCCGTGTCCGGGATCGTGGTGGAGATGGTGGCGTGGCTGGCAGGCATCAATGTGCTGCTCGCGGCCTTCAACGCGCTGCCTGCCGCCCCTCTCGACGGAGGCAGGCTGCTGCGCGCGTTCCTGTGGTGGCGCACGGGAGACCGGCTGCGGGCGACAGCCGGTGCGACTGCGGCGGGGCGGGTCTTCGGGTGGCTGCTCGTGGTGCTCGGGCTGATCGCGTTCATGAGGACCGGCGCGTTCGGCGGTCTATGGCTGACACTGATCGGCTGGTTCCTCATCGCGGCCGCCACCGCCGAGGGACGGCAGGCCCAGATGCGCGGCGTGCTCGCCGGTATCCCGGTGCGGGACGCCATGACGCCCGAGCCTCTCACGGTTTCTGCCGACACCACGGTCGCCGGCTTCCTCACCAGTTCGCGCTACCGCTTCCGGCATTCGGCGTTCCCGGTGACCGACGACGGGGCCCCGGTCGGGCTGGCGACCCTCGACAGCGCCAGAAAGGTGCCACAGGCCGAGGCCCATGCCGTGACGGTGAGCGAGGTGATGGTGCCGCTGTCGCAGACCACCGTCGTGGAGCCGGACGCGCCGCTCGCGGATCTGCTGCCGCGCATGGAACCGGGCGCCGAACACCGGGTCCTGGTCGTGGATCATGGCAGGCTCGTCGGAATCGTCTCGCTCTCGGACGTCAGCCGCGCGGTGACATGGCTGACGAACACCGCCTCCGGGCGGCGCGGCGGTCTGTGACCGTGGCACCGTCGGACGGGCCGCGGCGGGCAGCCAGGCCGTCTGCCCGGATCCGGTCGCCGGAGGGTCGATCCGGGTGCACCTCCATCGGACCCCGGGCAGGTCCCGTCGAGCACGGCCTCACGCGTGCTCGCCTGTGTCACAAGCATCAGCGAAGGGGCGAGGATGGAGGTACGGGGCGCACACGTCGCCCACGTGTTCCTCCGGGACGAGGAGGTCGGATCGTGTTCTTCATGGATCGTCGTGACGCCGGCCGGCAGCTGGCCGCCCGGCTGGCGCACCTCAAGGGGGCTGAGGTGGTGGTGCTCGGCCTACCCCGCGGAGGGGTTCCGGTTGCCGCAGAGGTCGCCGATGCGCTGGGCGTGCCGCTGGATGTCTGCCTGGTGCGGAAGCTGGGCGTGCCCCTCCAGCCGGAGCTGGGAATGGGAGCGATCGGCGAGGGCGGCGTACGCGTGATCAACGATGACGTGATCCGCGCGGCGCACATCACGCCGGATGAGCTGGCTCAGGTCGAGGCCCGTGAGGGGGAGGTACTGGAGAGCCGTGCCCAGCGGTACCGGGACGGGCGGGAACCGATCGGGCTGGAGGGCCGTACGGTGCTGGTGGTCGATGACGGGGTGGCCACGGGGTCCACGGCGCGCGCGGCCTGCCGGATCGCCCGCGCCCGCGGGGCTGCACGGATCGTGCTCGCCGTCCCCGTGGCACCTCACGGCTTGACCGCACGGCTCGGTGGGGAGGCCGACGAGCTGATATGTCTGCACACCCCGCGGAACTTCTTTGCGGTCGGGCAGTTCTACACCAACGACTTCTCCCAGGTCGACGACGATGAGGTTGTCGCCTGTCTGGAAGAGGCGGCCGCACGCACGGTGAGCAGCCGCCGGACTGCGTCGCGTCACGCCGTGCCCGAGGATCGGGGGGTGGACGTGCGGGCTGGTGCGGTGGTGCTGCGTGGGCAGTTGACGGTGCCCGAGGGCGCGAGCGGGGTCGTGGTGTTCGCGCACGGCAGTGGCAGCAGTCGGCACAGCCCGCGCAACCGGTTCGTGGCCGCCGGACTGAATCGGGCCGGGCTGGGCACCCTGCTGTTCGACCTGCTCACCGAGGAGGAGGAGAGCGACCGGGCCAACGTGTTCGACACCGGATTGCTGGCCCGGCGTCTGGCGGACGCCACCGGCTGGTTGCGCGGACAGCCGGAGACCGAAGGGCTCGCTGTCGGGTACTTCGGCGCCAGCACCGGCGCGGCAGCCGCGTTGTGGGCGGCCGCCGAGCCGGGTGCGCGGATCGCCGCGGTCGTCTCGCGGGGCGGCAGGCCCGACCTGGCCGGGCCACGGCTGCCGGCGGTGACGGCGCCCACGCTGCTGATCGTCGGGGGCCACGACCAACTGGTGCTCGACCTCAATCGCGAGGCACAAGCTCGGTTGCGCTGCGAGAACCGGCTCGCGGTCGTCCCCGGCGCCACCCACCTCTTCGAGGAACCCGGTGCCCTGGAGAAGGTCACCGATCTGGCCCGTGACTGGTTCACTGACCATATGGTCCCGGTTCCCCATGCGGCGGCGTGAGGCTGAACGCGTGCTCCGGTCACAGGCGGGACGAGGCCGGAGGCGGACAGGGTGCCTGTGGTGACGACACGTTGCTGCGGGGCCGCACAGGCGAGGTCGCCTCCGATCGAGCTGCACGGACTGTCGGCGCGCCAGGCACCAGCCCGCGTCGCCGACCCGGCGCACCCCTCGATGATCTCGGATGTCCGCCCGAGCGGATCAAGCGCGGTGGCGGCAGAGAGGGACCTCCGTAGGCTTGATCGCGTAGGAGAACGGGCTTCTGTCCAGGGGCCCGCCGTGCGGTGCTTTCACAAGGAGACATGCATGGGCGTTTTTCCTGGGGGGTTCTCGCCGTTCGAAGGCCGATGCCGCCTCCTTCACGGCCTCGCCGTAGTCGGCCCGAGCGTGGCAACAGATCGTGGTGGATCTCGTCGAACTGCACCTCCAGGGAAAAACAGGCCCATGGGAGCGTGGCCGGCCACAACTTCCGGGACCTGCACCTTCAACTCGACCACATCGTCGATGACGCCTGGGAGTCGGCCGGCGTCATCGCCGAAGGCATGCGCGCTCTCGGGTCCTGGCCGGACGGCCGCTCCGACACGGTGGCGGCCAGCACCACACTCCCTGGCTTCCCGGATGAAGAGCTGAGTGTGAGCACCTCAACGCCGTCGGCCCTCACCCCCACGGGGCCCTACCGAAGGACCACGTCATGCCTGCTCCCGTCGTTCTCATCACCGGCGCGCTCACCGGGATCGGTCGCGCAACCGCCCTCGCCTACGCCCGCGACGGCGCGGACGTGGTGGTCAGCGGTCGCCACCAGGACGAAGGCGATGCACTCGCCGAGGAACTCCGGAGCAACGGCGGCCGGAGCCTGTTCGTGATGGCGGACGTGCGCCATGACGCCGAGGTCCGCCACCTGGTCGACCGCACGGTGGAACACTTCGGACGCCTCGATGTCGCCTTCAACAACGCCGGTACCGAGGGCAGACTCACCCCGGTCACCGAGGTGACCGACGAGGCGTACGAGGGCACCTTCGACACCAACGTCAAGGGCACCCTCCTCAGCCTGAAGCACGAGTTCCGAGCCATGCAGGCACAGGACGGCGGAGGCAGCATCATCAACGTCAGCTCCATCTACGGCCTGATGGGCTACCCCGACTACGCCCTGTACGTGGGCAGCAAACATGCCGTCGTCGGCATCACCAAGGCCGCGGCCCTGGAGGGCGCCAAGCACGGCATTCGCGTCAACGCGGTGGCCCCCGGCTACACACGGACCGCGATGTACGAGCGCACCACCGGCAGCGACGCCGTACGCGATGCCGTCAACTCCGTACTGCCGATGGGCCGTCCGGGCGCCCCCGAAGAGATCGCGGCGGCCGTGCAGTACCTGGGCTCCGGCAAGGCCGGCTACCTCACCGGCCAGACGCTCACACTCGACGGTGGCCTGATGTCGGGCTGGCCCCTCTTCCCCACCTCATGACGGCCGTCAGGTCACGCGCGACCGGCAGTCCACGAACAGATCCACGGCGTTGATGCCGGTGTGACGGAGCGGGAACTCGGTGGCGCCCGCGACCTCCGCCGTCGTCACCAGGCGCGCGTTGACGCGGCGGGGCGCGAGCCGCTGGGCCACGGCACGACCCAGCCCGCTGCTTCCCCCTTCCTCCAGCCCCCGGCTCTTCGCACCTCCCTGGCGCCTACAAGCCCCAGGCTCCCTTCCCGGCGGCCTACGCCAGTCGACGGAGGCCGACGCTCGCTACAGGGGAAACCTCCCGTACGTGTCGTGTCGGGTCGTTTGACGGGATTCACAGGCGCCGCAAGATGATCCGGCGCGGTGTGACCCGAACCGACGGGAGAAATGCGATGCCCATCGATCTGACGGCGGCCTCGGTCACCGAGGCGGTGCAGAAGGCGTTCGAAGGCACGGAGGATGAGCGCGTCAAGGAGCTGTTCATCCGCCTGGTGCAGCACCTGCATGACTTCACACGGGAGGTGCGGCTGACCGGTGACGAGTGGTTCAAGGCGATGGATTTCCTTGAGCGTGTGGGCAAGACCTGTACTCCGACTCGGCAGGAGTTCGTCCTGCTGTCCGACATTCTGGGCCTGAGCGTTCTGCTGGACCTGGTTCACCATCCGGGCAGCGGGTCGGCGACGGATTCGACGCTGCTGGGCCCCTTCTACGTCGAGGGCCGGCCGACGGCAGAGAACGGATCGGACATCTCCGGTGAGGTCACGGGGACTCCGATGTTCTTCAACGGCCGGGTACTCGATTCGGACGGCGCCCCCGTGGCGGTGCCGGGGTGGACACCTGGCACAGCGACGGGGAGGGCTCCTACGACGTGCAGATGCAGGACAAACTGCATGGTCAGCTGGCCATGCGTGCCCTGCTGACCACCGACAACGAGGGGCGGTTCCGGTACCGGTCCGTGGCCCCACGGTCCTACCCGGTCCCGAACGACGGGCCGTGCGGGGAGATCCTGCGTGCCGCAAACCGGTCACCGATGCGCCCGGAGCACCTGCACTTCCGGCTGCATGCCGAAGGCTTCGAGCCACTGATCACCATGCTGGTCCGCAGTGATGACCCCTACGTGAAGCGGGACGCGGTATTCGGGGTCAGGCGGTCGCTGGTGGTGGACTTCGTCCAGCGCGATGCGGGGGAATCCGCAGCCACCTGTCCCCAGCCCGTCCCCGGGGCCGACCTGCTCCCCGACGACACCGACACCGAGAGCCACGCCCGGATGATGCTGGCGGGAGCCCTGTGCACCGTGACCTCCCTCGTCGGCGCGCCCGCGGTGAGCGTGCCCACCGGATTCGCGGACGGCATGCCGCAGGGCGTCCAGCTCATCGGCCAGATGTACCGCGAGGACCGGTGCCTGGGAGCCGCCGAGGTGATCGAGCGTCACTTCGGCGTGCTCGCACCCATCGACCCGCGCCCGTAACCCGGGCGTGCACCGGTGTCCGCCCCTGGCGACGGGGCAGGGGCGGACGAGCGCCGCTACGCGGACTTCAAGGGCCCGGCCCCCGGTGAGCCCGGCCGGGTATCCGCCCGTCAGGCGGCGGAGTACCTCCCGCAAGGATTCATCCGTGGTGCCGTGCCAGGCCACGTCACCGGTCTCCCGGAGTCCGGACCGGAGCACCCCAGGCCCCCGGCGGGCTGGACCTGGAGCTGGACCAAGGCCGTACGCACAGTTCAGTGACCGCGACGCTAAGCGGCAACCGGCCTGACCCCACCGTTCTGTTACGGGCCGACACCGACACGCTGCCGGTGACCGAGGAGACCGGCTTGGAGTCCGCCAGCAAGACCCCGGGGCCGCCCACGCCTGCGGCCACGACGCGCACACCGCGATGCTGCTGGGCGCGTCCACGGCCCTGGCCGGCGAGGTGCGCGAAGAAGTGGCGGGCACCGTGGAGTTCGTCTTCCGGCACGGGGAGGAGAGCTGCGGTGGCGCGGAACGGATGCTCACCGACGGTCTCCTGGACAAGCCGGTGGGCCGGGCCTTCGACGCGGCCCACCCCATGCTGGTGGGCTCGGCGCGGTGACGGTGGGGACGACCACCTGCTCGGGCTGTACGAGCCGGAGGCGCCCTGCACAAGCCACGCCGCCGCGGGCTATTCAACCGATGTCCGCGGCGACGGACCTTGAGGGGACAGTGCTGTCCGTCTACCGGCCCTTGCCCTCTGCCTCCGCCAGCTCCTTGAACTGCTGAAGGTCGCTCCGTACTCCGCGCTCGATCGCGGTCGCCTGCGCAAACCCCCGAGGCCCGCCGAAGGTCTCCTTGATCGTGTCGGGGTCGTACTCGAACCGGGCCTGGAGCCGGGTGTGCGCCCGGTCGATCGGCAGCAGCGAGAAGGTCCCTGCCAGGTCGGGACCGCTCGTCGTCCGCCACGTCATCACGTTCTCCATCTCCCGGTCGGCGATCTCGACCTCGAACCCCTGCGCCCGGCCTCCCGTGTCAACGTCCAGGTGCGTGCGTCGCTCCCCCTCCGGCCGGGCATCCCGTACACCGTTCAGGAACCGCGGATAGGTCTCCGGGCGGTGAAGGCAGTCCCAGGCCGTTTCGAGCGGAGCGTCGACGTCGATGTGCTCTTCGAGAGTGCTCATCAGGAACCTCACAGCTTCCCCTACGGCTCGCCCTTTACCTCTCCAGAATCCCCCACCCGGCCGCCGGCAGCGACCCGGCGCGAAGCATCTCCACGGTCGCCCGCAGAATTCAACCTCAGTGACACCCAACCTTGCAGAAAATCCGCCTGCCTCGCCTCGACCGGAAGTGCCTCAAAAGACAGTGGGCCGTGACCGCGCGATACGAGAAATGGCCTGGCCCGCGTGCGAGGAACTGCGCTACGACATGTCACGGACCGGATCAACAATCAGTCCCAGAGGATGGTGCCCGTTGCACCCCAACCCGTGCGGGTTCCACACAACATCCTTGAGGAGCGGCTGGACATTGCCGACCGTATCCTTGGCGCGCGTCATGACCCGAGAGAAACCCGGCTGCACGTCCACTCGTGGATGGAATCAGCTGTCCGATGGCATAAGTTTCCACGTCTTTTACGGACCCGCCTTACGGGGCACGCAGGGAACGGCGAGAGATCAGGCCCAGTCTTCGTTGAGGAAGGCGGAGGTCGCCCCTGCGCCCTGCGTACAGGACGCACGACAGCTACCCCCATGCGTTTCGTCGCCCCGCTGGACAGCCGAGGAGGCGATGGCAATAACCGCCATTCCGACCCGCGGCACGGAGGAGGTACGGACAGCTCTGTCAAGCCTGCATTGCATGGTCGGCGATTCCCCCCGTGGAGTAACTAAAGGGCCCAGCGTAACTTACAGCAGAAACATTATGAGAGTATGCCATCACCCTCTTATCGTCTCGACTTCGAAAAGAGGCGTGGACTCCGTACTCCACGAATAAGCGGGGCACCGAGGCGCACATTCGTCCGCTTTTGTGAGTAAGGTCAACGCTGGCCTCCCTTAGAGCTCGTAACACGATCATGAGCGGGCTTTCTTGAGACGTCTCCAGCAGATGAGGCTGCAGGCGAGGGAGACGAAGGCGTCGTGGAGTTCAGTGCGACGCTCCCATCGGACAGTGAGGCGTTTGAAGTGGTGGAGCAGGGCGAAGGTCTGCTCGACGACGTAGCGGAGCTCGCCCATGCCCTTGATGTTCGGTGA
>NZ_VKJP01000390.1 GCF_007280575.1 Streptomyces benahoarensis
GTGCGGGCGGGTCTGAGGGCGGGGGTGGGCGCCATGGCCTGGGTTCTCCGTAGGGGTGTGTCGGTGGCGGAAAAGCGGAAAGAGGGGCGTGTCCGGGCGGTATGCGGCGTACGGGTACGGCAGTTCGTCCGCTTTCGGGCATGCGGGGGACCGCCCCGCAAAAAATCCGGAGCGATCAATTTAGGTTAGGCTAACCTCATGTTGATTGCGCAAGAGGGGCGGCCGGACGGCACCGGGCACCGCCCCGGCCAGCCCCTCACGCCGGGCCACCGCCCCGTCCGCCGGACCGCGCTCGCGCTGACCGTCGCGCTGCCGGCCCTGGCCGTGCTCTCCCTGGTCATCGGCACCGGCCACAGCTCCGCCGCCGACGCCTGGCACTTCCTCACCGGCGACCCCGCCGCCCGCGCCGACGCCCCACTGCGCCTGGCCGTGCTGGACGTACGGCTGCCGCGGACCCTCGCCGCCGTCTTCGTCGGCGTCTGCCTCGGCGTCTCCGGCTGTCTGCTCCAGGCGGCGACCCGCAACCCGCTGGCCGAAACCGGCCTGCTCGGCGTCAACTCCGGCGCCGCCTTCGCCGTCGTCCTCGGCCTCACCTTCTTCGGCGCCACCTCGCCCACCGCCCTGATGGGCTGGGCCCTCGCCGGTGGCCTGGCCGCCAGCGCCGTGGTGCTGCTGCTCGCCGCATCCGGCCGCACCGCCGGATCCCCGCTGCGGCTCGTCCTCACCGGCACCGCCATCGGCGCCACCTTCCACGGCCTGACCTCGTACGTCCTGCTCGGCACCCGGTCGACGTTCGACACCTACCGCTACTGGACGATCGGTTCGCTCGCCGGAGTCGAATCCACCGACCTGCTGCCGCTCACCGCCCCGGCGGCCGTCGGACTGCTCCTCGCGTTCGGCTGCGCCCGCCCGCTGTCGGCGCTCGGCCTCGGCGACGACAGCGCCCGGTCGCTCGGCCACCACCCGGGCCGGATCCGCCTCGCGGTGGCCGCCGCCGTCTCCCTCCTCGTCGGCTGCGCGGTCGCCGTCGCCGGACCGATCGCCTTCCTCGGCCTGCTCGCGCCGTACGCCGCGCGCGCCGTCGCCGGGCCCCGCCTCACCGCCCAACTCGCCCTCTCCGCACTGGCCGCCGCCGCGGTCATGCTGCTCGCCGACATCCTGGCCCGCGTCGTCATCCGCCCCTGGGAGACGCCGGTCAGCGTGCTGCTCGCCTTCGTCGGCGGACCGCTGCTCGTCTGGATCGCCCGCTCCTCCCGCCTCTCCACCGCCGGAGCGTCCGCATGAGCGCGCACCGCACCACCGGGGCACCGGCCCCGCGCGCCGGAATCGCGCTGCCGGACACCACCGTCCTGCGCACCGGCACCCTCTCCTGGCTCTTCCCGCGCCGCGGCGCGCTGGCGGCGACGCTCCTCGTCCCGCTGCTCGCCGCGCTCATCGCCCTGTCCGTGACGGCGAGTTCGACGGGGATGAGCCCGTCGCAGACGCTCGGCGGACTCCTCGGCACCGGCGATGCTGGGACGGTCATGGTCGTACGGGACTTCCGGCTGCCGCGCGTCCTGGTGGGCCTCATGGTGGGCGCCGCGCTCGGCATCTCCGGCTGCCTCACCCAGACCCTCGCCGGGAACCGCCTCGCCACCCCCGACCTGATCGGCGTCAACGAGGGCGCCACCGCCGCGGTCGTCGCCGCCGCGGCCGGATCCACCACCGGCATGGTCGGCGACTGGTGGCTCGGCCCGGTCGGCGCCGTCGCCGCCGCTGCCGTCGTCGTCCTCTGCGCGGGCGGCGCGGGCTCCGCCGGATACCGCGTCCTGGTCGTCGGCATCGGCGTCTCCACCACCCTCGGCGCCGTCAGCGACCTGCTGATGTCCCGCGAGAACGACAACACCGCGGGCGGCGTCTTCCTGTGGGCCGTCGGCAGCCTCAGCGGCCGCGACTGGAGCGCCGGGACGCCGCTGCTGATCGCCCTCCTCGTACTCGTCCCGCTCGCCCTCGCCGCCGGTCACCGGCTGCAACTCCTGCGTTTCGACGACGACATGGCCGCCGCCCTCGGCGTCGATCTGCGCCGGGTGCGGGGCGTTGCCCTCGCGCTGGCCGTGGCGCTGGCCGGGGTCGCGGTCGGCGTCGGCGGACCCCTCGCCTTCGTCGGCCTCGCCGCGCCCGTCCTCGCCCAGCGGATGGCCGGGCCCACCCGCGTCCCGGTGGTCTGCTCGGCGCTGACCGGCGCCGCCCTCGTCGTCGCCGCCGATGCGCTCGGCCGCGTCATCGCCCCCGTCGAACTGCCCGTCGGCGTCGTCACCAGCGTCCTCGGCGGCCCCTTCCTGCTGTGGGTCCTCTTCCGTGCGGACCGCCCCGCCCGAAAGGACTGACCTGCCATGACCGACCAGCCGACCCGTCCGCCCGGCCTGGAGATACGCGAGCTGCACGTGGGACATCCCGGCCGTCCCGTCGTCCGGGAAGTCTCCCTCGCCGTGCCCGCCGGGCAGGTCGCCGCGATCGTGGGCCCCAACGGCTGCGGGAAGTCCACCCTGTTGCGCGCCGCCGCCCGGCTGCACGCCCCGGACTCCGGCACCGTGCACGCCGACGGCGCCGACATCTGGGCGCTCGGCCGCCGCCGCGCCGCCCACCGCATCGCCCTGCTCCCGCAGTCGCCCCGCGCCCCCGAGGCGGTCACCGTCGCCGGACTCGTCCGCTACGGCCGCCACCCCCACCAGGGGCTGCTGCGCCAGTGGTCGCGGGAGGACGAGGCGGCCGTGCGCGAGGCGCTGGACGCGACCGGCACCACCGAACTCGCCGCCGAACGCCTCGACCGGCTCTCCGGCGGCCAGCGCCAACGCTGCTGGCTGGCGATGGTCCTCGCCCAGCACACCCCGGTCGTCCTGCTCGACGAACCCACCAGCGCCCTCGACCTCGGCCACGCCGTCGACGTCCTCACCCTGGTCCGCGAGGTGGCCGCCGCCGGCCGCACCGTCGTGATGGTCCTGCACGACCTGGCCGCCGCCGCCCGCTACGCCGACACCGTCGTCGCCATGAAGGACGGCCGCGTCATCGCCCAGGGCGCCCCGCACCACACCGTCGACGCGGCGTTGGTCAAGGAGGTGTACGGGCTGGACGCCGACATCCTGCGGGCCCCGGGCGACGGGGCACCGGTCGTCGTCCCCCGCGCGGGCACACCGCTGCCGACGTCCGCACCGGTCGGTTGAGGGCACCCGCCGTGCGGTACGGGGCGGCGGACGTGCCGCCGCCCCGTACCCCCGCCGGGCGCGCCCGGCCAGGTCGCGTCACGCGGTTCGGGAGCCCGGGTCCGGCCGCGCTCCGGCCGGACGCCAGGTCAGCGGGGACCGGCCAGGACCTCCGCCGCGGCGACGCCGGAGGCGGCCGTCGCACCGTGTGTGAAGAGCCGGACCGCCCCGGGCACGTCCGGCCCGGGCAGCCCCATCTCCACCACGACCGCGTCGGACCGCGCCGCGACGAGTGTGGCGAGCGCATCGGCCATCCAGCCGTGCCGGGCGGCGTCGCGCACCACCACGACCAGCGGCCGCCCCGTGGCCGGGGCCAGCGCCTGCTCCTCCAGCACGCCCGGGCGGCCGGTCACCTCCTGACGGGGGATCCGCACGGACGTGGTGCCGGGCAGCCGCTCGCGCAGCGGCGCGCCGACGCCCCACGGCGTCTCGTTGCCGACCGCGAGGTTGGTGGACGGCACCAGCTCCACCACATGCGCCGGTGCGGCCAGCGGCAGCACCCCGTCGCCCGCGCCGCTGACCCGCAGGGCGCGCCGCGCGGCGACGAGGCCGATGTCGCGGCGGACCGGATCGGCGGGCACCGAGCGGCGCAGCCCGGCCGACCAGCGGGCGAACTCGCCGACCCGGTCGGCCGCCTCGGCCAGCCGCTCCTGCGGCAGCGTGCCCGCGGAGGCGGCGGCGACCAGCGCGCCGACCAGGAGTTCCGCGGTGTCCTGACCGGCGTTCTCCCCGCCGACGCAGAGCGCGTCGGCGCCCGCGGCGACGGCCCGCACCGCGGCGCCGTCGATCCCGTAGAGCCCGGTGACCGCGCCCATCTCGATGGCGTCGGTGACGATCAGCCCGTCGAAGCCCAGCTCCCCGCGGAGCAGATCGACCAGGATGCGGCGGCTGAGGGTGGCGGGCAGCTCCCGGTCGTAGGCGGGGACCAGGAGGTGGCCGCTCATGACCGCGCGGACGCCCGCGTCCAGGGCGGCGCGGAACGGCGGCAGCGCCTGCGCCGCGATCTCGTCGGCGGTGGCGTCGTAACTGGGCAGCCCGTGGTGGGAGTCGATGGCGACGTCGCCGTGGCCGGGGAAGTGCTTGGCGCACGCGGCGACCCCGGCCGACTGGAGCCCGCGGACCCAGGAGGAGGCGTGCCGGGAGACGACCTTGGCGTCGACGCCGAACGACCGGACGCCGATGATGGGGTTGTCGGGGTTGGAGTTGACGTCGACGCTGGGCGCGTAGTCCAGGCTCACCCCGGCGGCGTGCAGCTGACGGCCGAGGTCCCGGGCGACGGCCTCGGTCAGCTCGGTGTCGTCGACGGCGCCGAGCGCGAAGTTGCCCGGCCGGGTGGCGCCGGTCGCCGCCTCCAGGCGGGTGACGTCACCGGCCTCCTCGTCGATGGCGATGATCAACTCGGGGTTCTCCGCGCGTAGTTGCGCCGCGAGCTGCGCCACCTGCTCCACGCCGGTGATGTTCCGGGTGAACAGCACCACGGAGGAGAGCCCCTCGCTGATGGCGCGCAGGATCCACGGGGGCGCCACGGTGCCGGTGAATCCGGGCTGGAGGACGGAGAGGGCGAGCCGCCGCAGTTCCTTGCTGTGCATGGTGGAGGACATCGACCGGCCTTCCGGGTAGTGCCGACACATCGCCACAGTGTTCATTGGTACAGGCCAATGGATATTGGCCTGTACCAATTGCCGCTGTCAAGGGTGCCCCTGCCGCACCCGCCGGCCACCGCCTCGCCACCCGCTGCCCGCCGCGTACCCCACCGCGCCTCCTGCGCTCTCGCTCCCGTATCCCAACAGCCGTGAATCTCCTGGAAGTTGACGCTGCGTCGAATACCGAACCACTGTTGACACGCGTCGTGGTCTAGTCCATTTTGGTGTGACGCGAGTGAAGCAAGGGGCGTTTGTGACCCGCCCCGGGTAGCGCGGCACACCCGCCGCCGCTGCCGGGGAGGGCCGCCCTCCTCCCGGTACGGAGCGCCGCGCGGCGCCCCGCCCCGGCACTTGCCCCGTCCAGGGCCTGTCGTCACCACCGTCCCCCGGCGACGGGCGAGCGCACCGCCGCACCCGTCGCCACCCCGCACCGACTCCTTCCGCACGCGCATCCCTCCCTGTCTCTTATACACCTCTCCGAGCCCACGATACGCTCATGGATCTCGTACGCCGTCTTGTGCTTGAAAAAAAAA
>NZ_VKJP01000391.1 GCF_007280575.1 Streptomyces benahoarensis
CTGGTAGACGGTGCCCATGCCAAGAATGCGAGAGGTGCGTGATGCAGAGGTGTCCGGAAGAGCCGAGGCACGGGGCGGGGCGTCCGGGGCGCGGAGGCGGCTGCGACGGCTGGTCCGGGGGCTCACCGTGGGGCTGGCCGCCGCGTTGACGGTGACCGCGGTCCCGGCGGGTGCGGTGGCCTCCCCCGTGGAGGGCGGGGCGCACGGTGGGGAGCCGCACGCCCCCGAGGAGTTCGTCGCGCTACGGACGGTGGACCCGACGATCATCCAGGAGATGCGGTACTTCACGCCGCACGACTTCATGGGCGTACGGGTCACCGGATACCGCGAGCCGACCTGTCTGGTGACCCGGGACACCGCCGACGGGCTGCACCGGGCGCAGCAGGCGTTCCTGCGGCGCGGCTACTCCCTGAAGGTGTACGACTGCTACCGGCCGCAGCGCGCCGTGAACCACTTCATGGACTGGGCCAAGGACCTCGACGACCAGCGGATGAAGGGCGAGTTCTACCCCCGCATCGACAAGTCGACGCTCTTCCGGGACGGGTACATCGCGGAGAAGTCGGGGCACAGCCGGGACAGCACGGTCGATCTGACGCTGGTGAAGCTGCCCGCGCTCCCCACCCGGCCGTATGTGCCCGGTGAGCCGCTGTCGCCGTGCTACGGCCCCAAGGAGTCGCGGTTCCCCGACAACTCCCTGGACATGGGCACCGGCTTCGACTGCTTCGACACGCTGGCGCACACCCTCGACCCGCGCGTCAAGGGCAAGCAGCGGGCGAACCGGCTGCTGTTGAAGCAGGGCATGGAGCAGGCCGGTTTCACCAACTATCCCTCCGAGTGGTGGCACTACACGCTGACCCCGGAGACGTTCCCCGACACCTCTTTCGACTTCCCCGTGTCGTGGCGTTCGGTCACCGGGCGGCGCAACCACCGGGCGGAAACGGCCCGGAGCAGGTGCTGACACCGTCCGGGCGCGCGGCTACCGTGCGGGCATGACGGACACCACGGAACGCACGACCGCCCCGGAGCGGGACGCACTCCCCGATCCGGCGCGGTCGTTCGCGTCGTACGAGGAGTTCTGGCCGTACTACGTCGCGATGCATGCGAAGGCCGCGACCCGGTGGGTGCACCTCACGGGGACGCTCACCGGGCTCGCGGTCACCGCCTACGGGGCACTGCGGCGGCGGCCCCGGCTGCTGCTCGGGCTGCCGGTCATCGGCTACGGCACCGCCTGGCCCGCGCACTTCCTCATCGAGCGGAACAACCCGGCGACGTTCGGGCATCCGGCGTGGTCGCTGCGCGGCGATGCGCGGATGATCCGCATGATGCTCGCCGGGCGGGACGCGGAGCTGGGCCGCATCGCCGCCGACTGGCTCGCCGGGCACGGCCGCTGACGCCCCGCCGGTGCGTGCGCGGCGCCCCGCCGCGCGGTCACGGCTTCCCACGCTCCGGAATCCTGCGTGAACAGCGCGTGAACCGGGCACGGTCGGCGCCCCGGGGGCGGCATGCTGCTGCCGTGCCTGCCTGGAGGGACCGGCTCCGATTCGCGTACCGCCCCGTCGTGAACCTGGCGACCGGCACGGTCGTCGCGCTGGAGATGCTCGCCCGCCCCGAATGCGGTGACGTACTGGCCGCCGCGCGCCACTCCCCCGGTCTGCACGCCGAACTCGCCGCCCTCGCCGTGCGCGCCGCGGACCGGCAGGAGGTGCTGCTGCCCCTGCACCTCAACGTGTACGCCACGACGGTCGCGGCGGAGCCGGGGCTGACCGCGCTGTGCAAGGCCGTGCACGACGCGGGCCGCAGGCCGTGGGAGATCACCCTGGACATCGGCGGGCCGTTCTCCGGCGTACCGCATCCGGCGCGGGGCGAGGGGGTGGCGCTGCTGCGGGAGGAGGGGTACCGCGTCTGCGTCGCCCGCCGACCGGGCACGGGCAGGCGGCGGCCACGCTGGCCCCGCTGAAGAAGGCGCCGAAGGCGCTGACCGGCGCGAGCTGGGTGGTGGGCCGCCCGGACTCGGAGGCCACCGAGACGCGGCGCGGCCGTCCGGCTCCGTCCCCAGCGGCTGAGGCCGGACCGGCGACCGCCGGACGGCGGGGTACGAGCCAGGGGGCCGGAGGCCGACGCGCCCGCAGGCTCAGGACAGGGCAGGTTCCCGCTGCTCGGTGCTGATCCGCATGGCGTGCTGGACGACGGTGATCAGCACGTCCCGGACGGACTCCCTGCTCCGCGCGTCGCAGAGCAGCACCGGCACCGCGTCGTCGAGGTCCAGCGCCTCGCGGACCGTCTCCGGCGGGAACTGCTCCGCGTCGTCGAAGCAGTTGACGGCGACGGTGAACGGCAGCCCGCGGCGTTCGAAGTAGTCGACGGCCGCGAAGGAGTCGGCGAGCCGCCGGGTGTCGGCGAGCACCACCGCGCCGAGCGCGCCGAGCGCCAGCTCGTCCCAGAGGAACCAGAAGCGGTCCTGCCCGGGCGTGCCGAAGAGGTAGAGGACCAAGGCGTCGTTGACGGTGATGCGGCCGAAGTCCATCGCGACGGTGGTGGTGGTCTTGCCCTCCACGCCGTCGAGGTCGTCGACCGGGCGGCCCGCCTCCGTGAGCCGCTCCTCGGTGCGCAGCGGTTTGATCTCGCTGACCGCGCCGACCAGCGTCGTCTTGCCCACGCCGAAACCGCCCGCGACGAGGATCTTCAGGGTCGTCGGATCGACGGCTGACGACCGGCGGCGACGCTCAGAACGCCCGAGGACCATGGGTTGTTTCTCCCGAATGTGCCGATGGTGCCGCAGAGACCCACGGCGCCGTGCCGTGGCGGCCGGTGAGCGGCCTGCGGATGCTGAGGAACGGTACAACGTACGCCCGGCCTCGCCCACTTGTGCGGTGGGCCCGTCCGGCCCGGGCGGGCGGGACGTCCGTAAGTGTCCCGAAAGGCGCGTGCGGCGCCGGGCGGCGGACGGCCGGAAACCGGCGCCCGCCGCCCCTGGGGTCAGGAATGGCGGCCCAGGTGCTCGACGAGGAGCGCGGTGACCTGGTCAGGCACCTCCTCGGGCAGCCAGTGGCTGGCGCCGTCCAGGGCCTCGAAGCGGTAGGGCCCGTCCACCCACTCGGCGGTCAGCTCGGCGGCGGTGCGGCCCAGGGCGATGTCCTCGGTGCCCCAGACGTAGAGGGCGGGCACGGTGATACGGGCGGCGGGCAGCGCGAAGGTCTCCGCGGGCGCGCGGTACCAGTTGAGGGAGGCGGTCAGCGCGCCCGGCTCGGAGAGCCGCCGGATGTTGGCGTCGACGAGGGCGTCCGGCACATGGCCGCCGAACGCCTGCCGCATCAGGGCGGCGCCGTCGGCGAGCAGGCTCTCCTCGGCGGTGCCCGGGGTGCGGAAGAGGCCCACGTACTCGGACCGGGCCTGCTGGTCGGCGTCCTCGGTCACCGCGCGCCGCAGCGCACCGGGGTGCGGGGTGGCCAGCGAGGTCACCGAACGCAGGCGGTCGGGGTGGGCTCCGGCCAGCACCCAGGCGAGCAGCCCGCCCCAGTCGTGGCCGACGACGTGGAAGCGGTCCGCGCCCTGGGAGTCGGCGAACGCCAGGGCGTCGGCGACGAGTTCGGTGACCGCGTAGGAGGCGACGTCGCCGGGGCGGGCGCCGGGGGCGTAGCCGCGCTGGTCGACGGCGAGGGCGCGGTAACCGGCGGCGGCGAGGCCGGGGAGCACCTCGGACCAGGAGTCGGCGAACTCGGGCCAGCCGTGCAGCAGCAGCACGAGCTCGCCGTCGGCCGGACCGGCGGCGAGGGCGCCGTGGGTGTGCGGTCCGACCTGGATCTTCAGGTGTTCGAGGGGGTACGGCGACGTGTCCGCGGTCATGTCGGCTCTCTTCTCGTAGGACCCCGACCGGGGTGATGGTGCCTCAAAAAGACGGTAACAACGGCCTGTTGACGGGAGGGTGCCGGGCCCCGGCCGGGCACGGGACGGCCGGGCCGCGGCCGCTCACAGGGCGCGCAGGCCGTCGATGACCTCGCGCAGCACCTGTTCGTCGGGCAGCTCGGCGGGCGGCACCGGGCGGGTGAGGTGGACCAGCCCGGCGTCCAGCAGATCGCCGATGAGCACCCGCACCACGCCGACCGGCAGATCGAGGTCGGCGGCGAGTTCGGCGACCGACTGCGGCGCCGCACGGCACCACTCGACGATGTCGAGCTGCTCGGGCGAGAGCGTGTGGTCACCGTCCGCCGCGTCGTACCGGCTCTCCGTGATCACCAGGGCGATCAGGTCGAGCCGGTCCTCGGCCCCCGTGCGGGTCCGCCCGCGCGTCATCGCGTACGGGCGGACGACGGGGCCCGCCTCGTCGTCGTACCAGCGCGCCGCTCCGTCGTGGCGGGCGCCCGGATCGGACTGTTCGGTCATGTCCTCACCGCTGTCACCCGCCGGTGGGCGCACCACCGCGCGCCGCGGTACCCAGGTGCGTACCCACCCGCTTGACGAGGAGTGTCATCTCGTAGGCGATCAGGCCGACGTCGGACTCGGCGTCGGCGAGGACGGCGAGGCAGCTGCCGTCGCCCGCCGCGCTGACGAAGAGGAACGCGTCGTCCAGCTCGACGAGGGTCTGGCGGACCCGGCCCGCGTCGAAGTGGCGGCCGACGCCCTTGGCCAGGCTGTGGAAGCCGGAGGCGACGGCGGCGAGGTGTTCGCCGTCCTCGCGGGTGAGGTCCTTGGAGGCGCCGGTGGCGAGGCCGTCGCTGGAGAGGATGAGGGCCTTGCGGATGCTGCCGACCCGCTCGACGAGTTCGTCGAGGAGCCAGTTCAGCTCGCCGGAGCCCTGCGCGATGGCTGATGCGGTGGTGGCTGCTGCCTGCGGTGCGGTCATGGACCGTCCCCTCCCGGAGTGGTTCTGGATGCTGTCGTGCCCCCGTCGTCCCCGTCGCGGCCGGTGTCCTCCTGGGCCGCGGGCTGGTCGGGCGCGGGGTCCTCGCCCGTGTCGCGGCGACCGCGCCGCCAGCCGCTCTGGAGCGCGGCCATCCGGCTGCGGACCTCCTCGGCGTCCCGGTCGTCATCGGCCGCGCCGGGCCGCTCGTCACCGGCCCGGCGGTCCGGGTCGTTCTTGAGCTGCGGGGCGAGGCTGGCCTGCCGCACCCGGCGGGGCAGCCCGCCGACCGTGCTTCCGGGGGCCGCGGGGCGGTCCGCCGGACCGTCGCCCCCCGGTGCCGCCGGGGGGTTCCCGTCGGCCGGGCGGGGGTGGCCGGACGGCTCCTGGCCGGAGTCGCCGGGCCCGCCCGTGTGGGCGCGCGCCTCGCCGTCGTCGACGGTGCGGCCGTGGTCCGAGACGAGCACCGGCGGATGCGGGCGGCGGCGCGGCAGCGGGGCCGGGCCGTCGTCGGGCGTGCGGTGCTCGGCGGGGGCCAGCCGGG
>NZ_VKJP01000392.1 GCF_007280575.1 Streptomyces benahoarensis
GATTCATGAGCGTCTCGTGGGCTCGGAGAGGTGTATAAGAGACAGGGGCTACGGGGCACGCCGGGCACGCCGGGCACGCCGGGCGTGCGGCCGGGCCCCGCGCGCCGGTGCGGCCCCGAGGGCGGCCCCCTACGCCACCCAGTGGACGCTCTGGCCGTGCGCTCCCGTCAGGGCCACCGGGCGGTCGTCGAGCGCGAGGGTCAGCAGCCGCTCCTGGTCGGCCGGGGTGAGGCGGCCGGCGGTCGGGGCGGGCCGCCACGGGGTGACGGAGTGGTGCTCCTGGGAGATCCAGTGGCCGCCGCCCGGCCGCGCGGCGAGCACCGTGCGCACCCGGTCGGCGAACCGTTCCCGGTGCGTGGGCGGCAGATAGGGCAGCACGGCGGTGTGAAAGACGACGAGCGTGGCGTCTTCCGGGACCCGTGCCGCCAGCGCGGGCAGCTCCTCGACCAGGTCGCCGCGGACGATCTCGGGCCGCGGCGCCGTCCGTACCGCGTCCACGGCGGCCGTCAGGCGCTGTGCGCGCTCCGGGGTGCCCGGCCACACCAGGGACCGCAGCCAGCGCAGCGCCTCGGGGTCGTCCACCGGGTCGAGCGGGGCGAGATCGATGCCGCCGCGCCACACGATCTCCGGCAGCCGCGCGGGCGGTGCCGCGTCCTCCTCGGCCACCCGGTCCTCCCGCCCGACGCGGCACCGGAAGGTGACCGGACTGTCCGGGGCCCCGAGGGTGGACGCCTCCGGGTGCGCTGCCGTTCCGGGCGTCCCCAGGGCGGCGTCCGGCTCGTACGCGTACCGGTAGCGATCCGGGTGGAGGCAGAGACCGGCCGAGGTGCCTACCTCCAGGAGGGCCAACGGGCCGCGGAGGCGGGCCAGGACGGGCAGCAGGGTGGCGCAGCGGGCCGGTTCGTTGGTCTGGGTGGAGCGGCTCATGACGACCGCGCGGACCTCGTCCCAGTGCCGGATCGTCCACTCGCGCCAGCGGCCGTACGCCAGCTCACCGTGCGGGCCCTGCTCGGCGTGCGGGCCGTCGAGGTGGCGGACGGCCGCCAGCAGGAGGTTGGGCTGCTGCTTGTTGCCCACCGGGAGGGAGGCGGCGAGGAGTTCGCACAGCTCCGGGTCCTGCCCGATCCGCGCCGTCAGCTCCTCGTGGGCCGCACACCGGCCCCGCGCCTCCCACCAGGAGAAGTCCCGGTAGCGCGCTGCCAGGGCCGGTGCGTTGTTGACGAAGTCGACGACCATGATCAGACGCTACTGCCCTCACGGAGAGTGAAGGGTGCGCACCCCTCCGCATAACAAGTGATGCACAATCACGCGGAGGCCGTTTCGTGAAAGGCGATCAACTCGCCCGGCTTCACCGTTCGTTGTCCCGAAAAGTCTTGGCCAATGACTGTAGTCGGATGGAGCGGATTCGCGGGATCGCTTGGAAATCGGCCGCGATCTCTATTACTGTCCGATAACGGAGCGCGGTCGTCCCAGCCGTCGCAGAGGCGGCACCGTGCCCCCACGCCGAATCCCGTACGCGCTCTTCAGGTATGCCGGGCATCCAGGCACACCGGTGGTCACTTCCGTATACGGCGCCTCCTTACACGCCGATGCGCCGATATTTCGTGAACTGCCGTGACGTGTCCTGAATTTGCCTCGGGCGGCCCGAGCGGCGCGGAGGGAACCGGGGAACCACCACCATGGGGTGAATCGGACGCCTCGGCCAGAGGCCGCCCGTAGGAGACCTTCCTGCTCCGAACCCGTCAGCTAACCCGGTAGGCGCGAAGGAAGGAAAGGAGTGCGCCCCCGTGGCGTCCAACAGGCTTGCCCCCGAGGCCGCGTCCGCCCGCCCCCTCCCCCAGGATCTGCCAGGGTCCCTTACCGATACGGCCACCTTCGCCCCGGGCGCGTTCGCCCCGGAGGGCCCCGGTCCGTACGGCGCGGCGGACGACGGGCCCGGTGAGTGGAACCCGACCGAGGAGTCCGTGCGGTCCGTCCGTGGCCGCCACCGCGTCGCCAAGCAGCGCGGCGGTCTGGCCCGGGGCGGCACGGTCCTCGGCGTCGGCGTGATCGCGGCGGTCGGCGCCGGCGGCATGGCGACCGCCGAGGAGAAGCCGCCGGTCCCGATCTCCATGCCGGACATCGGCTCCCTCGCCGCCGACGTCACCGGAGCGCTGCCGGACGCCGAATCGCTGCCCGGCATCGGGTCGTTGCTCGGCTCCTCCGACGACGCGGGCGACGCGCCCGGGGCGGCCACCGCCGCGGCGCCGCTGTCGTCCGCCGGGATCACCACCGAGGACGGGCAGGGGGCCGGCGCCGGAGAGGCGCTGCGCAGCCGCATCCTCCAGCAGGCCGACACCCAGCAGGCGGCCGCCGAGCGCGACGCCCGGGACGCCGCCGAACACACCGCCCTCGTCCAGGCGGCGAAGACCGCGGCGACGGACCACAAGGAGGCCGTGGCCGACGCGAAGGCGGAGCGGGCCCAGGCCGCGCGCAAGGAGGCCGCCGCCCGGGCGAAGCGCGAGGCCGAGGCCCGCGCGAAGGGGGAGGCGGCGCGCCTGGCCGAGCTGGCCAAGAGCTATCTGCTGCCGGTCACCTCGTACACCCTCACCGCGAGCTTCGGCCAGCCGGGCGACCGCTGGGCCGCCGACCACACCGGCCAGGACTTCGCCGCCCCTACGGGCACGCCGGTCAAGGCCGTGCACTCCGGGACCATCACCCAGGCGGGCTGGGCCGGTGCGTACGGCTACCGCATCCTCCTCACCCTCGACGACGGGACGGAGCTGTGGTTCTGCCACCTCTCGTCGATGGTGAAGACCGGCGGCAAGGTCTCCACCGGCGAGGTCATCGGCCGCGTCGGCGCCACCGGAAACGTCACGGGCCCCCACCTCCACCTGGAGGTCCGCCCCGGTGGCGGCGATCCCATCGACCCGATGCCGTGGCTGCGTGGGCGGGGCCTGAACGTCTGAGGACGGGGAGCGCGAGGGGCGGCCCGGGGCGTGCGCGGTGGTGCCGCGCGCCGGGCAGGACCCCGGGCAGGACCCCGGGCAGGACCCCGGGCGGGCCGGGCGCGTGGCCGGGGCGTGCGCGGCGCGCGGCGTGCGCCGGTCGTGGCTCCGGCGGCGCGCGCGGGCAGCGCTCGGCCCGGGGCGGGCAGTTGGGGCGGCTCTCCGGGTGGGCACCCGGATGCCGCGCCCCGGAATGCCCCCGCCCTACCGCGTGTTGAAGTGACGCATGACCACCACACGTAGGCCGCTCGGTTCGCTCTCCGTCTCCCCGCTCTGCCTCGGCGGCAACGTCTTCGGCTGGACCGCCGACGAGGCCGAGTCGTTCGCCGTGCTCGACGCGTACGTCGCCGGCGGCGGCAACTTCATCGACACCGCCGACGTCTACTCGGCCTGGGTGCCGGGCAACAAGGGCGGCGAGTCCGAGACCGTCATCGGCGACTGGCTCGCCGCCCGCGGCAACCGCGACGACGTCGTCATCGCCACCAAGGTCGGCGCCCACCCCGACCTCAAGGGCCTCTCCGCCGACACGATCAAGAAGGCCGTCGAGGGTTCGCTGCGCCGCCTGCGCACCGACCACATCGACCTCTACTACACCCACTACGACGACGAATCGCTGGAGGTCGGTGAGTTCCTGACCGTCCTCGACGACCTCGTCCGGGCCGGAAAGGTCCGCGAGATCGCCGCCTCCAACATCTCGGCGCGGCGCCTGGAGGAGGCCCTGACCTTCTCCGAGCGCGAGGGCCTCGCCCGTTACGTCGCGGTCCAGCCGCAGTACAACCTGGTCTCCCGCGACACCTACGAGGGCGAACTGGCCGATGTCGTCGCCCGCCACGGTCTGGGCGCCGTCCCGTACTACGCGCTCGCCTCCGGTTTCCTGACGGGCAAGTACCGCCCCGGTACGGACGTTGACAGCGCCCGGTCCGGCAAGGCGGCCGCGTACCTCGCCACCGAGCGCGGCGTCCGCGTCCTCGCCGCCCTCGACGCCGTCGCCGCTGCCCATGGTGCGGAGGTGGCCACCGTCGCCCTCGCCTGGCTCGCCGCCCGCCCCACGGTCACCGCCCCGATCGCCAGCGCCCGCACCACCGCCCAACTCCCCGCCCTGCTGGCCGTACAGGACCTCCGGCTCAGCGCCGAGGAACTGACGTCGCTGGATGAGGCTTCGGCGTAAGTTGGCGTAAGGCGGCGTGAACGGTGGGCCCGCCTTGGTCGTTGAGCGCCTGAGGTGGGCCTGCCCGGTGCATGGGTAGACGCGGGGTACGGGTCGGGAGGTCGGATGTGCCGGGAGGCGGAGTCGCCCATGGATGAGCCCCGCGTATCAGGTACGAGGCCCGCGGCGGAGACCGAGCCGCTTCCCGCCGCGCGCCTGTCGGCGTACGCGGACGTGGGCGCGCGGCTCTCCCTCCTGAGCGACCGCGGGCTCACCGATGCGGTGGCCGCCGCTCCGGCGCGCGGTTCGGGCATCGGCGGCCGGCGGGCGGAGATGGAGGTCGAGGGGCGGCGGGTCTTCGTCAAACGCGTCCCGCTGACCGACCTCGAACTGCGGCCGGAGCACGTCCGCTCGACCGCCAACCTCTTCGGCCTTCCCCTCTACTACCAGTACGGGGCGGGCTCGGCGGGGTTCGGCGCCTGGCGGGAACTGGCCGCGCACCTCATGACCACCGCCTGGGTCCTGCGGAACGCGTACGCGGGTTTCCCGCTGCTGTACCACTGGCGCGTCCTGCCGGACCGGCCCCCGGGCGACTTCGCCGACGCGTTCGGCGGCGTCGAGGGGGCCGTCGCCCACTGGGAGGGTTCGTCCGCGGTACGCCGTCGGCTGGAGGCGATCGGCAGCTCCTCCTTCAGCCTGGTGCTCTTCCTGGAGCACGTGCCCCGGACGCTCGCGGACCGGCTCTCCGACCTCCGGAACGGCGCCTGGGCGGAGCCCGGCGGCAGCGCGCCCTACCGCTGGGCGGAGAACGAGCTGTTGCGCGGCACCGAGTTCATGAGCGCCCACGGGCTGGTCCACTTCGACACCCACTTCGCCAACCTGCTCACCGACGGCCACCGGGTCTACTTCACGGACTTCGGCCTCGCCCTCAGCCGCGACTTCGACCTCTCCGCCGAGGAGAGCGCCTTCCTCACCGACCACCTGGTGTACGACCGCTCGTACGCGCCGGGGCATCTGCTCCGCCACCATCTGCCGGAAGCGGTGCGCGGCGGCATCGATCAGGGAGCCTTCCTGAAGGCTTGGATCGCGGGTCGTCGGCCCGAGGGCGTTCCCGCTGAGATCGGCGCGCTCATCGATCGGCATGCTCCGCATGCGGTGGTGCTGGATGAGTTCCACCGGCGGCTGCTCGGGGTGAGTAAGCGGACGCCGTTTCCGGGGCGCGAGGTGCGGAGGGCGTGGGGTGGGGG
>NZ_VKJP01000393.1 GCF_007280575.1 Streptomyces benahoarensis
CGTCTTTCGTTTCTTTTTTTATTGATCCCGTTCACACCGATATCTACACCTATTAAGTCGTCGGCAGCGTCAGATGTGTATAAGCGACAGCTCCCCGCGCCATCCCACCAACGGCGCGCAGGCTACGGGACCGACCTCGTGGGCGCACCGGAATTACGAGGCGGTGTACTCCCGGGGCCGGGCCTCGGGATCCCGGGACCTTGCTGCCTACGAAATGTGGTCCTTGGGGGACAGCGTGCCCGGGAAAGCCTTCAGGAAGGCGTCGCCCTCGGGGATCACGGTTGTTCCCCAGGACCCGTCGGTAAAGCCGATCTGAAATTCCTTGGAGCCCTTGTGCCTGCGGCGCGTCCAAGCGATGGCGTCGCGCCGGAAGGCCGGCCCCATCTCGTACGCATCGCCCAGCTTCGAACCGCCACGGCGTTTTTGCCAGGAGAAAAAACGCGCATCACTTTCGGTGAGCGCGAAGGCCGTCACCGCGCCCCCGGAGCACAGCGGTTGCGAGGCCGCCATCCAACCGGCCTACCAGGCTCCCCCAAGTTCCGAAGAAAATATAATTCTTCCGCTTCCGCTGTTCTGTGTAGCGTTTTCCCGCCCCCCTCCGTCTCCGATTTCCAGCCCTTGGTGGAGAACCCGGCACCATAACGCAGTAGGGCAGGGGCGAAGGATTGAGGTTTGGTCGAAAACGTCGAGGGGGCATGCAGGTAAAAGAGCGAGCGATGCGGCATGGATTCGGATGGCAGGAGCATTCTGGAATGTCGCGATATGGCGGAGTTTCATTCGGATATCTTCGGTAAGGCGCTTGGTTCAGGTTGTGGACGCTTTCCGGTCGCGTGCAGCAGGCGTTCTTGTCCGGCTTTTCGGCGTCAACGCCATTTGGTTGCTCTGGAGTTGGGGGCGGCCCGGCGATCCCGCTGCGTGTGACGCCGGCGAGTCCGTCTGGGTGTGCAGCCCGCTTCGGTCATCCTCGCCAGGCAGCAAGTGGCACGGAGTCCCTTGATGTCCGAGCCCGCCGCGCACGCGGACCCCGCCGTGGGGGCGAAGCGCCGCGGCGACTGCGGAATCGCCCGTGCGCCTTGCCTCGGCGCCGCGCCACATGAGCCCCACAAAACAGAAAGACCCCAGATCAACTGGGGTCTCCACTGGTGTCCGAGGGGGGACTTGAACCCCCACGCCCGATAAAGGGCACTAGCACCTCAAGCTAGCGCGTCTGCCATTCCGCCACCCGGACAAGGTGTCTGCCGTTCCGGCCTGGGCCGTTCCGACAGGGAAAACAATAGCAAACCTTTCGGGGTGCTCGATCACCCGCACGTCGCACCCGGTACGCGCCTGTGACCAGGGCATGTCGACCGCATTGCGGCCTTGGGCGGAGCCCGCCACGGGTGGAGGATGGCGGTGGACCCCGCCGCGGCCGGTCCTTGGGTGAGCGTGCCGCGGCCGTGAACCCCAAGGAGGCAGTGTGAGCGAGTCGCAGCCGGTCCGTACGGTCACCGGTGAGGACGAGGTCGTCGACCTGTGCCGGGACCTGATCCGGATCGACACCAGCAACTACGGCGACCACTCCGGACCCGGCGAGCGCGCCGCGGCGGAGTACGTGGCGGAGAAGCTCGCGGAGGTCGGGCTCGAACCGCAGATCTTCGAATCCCACAAGGGCCGGGCCTCGACGGTCGCCCGGATCGAGGGCGAGGACAGCTCCCGCCCGGCCCTGCTCATCCACGGTCACACCGACGTCGTCCCGGCCAACGCCGACGACTGGACCCACCACCCGTTCTCCGGCGACATCGCCGACGGGTGCGTCTGGGGCCGCGGCGCCGTGGACATGAAGGACATGGACGCGATGACGCTGGCGGTCGTCCGCGACCGGATGCGCTCCGGCCGCAAGCCGCCCCGCGACATCGTCCTGGCCTTCCTCGCCGACGAGGAGGCCGGCGGCACCTATGGTGCCCGCCACCTCGTCGACCATCACCCCGGACTCTTCGAGGGCGTCACCGAGGCGATCAGTGAGGTTGGCGGCTTCTCGTTCACGGTCAACGAGAACCTGCGGCTCTACCTCGTCGAGACGGCGCAGAAGGGCATGCACTGGATGAAGCTCACCGTGGACGGTACCGCCGGTCACGGTTCGATGATCCACCGCGACAACGCCATCACCGAGCTCTCCGAGGCCGTCGGCCGCCTGGGCCGTTACGAGTTCCCGGTGCGCGTCACCAAGACGCTCCGCCACTTCCTGGACGAACTGGGCGACGCCCTGGGCACCGAACTCGACCCGGAGGACATGGACGCCACGCTGGCGAAGCTCGGCGGCATCGCCAAGCTGATCGGCGCCTCCCTCAAGAACACCGCCAACCCCACCCAGCTCGGCTCCGGTTACAAGGTCAACGTCATTCCCGGCCAGGCCACCGCCCATATCGACGGCCGCTTCCTGCCCGGCTACGAGGAGGAGTTCCTGGCTGACCTCGACCGCCTCCTCGGCCCCCGCGTCAAGCGCGAGGACGTCCACGCCGACAAGGCGCTGGAGACCAGCTTCGACGGCGCCCTGGTCGATGCGATGCAGTCGTCGCTACAGGCCGAGGACCCGATCGCGCGGGCCGTGCCGTACATGCTCTCGGCCGGTACCGATGCCAAGTCGTTCGACCGGCTGGGCATCCGCGGCTTCGGTTTTGCGCCGCTGAAGCTGCCGCCGGAGCTGGACTTCGCGGGCATGTTCCACGGCGTGGACGAGCGGGTTCCGGTGGATGGGCTGAAGTTCGGCGTCCGTGTGCTGGACCGTTTCATCGACGCGAGCTGAGAACCCCGCCAGGGAGTGAACTGCCCAATACTGAGGGGTTTTTCGCTGGAAAGAGTGAATGCTGAGTCATCTTCGTAGCCTGAAAGTCCTTCACGTCGTTGCAGGCTGTGCGGTCCGCGGCTGGGATCGCACTGCCAACGTAGGAGGATTTACATGATCAAGAAGGTCGTCGCTGCCGCGGCGCTCACCGGTGGATTCGTGCTCGCCGGCGCGGGCCTGGCCGTTGCCGACTCGGGAGCCCAGGGTGCCGCTGTCGGCTCCCCGGGCGTGGTCTCCGGCAACGTGATCGAGGTTCCGGTGCACATCCCGGTGAACATCTGCGGTAACACGGTCTCCGTGATCGGGCTGCTGAACCCCGCCTTCGGCAACACCTGCATCAACGACTGACGTCGCATCTGTACCCGCAAGGGTCCGATCCGGTCGGCTCCGGGGCGCCTCGCGTTCCGGAGCCGCTGGGATTTAGGTGGGCGGCATGCTTCCGCGTCCGTCCGTATTCGCAAGGCACGAGGCAGGGGAACAACCTATGAGACAGGTCGCACGCAAGGGCCTGATCACCGTGGCGGCTGCAGGCGGCATCCTCGCCGCCACGGTCGGCTACGCACACGCCGACGCGGGCGCCCAGGGGGGCGCGGCGCACTCACCCGGTGTCGCATCCGGCAACTCCGTGCAGGTCCCGGTCCATGTACCGGTCAACGCCTGCGGCAACACCGTCAACGTCGTCGGTCTGCTCAACCCCGCGATGGGCAACAGCTGCGCCAACGACTCCGGTGAGCACCGGACTTCGCCGGGTGGCGGCCACCACGACGAGGGCGGCGAGCAGCAGGGTGGGCACGGCAGCCCGCACGGCTCGACCGCCCAGGGCGGCGCCACCGGCTCGCCGGGCGTGGCATCCGGCAACAACGTCCAGGTGCCGATCGACATCCCGGTCAACGCCTGCGGCAACAGCGTCGGCGACGTCGGCGTGCTCAACGGCGCGTCCGGCAACGAGTGCGCAAATGACGCCGTCCCGACCAGGCCGGCCCACCCGGCCGAGCCGGGGCACCCGGGGCAGCCGCAGGAGCCGTCGCATCCGCAGCACCCCGGTGAGCCGGTGAAGGAGCACCCCTCCACACCGTCCACGCCGGGACTGCGGCCGCAGACGGCGTCGCACGCCAAGATCGCCGCGACTCCGGGGCCGACGCGTGAGCTCGCGCACACCGGCGCCGAGTCGATCGGGTACGCGGCCTCGGCCAGCGCCGGTCTGATGCTCGGTGGCGCTCTGCTCTACCGCCGGGCACGCGCCGCGCGCAAGTGAGGTAGCGCCTTACGGCATCGCAGAACGAAGCGGGCCCCGCCACACCGGCGGGGCCCGCTTTGCGTTGCCGGGAGCGGCCGCGCGGCGGTGGGCGTGCGCCATGCGGGGCGGTACGCCGGCCCGGGCGGGCGCGGCGTACCGCTCGCGTGCCGTCAGCGGGTGGCGGACGCGGTCACCACGTGGCGCGGAGCTGGCGGATGATCCGGCGGCGCAGCCGCACCTTGCGGCTGCCGTCGGGGTTGAGGCGCAGGCGGTCCATCTCCCAGTGTCCGTACTCGGCGTGGTCGGTCAGCAGGCGTGTGGCGGCCTTGCGGGAGACCCCCCGAGGCACGTACACATCGCAGAATTCGTATTCCGGCATCGCATCTATTGTGCGGGACCGGCCCCGGTACGGATAGCGTCTGCACCATGTCTGATGCTGCGCAGCCTTCCGCTGCCGAGGTACGTGCCGCCGCCGAGGCGGTCAAAGCCGCACTGGACCGTCACCTCGACGCGGTGGAACGCCGCTCGGGGCAGGACGATCCCGCCGTCTACGCCGCGTTCGACGAACTCGCCGCCGCGGCAGAGGTCTACGACGAGCTGCTCTACGAAACCTACGACGAGGTCACCCCCTTCGAGATCCCCGGAAGTGACCATCTCCCCGCCTACCAGGGGCCGGAGGAACCCAACGCGCTGAGCGTGCTGATCCGCCGGGACTACGCGGTCGCCGACCCGCAGCGACTGCTCCATCAGGCACAGCGCGTAGCCGATCTCGACCCGGACACCGTGGATGACGCGGCCCGTGCCCCGGGGGAGAACGGCGCCGCGGTGGTGGGCACCAGCGTGTACGCGGCGCTGGGCGTCCTCTTCGGCGAGTTCGAGCCGGATGAAATCGCCTCCCGGCACAAGGAGTTCGGCCTGGAGGAGGGCGACTCCACGCTCTGGGTCGCGGCCGCCGACGACCCGTCGGAGCCGGGGGAGTGGCTGTCGGAACCGTTCGAGGACATCGATCCCCAGCAGGTGGTCTGCCGGTTCGACGTCAGCTCGGTCTTCGACGAGGAGCTGGATGAGGAGGAGGACGTCCGGGGCGGGGCCGATCGGGGGCGCTGAGCGCCCGGCCCTGCCCAGCCCGGTGCGCAGCCTCTCGGCGAGGCGTGTGCAGCGGTGCGCCTGATTCGGCTGGCCTGACTGGTACGAGGGACCTGGCTGATCCGGCTGGCCGATGAGCTGACACTGCCCCGGGGCGTGGGAGCGCGTATGCGATTCCGATGGTCCGGGGCAGTGGGCTGTCGGGACCTGGCGTGGCGGGGAGGCGGGGACACC
>NZ_VKJP01000394.1 GCF_007280575.1 Streptomyces benahoarensis
GTATAAGAGACGGGGGTTCGAGGGCCCGTGCGGGCCGGGCCGGGGTCAGGCGGCGTGGCAGGCGTAGCGGTGGCCGGGGTCGCCGTCCGCGGCGGCCGGGGCCGGGCGTTCGGTGCGGCAGCGGCGGCGCAGGTCCTCACCGGCGAGGCGGTACAGCGGGCAGCGGTCCACGAAGACACAGCCCTCGGGCAGCCGGGTGGCGCTCGGCTGCTCGCCCTCCAGCACCAGGCGCTCCCGGCTGCGTTCGCGCTCCGGGTCGGGCACCGGGATCGCGGAGAGCAGCGCCCGGGTGTACGGGTGCCGGGGGTCGGCGAAGAGCGTTTCGGTGGGGCCGGTCTCGACGAGGTGGCCGAGGTACATCACCGCGATGCGGTCGGAGAGGTAGCGGACGACGGCCAGGTCGTGGGCGACGACGAGGGTGGCGAGGGAGAGTTCCCGCCGCAGCCGCGCCAGCAGGTTGATCACTCCGGCCTGTACGGACACGTCGAGGGCGGAGAGCGGTTCGTCGAGGACGAGGAGTTTCGGCTCGGTCGCCAGGGCCCGGGCGATGCCGACGCGTTGACGCTGGCCGCCGGAGAGCGCGGCCGGGAAGCGGTCGCTCACGGCACCGTCCAGGCCGACCAGGCGCAGCAGTTCGGGGACGCGGGCGCGGATCGTGGCGCGGTCGGCGCCCATGGCCTGGAGGGGTTCGGCGAGCAGGTGGTGGACCGGCAGTCGCGGGTCGAGGGCGCCCAGCGGGTCTTGGAGGACGATCTGGACGTCCCGCCGCAACTCCCGTATCCGCGCGGCCGGTCCGGCGGTTGCGACATCGGTCCCGGCGATCTCGATGCGTCCGCCCTCGGGCCGCTTCAGCCGCAGGATCTCCAGGAGGGTGGTGGTCTTGCCGCTGCCGGACTCGCCGACCAGGCCCAGGGTCTCCCCGGCGCGCAGGTCGAAGCTGACGCGGTTGACGGCGTGCAGGGTGCCGACCCGGCGTTTGAGGACGGCGCCCTTGGTGACGGGGAAGGTCTTGACCAGGTCCTCGACGCGGAGCACCACCTCCCCGGTCGCGGTGTCGCCCTGGACGGCCCCGGGCTCGCCGTCCGGGGCGGTCCCGGTGGGGTCCAGCGTGCCGTCGGCCACCTCGTCGGCGCGCAGGCAGGCGGCCTGCCCGTGCCCGGGGACGTCGCGCAGTGCGGGGTCGGTGGTGCGGCAGGCGTCGACGGCGACGCGGCAGCGGCCGGCGAAGGCGCAACCGGCCGGCGGACCGACGAGGGCGGGCGGCTCCCCGCCGATGGGGATCAGGGGGCGGCGCACCCCGCTGTCCACGGTGGGCACGGCGGCGAGCAGCCCGGCGGTGTACGGCATGACCGGCCGGTCGAACAGCTCCCGTACGCCCGCCCGTTCCACGACGCGGCCCGCGTACATCACGGCGATGTCGTCGGCGTGCCCGGCGACGACGCCGAGGTCGTGGGTGATGAGGACGAGCCCGGCGCCGGTCTCCCGCTGGGCCACCCGCAGCACGTCGAGGATCTGGGCCTGCACGGTGACGTCGAGGGCGGTGGTGGGTTCGTCGGCGATGAGGACGGACGGCTGGTTGGCGATGGCCAGGGCGATGACGACGCGCTGGCGCATACCGCCGGAGAACTCGTGCGGGAAGGAGCGGGCGCGCTCGCGCGGGTCGGGGATGCCGACGAGGTCGAGGAGTTCGACGGCGCGGTCCCAGGAGGCCCGCTTCGTCAGGTCCTGATGGACCCGCAGGGCGTCGGAGAGCTGCCGGCCCACGGAGAAGATCGGGGTGAGCGCGGACAGCGGGTCCTGGAAGACCATGCCGAGGTCGGCGCCGCGTACCCCGGAGAGCGCCTTGTCGCCGAGTCCGACCAGGTCACGGCCGTTCAGCAGCACCTGTCCGCCGATGTCGGCGGCGGGCGGCAGCAGGCCCGTGACGCCCATCGCGGTGGCCGATTTGCCGGAGCCGGATTCGCCGACGATGCCGAGGGTGCGGCCCGGCAGCAGATCGAAGCTGACGCCGCGGACCGCCTCGACCGGCCCGGCTTCGGAGGGGAACGAGATCCGCAGGTCCCGGACGGAGAGCACGGGGGTGGTGGCGGCGGGCCGCGGTGCCGGGCGGGGCAGGGTCGTCGTACGGGTCATCGTCGGCCTCCAGCCGCGCCGGTCACGGAAGTGGGGTCGAGGGCGTCGCGCAGTCCGTCGCCGATGAAGGTCATCGACACGGTGAGCAGGACGACCAGGCCCGCGGGGAAGGCGAAGAGCCAGGGGGCGCTCGTGACCGTGCCCGCGCCGTCGGCGAGCATCGTGCCGAGGGAGACGTCCGGGGTCTGGACGCCGAACCCGAGGAAGGAGAGGGCGGTTTCGCTCAGTACGGTCGCGACGACGCCGAGCGTGAGGTTGACGATCAGCAGCGAGCCGAGGTTGGGGATGAGGTGCCGCAGGATGATGCGCGGCGCGCTGACGCCCATGAACTCCGCCGCCGTCACATAGTCCCGCTCGCGCAGGGAGGTCGAGACGGACCAGATGACGCGGGCGGTGGACATCCAGCCGAAGACCGTCAGCACGACGATGAGGACCCGCCAGTCACCGGCGAGGCGGTGGGAGACCAGCGCGAGGATGAGGAAGGAGGGGACGACCAGCAGGAAGTGGATGACGGCGAGCGTCACCCGCTCGATCCGGCCACCGAAGTACGCGGCGCCGGAGCCGATGACCGCGGCGACGACGACGGTCAGCACGGAGACGCTGACGGCGATCACCAGGGACCGCTGGAGACCGTGGACGGCGGAGGCGTAGACGTCGTTGCCGCCCTGGTTGGTGCCGAACCAGTGGGTCGCGCCGGGCGGTTGGGTGAGCGCCGCGAAGTCGGTGTCGGCGTACGTGTACGGGGTGAGCAGCCCGCCGAGCGCGCTGAACAGCACCAGCAGGACGAAGATCGCCACGCCGGCGACGGCGAGCCGGTTGCGCAGGAAACGCCGCAGGTAGAGGCGGCCGAGGCGGTGGGCGGACGGCGCGGGGGCCGGGGCGCCGGTTTCCGTGTCGGTGGCCATCTCAGCTCACCCGCACTCTCGGGTCGAGGAAGACGGTGGCGATGTCCGCGAGGATCGCGCCGACGGCGGTGAGGGCCGCGGCGAAGGCGGCGGTGGCAACGGTGCCGTGCACATCGTTCTTGGCGATGGTCTGGAGGAAGTAGCGGCCCATGCCGTTCCAGCCGAAGATCGTCTCGGTGATGACGGCGCCGGTGAAGAGCGCCGGGATGCTGAACGCCACGGAGGTCGCCGTCGGGATGAGCGCGGTGCGCAGCGCGTGCCGACGGATGGCCTGGGCGCGGGTGAGCCCGGTGGCGCGGGCGGTGCGCACGTAGTCGGCGTGGAGCGTGTCGAGCAGCAGCGACCGCTGGGTCAGGTGGTAGCCGACGTATCCCATCAGGGTCAGCGTCAGGGTCGGCAGGATCAGGTGGAGGAGGCGGTCGCCGATCGTGGGGAGCAGCCCTTCGACGTTGGGGGAATTCTCCCCGGCGACGTAGAGGAAGTGCAGTCCGGCGTGCTGGTTGAGCCAGATGGCGACGAAGACCACGGCGAGGGCGGCGACGGACGTCGGGATGTTCAGCACCACGATGGAGACGGCTTGGGAGACGCGGTCGGCCCAGCCGTACTGCCGCGATGCGGTGTACACGCCCAGCGCGACGCCGATCAGTACGGACAGGAGCGTGGCGATGACGACCAGTTCGGCGCTGACGAGGGAGCGGTAGCCGATCTCCCCGTTGACGGAGACGCCCGTGGGGGACTTACCCCAGTCGAAATGGAGGACGACGGAGGTGAGCCAGTCCCACCACCGGTGCACCAACGGCACCTGCGGGTCCAGGTTGTAGGGCGCGAGGGCCCGGTCGATCTGCGCCTCGGTACGGACCGGCCGCAGGTCCCGGAAGTTGGCGCGCGGGTCGAGGAACCAACTCGCCAGGAAATAGGTGGCGTTGGTGGCGACCGCGATCATCAGCAGCCAGCCCGCCGCCTTGCGCGTCATATGGCGCAGCACGCGCGCCACCTCCTGGGGCGGGCCGTGGGGGCGCCGGGTCTGCGGGATTTCTGCATGTGCCGTGGAGCTTTCCGGGAAGACGGGACGTGAGCACAAATGTGCGAACACCAGTCTTGTCAGCGCTCCGCCACCGGCACCAGACTTTTCCTGTGCCCGCCACGAGACCGACATGCCGCTGTAGCAATCGGCGGCATTCCCGGTTTCCTTATGCGGTACGTCTCTTACGGGTCCCGTCCCCGCCCGGAAAGGGTTCCGGGAGGCTCATTACCCGGCGCATACACCCTTTCCTCGGCGCTTTCCCTCCCGCTCAACTCCGGTGTGTACGAAGGGGATCGGACCGGTGTGGCCCATACGCATCGGCGGCCGGTGGCGCACCCCTGCCGCACCACCGGCCACCAGGCACGATGTCAGCCCGTAACAAGGCTTCCGAGCAGTTCGGCGGCGGGCTCCGGGTGGACGAGCCAGCGCAGATGACTTCCCTGGAGCGTATGGACGTCGAACGGATTGCCGGGGGTGAGCGCGTCGCCTTCGCGGATCATCCGGTCCTGCATATCGAGCGGAATGGCGAGGTCTTCGGCCAGCCGCACATAGGTCTTGGGAATACGGCCCCAGGTCGCTTCCTGTGCGCAGTCGGCGATGGTTCCGGCGTCGAGATTGTCGTCGGGCTGGAAGGTGTTCAGGAAGGTGCGGAATTCGTCGTCGGTGAGGTCGGCGCCGACGGTCTGCCGCAACGAGGCGAGTGCCGTCGGGTCCGCGGTACGGAAATTGGTGCGGAGCAGCCCGAGTTCCGCCGGATTCCCGACGAGCGCCGTCGCCAGGGCGGCCGGATCGACGTCCGCCATCTCCGGCTCGGCGTAATACCCGGCGACATCGAGGTCGACCGGGCACCACGCGGAGACGTAGACGAGGCGGTCGACGAGGTCGGGCCGGGCGTTGCCGACCGCGGTGAGGGTGATGCCGCCCCGGCTGTGGCCGACGAGCACGGTCGGGCCGTTCCGCTGCGCCCGCTCCAGGACGGCGATGACGCGGGCGACGGCGTCGGCGAGGGTGACGTCCTTGATGCCGCCCGGCTCCGTGGCGAGCGCGTCGAGGTCCTGCGGCGCCTGGTACGCGGCGGGGAAGGTCGCCTCGAACCCGTGCCCCGGCAGGTCGACCGCGACGGACCGGTGCCCCAGAAGGCCGAGTTCGGCCTGGAGCGGCGCGAAGGAGAAGGAGTTGGCGAAGGCCCCGTGAACGAGGACGAAGGTCGGAAGAGTCTGCATGCCCCAGCGTCCAACGGAAACGCGCGGCGCGACAAGCGGGGGTGGGTGTGAGGTGGGTCGGGGCTACGG
>NZ_VKJP01000395.1 GCF_007280575.1 Streptomyces benahoarensis
CGGTGGCCCCGCGCCGGTGCCGACGCCCGAGCCCGTGCCGCTGCCCCCCGATCCGGGGGGCCCGCCTCCCGATCCGGACGGGCCGACACCGGAGCCCGGCGGGCCGCCGCCGGGGCCCGTCCCCGAACCGCCGCCGGGTCCCGTGCCGGGGCCGCCGGGGCCCGAGCCGTCGCCGTCCCCGATCCCGCGCCCGCCGGGGCCCGATCCCGTACCGGATCCGTCACCGGCACCGTCGCCGCTGAGCTGAGACGGCCGCGCGCCCGTACCACCGCCGAGCCGATCGTCCCGTCCCACCGAGGAGGTGCTGTTCATGGCCATCGCCACGGTCAACCCGGCCACCGGCGAAACGCTCAAGACCTTCGAACCGCTCAACCCGGGCGAGCTCGAAGACCGCCTGGTCCTCGCCGAGCAGGCGTACGAAGCGCACCGGCGCACCTCGTTCGCCACCCGCGCCGGGTGGCTGCACAAGGCCGCCGCTCTGCTGGACGCGGACCACGACACCGTCGCCCGCACCATGACCACCGAGATGGGCAAGACGCTCGTGGCGGCCCGCGCCGAGGTCGCCAAGTGCGCCAAGACCATGCGCTGGTACGCCGACCACGCCGCCGCCCTCCTCGCCGACGAGCACCCCGACCCCGCCGACGTCCGCGACTCCGGTGCGGCCCGCGCGGTGGTGCGCTACCGCCCGCTGGGCGTCGTCCTCGCCGTGATGCCGTGGAACTTCCCGCTCTGGCAGGTCGTACGGTTCGCCGCGCCGACCCTGATGGCCGGGAACACCGGGCTGCTCAAACACGCCTCCAACGTCCCGCAGACCGCCCTCTACCTGGAGGAACTGTTCCGCCGGGCCGGATTCCCCGCCGGATGCTTCCAGACCCTGCTGATCGGCTCGGGCGCGGTGGAGGGCGTACTGCGCGACCCGCGGATCGCGGCCGCCACCCTCACCGGCAGCGAACCGGCCGGTCGCGCGGTCGCCTCCGTCGCGGGCGACGAGATCAAGAAGACGGTGCTCGAACTCGGCGGCAGCGACCCGTACGTCGTGCTGCCCTCCGCCGACCTCGACGCCGCGGTGCGCGTCGCGGTGACGGCCCGGGTCCAGAACAACGGCCAGTCCTGCATCGCCGCCAAACGCTTCCTCCTGCACACCGACATCCACGACGCGTTCGCCGAACGGTTCACCGCCGCGATGGCCGCGCTCACCATCGGCGACCCGATGGACGAGAACACCGACGTCGGACCGCTCGCCAGCGCACAGGGCCGCTCCGATCTGGAGGAGCTGGTCGACGACGCGGTGCACCGCGGTGCCACCGCGCTCTGCGGCGCCCGCCGCCCGCCGCAGCACCCCGCGGGCTGGTTCTACGAGCCGACGGTCCTCACCGGCATCACCCCCGACATGCGCATCCACCACGAGGAGGCGTTCGGCCCGGTCGCCTCGCTCTACCGCGTCGCCGACCTCGACGAGGCGGTGGCCCTCGCCAACGACACACCGTTCGGCCTCAGTTCCAACGCCTGGACCCGCAACGAGGCCGAACAGGAACGCCTCGCCCGCGACCTGCGCGCCGGGGGCGTGTACTTCAACGGCATGACCGCCTCCCACCCCGGCCTGCCCTTCGGCGGCGCCCAACGCTCCGGCTACGGCAGGGAGCTGTCCGGCCACGGCATCCGGGAGTTCTGCAACATCACGACCCTGTGGTACGGGCCGTAGGGGCGTGCCTCAGGGGAGGTGACCGGCCGCCGTTCCTGATCCGTAGGGCGGCGGCCCGGCCCCGTACGGGGCCGGCCGGGGGAGCGGGCCAGGCCCCTCACGGGACGGGCCGGGGGGCGGGGGCGCGGGGGCGCCCTCACCCCCCGTTCGCGGCTCCTTCCCCGTCCGTGGGACCCTCCCCGTCCGGGACCACGAACTCGCACCACAGTGCCTTGCCGGAGCCGCGGGGTTCGGCGCCCCAGGAGTCGGACAGCGCCTCCACCAGCATCAGGCCCCGTCCGGACGTGGCCGTCTCGCCGGGGCTGCGGCGCCGGGGCCACTGGCTGGAGCGGTCCTCGACCTCCAGCCGGATCCGCCGCGGTTCCCCGGGCAGCAGCTCCATCGTCACCAGCGCCCCGCTCTCCGTGTGCGTCAGCGCGTTGGCGATCAGCTCGCTCGCCGCCACCTCGATGTCGTACATCACCGGCCCGGCCCACCACTGGTCCACGGTGCGCCGCAGCGCCGACCGGACATCGGCGGCGCCCGACGGATCGGCCTGGTGCACATGGAGCCGCAGCCGCGGCACCGCGCGGGTGCCCGGGTCCGGCACCCGCCGCAGCAGCAACAGCGCCAGATCGTCCTCCGACCCGGGCGCCGACCACAGCAGCTCCGCGAGCTGATCGGCGAGCGCCCCCAACTCCTCGGGACCTGCCCGTACCGCCGCCGTCAGCGCGTCGATGCCGACCGAGATGTCCTGCCCCGGCTGCTCCACCAGACCGTCGCTGCACAGCAGCAGCGTCGAACCGGGCTCCAGGAACAGCTGCGTCTCGGGGAAGTGGTCGTGCCCGAACGCGGTGGCCACGCCGAGCGGCAGCCCGCCGCGGATCTCCGGCCAGTCCACATGCCCCAAGCCGTCCCGGATCAGCGGCCCGAGATGCCCGGCCCGCGCCACATGCAGCGCCCCCGCATCCAGATCCGCCTGGACGTAGGTGCAGGTCGCGAAGCGGTCGGTCTCCAGCTCGGCCAGGAACCGCGAGGCCCGCACCAGCACCGTCTCCGGCGGATGCCCCTCGCTCGCGTACGCCCGCAACGCGATCCGCAACTGCCCCATCACCGCCGCCGCGTGGGTGTCGTGCCCCTCGACGTCGCCGACCACCAGCCCCGTACGGCCCTGCGGCAGGGCGATCACGTCGTACCAGTCGCCGCCGATGTCGCGGCCCACGCTCGCCGGGTGGTACCGCACCGTCACCTCGCCGCCGGGGATCTCCGGCACCCGGCGCGGCAGCATCGTCGCCTGGAGGCCCGTCGCGAACTCCCGCTCCTGGTCGAAGAGGGTCGCCCGCTGCAACGACTGCGCCACCACACCCGCCAGCGCCAGCGCCAGGTTCCGCGCCTCGGCGGACTGCCCCGACGGCTCGTGGCCGAACAGGCCCAGCGCCCCGACGACGGTGTCCTGCGCCACCAGCGGCAGGAACGACGCGCTGCCCGGCGGCAGCATCTCCCCGTACGGGCGTAGCCGCGGGAACCGCGCGATCATCTCGCCGCGGGTGCGCAGAAAGCTGGGGCGCCGCGACGCCACCGTGTCGGACAGCGGCAGCGTGTCGTCCAGCCGCGAGCGCAGCATGTCCTCGGGCACGTCGCCGTCCAGTCCCGCCGCCGCGATCACCTCGAACCGGCCGCCCGCCACCAGCCCGAGGACCAGCGCGTCCGCCCCGAACCGCCGGGCCCCGCCCGGGCCGGTCAGCACCCGCGTCACATCGGCCACCGACATCGCCCGCGCCAGCGCCGCCGTGGTCTGCTGCACCATCACCGTCTGCCGCTGCCGCTCCTGCTGCAACGACCGCAGCAGCGCCGAGTCCGCCAGCTCGTTCGACGCCTCCCGCACCACCCCGATCACCCGGTACGGCATACCGTCCGCGTCGTGCAGGATCCGGCCCTGCGAGTGCGCCCAGTGCGTCGTCCCGTCGCGGTACCGCACCCGGAAGTACGCGCCGTACGAGGAGGCGCCGTCCCGGAGCGCCAGCGACAGCACCCGGTCCAGCCGCGCACCCTCCTCCGGCGGGACCCGCGCGGACAGCGACAGCGGTTCGCCGTCCCATTCGTCGGCCCGCAGGTCGTACACCCTCAGCGCGCCGTCGTCGAGGTTCATGTGGCCGCTGCTCAGATCCCAGTCGAACGTGCCCATGAGATTGAGGTCGAGGCGGCGGCGCAGGCCGATCGGCTCATGGTGCGAGACGCCCGGCGCCTCCTCGGGCACCGCGCGCACCCCCGGGGCGGCCAGCGGGTCGTAGCGGCGGCCGGGATCCCCGCCGCTCCCGGCGGTCACCAAAGCGCCCGTCGCCCGGCTGCCACGGGCGTACGGAAAAGGGGGAGGGGCGGCGCCGCGGCCCGGTCCGGGCGGTGCGGCGCCGCGCGGACGAGCGGGCCCCGGGCCCGCGGCCGCGCGCCGTTGACCAGGGCCGATATCCACCGGGACGCGGCCATGCGCTCACCCTAGGCCGGGGTGCGGCCCGCCGCATGTCCCGCTGCCCCGGCCGGGGCACGCCCGTCAGCTTCGGGAAACGCGCCCGGCTCGCCCGGCCACGGGCTCCACGGCCGCGCTACACCGGCGCCCCCGCCCCCGCCCGCGCCCCGCCGACCGGCGTCGTGGTGCGGATCCGGTGTGCGCGGGTGGCCTTCCGGGTGGCGACGTCGACGGTTTGTGGTGGACGCCGCTGGTGTAGTGCCCGCTCGTGAAGCCGTCGTACGATCCGGCGCTGCCGTGCTTGCCGTTGTTCAGGTACGGGTGGTGGCCCAGGACGATCTTCCAGCGGGTCGCCGCGGGACGGGTCGCCGCCGCTGCCCGGTAGCAGCCCGGAGCAGTCGTGGTTGCCCAGCACCATCAGCCACGGCACGTCGATCCCGGAGTTCGGCTTCTCGAACTTGTCGTGGAACTCCGCGTCGTGGTCGGACTCCGGCCCGTTCTCGTAGATGTTGTCGCCGAGGCCGACGGCCAGCGCCACGCCCTCGGCGCGGCAGACGTCCCGCGCGGCGGCGGCCACCGCGTACTGCGCCTCGTCGCCGGTGTCCGCGTCGCCCGTCACCCGTACGGCGAACTCGCCCTTGCGGTGGGGTGTTCGGGGAAGGGGAACGCGCCGGGCGCGCCGCCCCGGGGTGCGGCGGCGGCCGTGCGGTCCCCGGCGCCGAGCGGCAGCACACCGAGCGCGGCGCCCGCCACCGCGCCGCCCAGCAGCGTTCGCCGGTTCACCCACGGCACGGTGCGGCCGGTCGTCCGCAGCGGCGGCGCGCCCTTCGCGGGCCGCACCGTCTCGTCCCGCAGCCACTGATCCTCGGTCATGTCCGCCCGCGGCGGGATCAGTTCGTCGTCCCACATGCCTCGCTTTTTACTCATGGGCAACGGGGCCGATGGTGAAGGTTCGATGAGGGCGAAGTGGACTTACATACGACACCGAGTGCCGAGTGCGGGAGTTTTCGGTGCACTCGGTGCCATATGGGTCGAGAGGTGCGCGGTCCGCCGCCGACCGTGTCCGGTACCCGGCGCCGCCAACGGGCAGGCCGGGGCCGCGTACCCACCCGCCCCGCGCTCCGTTCGGTGAGGATCTGGAC
>NZ_VKJP01000396.1 GCF_007280575.1 Streptomyces benahoarensis
CCCCCGTACGGCCTTCCGCCCCCCCCGCACTCCTTCGTGTGACGTGCCCCGGGGACGCACATCACGCCGTACGGGATGGGCAGTTCCTCCCGGCACGCGTCCCGCTACGGGGCGCGTTTCGTTCCTGGAAGGAAACACCCATGCGCCTTCGCCACACCGTGGCCGCCGCTCTCGGTGCCCTCGCGCTCGCCGTCGCCCTGCCCGCCTCGTCCGCCCAGGCGGCGACCGGCTCGTTCACGTACCTCATCGACGCCCAGGACGGCGCCGTACACGTAGGGACCCTGGCAGATCCGCCGAGCGGCGTCTGCATGACGCTGCCCGAGGTGGCGCAGGACTGGGTGGCGCCCGCGCACACCCCGCGCAACGACACCGGCGACTTCGTGACGGCGTTCACCGGGCCGGGCTGCGACGGCGACTCCTTCACCCTCCGCCCGGACGGCGGCCACGCCACCGAGCGGCTGAAGCTCCGCTCGGTGCTCTTCTTCCACTAGGGGCGACTCCTGGGGGCGACGCCGGGAGCCGCTAAGGCCGCGCCTGCGTGTCGTCCCCGGTCCGCGCCCCGGTCTCCTCCCCCTCCGGCCGGGGCCGGGCCGGTTCCAGCGTCCAGGAGGCCAGCAGCCGCAACGACTGCGCGGACGGTGAGCCTGGCTCCGCGTGGTAGGCGATCAGCTGCTGGCCGGGGTCGGCGGGCAGGCTCAGCGTCTCGTACGCGAGGGTCAGCCGGCCGACCAGCGGATGCCGCAGCGCCTTCGTGCCGAACCCCTTGTCCTGGACGTCGTGCGCGGCCCACAGCCGCCGGAAGTCGTCGCTCTTGAGGGAGAGTTCACCGATCAGCGAAGCGAGCGCCGGATCGTCCGGGTTGCGTCCGGCGTCCCGCCGCAGATAGCCGACGACGTCGGCGGCCTTGGCCTCCCAGTTCTCGTACAGCGCGCGGGCCGCCGGGTCCAGGAAGACCTGCCAGGCGAGGTTGCGCTCCTTGCGCGGCAGCGCGGGGAAGTCGCCGAGCAGCGCGCAGGCCAGCCGGTTCCAGGCGATGATGTCGAGCCGCCGCCCGATGACGTACGCGGGCACCGCCTCCATCGTGTCCAGCAGCTGCTGGAAGGCGGGCCGTACCCGCTGCGGGCGGACGGCCGGGCGGGCCCGGCGCGGCACCGGGCGGGCGAGATGGGCGAGGTGGTCGCGCTCCGCGCCGGTCAGCCGCAGCGCGTCGCCGATCGCGTCCAGCACCGCGGCGGAGACGTTGCCGACCCGGCCCTGCTCCAGCCGGATGTAGTACGCGACGCTGACCCCGGCCAGCTGCGCCAGCTCCTCACGCCGCAGCCCGGGCACCCGCCGCCTGCCGTACGCGGGCAGCCCGACGTCCGCCGGCCGCAGCCGGGCCCGCCGCGAGCGCAGGAACTCGCTCAATTCGGTGCGCTGGTCCATACCGAAAGTATGCGCAATCAGGGCGGGACCGGGAAAAGCGTCCGGCGCCCGGTGGGTGGTCCCCCGCGCGCTCCCTGGGTGGTCCTCCCGTTGGTAGGAACGCCGGTCATACGTTGCAGGGGGCACTGGCTACGGTCCGCCGGCCCTTGCATCCTCGGGAACATGACCCACACCTCTGTCGCCGCGTACGCCGCACCCGCCCCGAAGGCACCGCTGGAGCGGACCACCATCCCGCGCCGCGAGCTGGGTGCCCACGACATCCTGATCGACATCAAGTTCGCCGGTATCTGCCACTCCGACATCCACACCGCCCGCGCCGAATGGGGTGAGGGCGGCCACTTCCCGCTCGTCCCCGGCCACGAGATCGCCGGTGTCGTCGCCGCGACCGGCTCCGCCGTCTCCCGCTACGCGGTGGGCGACCGCGTCGGCGTCGGCTGCTTCGTCGACTCCTGCCGCGAGTGCGACAACTGCCGCGCCGGGATCGAGCAGTACTGCACCGGTGAGCTGGGCAACGTCGGCACGTACAACGCCGTCGGGCGGGACGGCGAGCCCACCCAGGGCGGCTACTCCACCCACCTCGTGGTGGACGAGAACTACGCCCTGCGCATCCCGGAGAGCATCCCGCTGGACGCCGCGGCGCCGCTGCTGTGCGCCGGGATCACGGTCTACTCGCCGCTGGCCCACTGGCAGGCGGGCCCCGGCAAGAAGGTCGCCGTGGTCGGTCTCGGCGGTCTCGGCCACATGGGCGTCAAGATCGCGCACGCGATGGGCGCCGAGGTGACGGTGCTCAGCCAGTCGCTGCGCAAGAAGGACGACGGTCTGCGCTTCGGCGCCGACGCGTACCACGCGACCTCGGACCCGGCCACGTTCGAGGCGCTGGCCGGCACCTTCGACCTGATCATCAACACGGTCTCCGCCGACCTCGACCTCAACGCGTACCTCTCGCTGCTGCGCACCGACGGCACCCTCGTCCAGCTGGGCGCCCCGGAGAAGCCGCTGACCGTCGCACCGTTCGCGCTGATCGGCGGGCGCCGGTCGTTCGCCGGTTCGCTGATCGGCGGCATCCGCGAGACGCAGGAGATGCTCGACTTCTGCGGTGAGCACTCCATAGCCGCCGACATCGAGCTGATCAGCGCCGACCGCATCAACGAGGCGTACGAGCGCGTCCTCGCCAGCGATGTGCGCTACCGCTTCGTGATCGACACGTCGACGATCTGACGCGGACGGCACGGAAGCCCCGCCCGGCCCCCGCACGGGAGGCTCGGGCGGGGCTTTCGTCGCACGCCGGACCAGCTCAGGCCCGGAACGCGTCCGCCTTCACGCCCGCGACGAAGGACGCGAAGGCGGTGGCGGGGACGCTCAGACGCGGGCCATCCGGGTCCTTGGAGTCCCGGACGGGGACCACACCGCGCGAGGCGACGAGGACAGCGGCCACCTCGATGCAGTCGCCACCGTTGTTGCTGTACGAGGACTTGAACCAACGGTCGGCGGCGATCTCGACGCAGTTGCCGCCGTTTTCGCTGTACGAGGACTTGAACCAGCGGGGGATTCGGTCGTCACGGCATACCCTTTCGCAGCTTGTCAGCACGCTCATGGTTCGGTCCGAGGGTAGGACCAGGACGGCGGCGCCGCGAGAGGGCCGAACGAAAGCCCCGCCCGGCCTCCAACGCGGAGGAACGGACGGGGCTTTCGCCGTACGCGGACCAGCTCAGGCGCGGAACTCGTCCGCCTTCACGCCCGCCACGAAGGACGCGAAGGCGGTGGCGGGAACGCTCAGCGCCGGGCCGTGCGGGTCCTTCGAGTCACGGACGGGCACGACGCCACGCGAGGCGACGAGGTTGGCGGCGACCTCAACGCAATCGCCACCGTTGTCGCTGTACGAGGACTTGAACCAGCGGGGGGATTCGGTCGTCACGGGGTGCCCTTTCTCAACTGGCTGATCATGGCCACGGTCTCCGCCTGGGAGAGCACCTCGGCCTGTAGTTGATGGTAGGCCGTCAGGACGGGCATGACGGAAGTCTGTTCGCGGTCGAAGTTCCCTTGCGCCTGGGACTCCGCGTAGCACATGACGGACCGGTCGGCCATGGTCAGCAGGTTCACCGGCAGATTGAACGCGCGGCGCTCTCCTATCGTGAACGGCGCCACCTGGAGAACGGTGTTGGGCCGGTTGGCGAACTTGATCAGCCGGTCGAGCTGTGCCTCCATGACCTCGTCCCCGCCGACCCATCGCCGGATGCAGCTCTCGTCCATCACCACCATCACCATGGGCGGGCGGGACCGCTCCAGCGCGGCCTGACGCTCCGCGAGGAAGTCGACTCGTTCGAGGGCCTGCTCGGGCGAGATCGCGCCTCGGCGCACGGCGCTCTCCGCCAACACCCTTGCGTATTCCGGTGTCTGTACCAGCCCAGGGATGATTCCGATCTGGTACAGCCGCAGCTCCACCGCCCGCCCCTCGTACCCCACGTACTCCGGGAAGCCCTCCAGCAGCGAGCCCTGCCGGAGCTCGCGCCACTGGCGGTCGAAGGTGTCCGCGCCCTCCAGGCCGAATGCCCTGTCCGCGCTACGCGAAAAGCGCAGAGTAGGAGGCTTCCGCGCAGTTTCCACGGCCGAGATGTGCACGCTGGAATAGCCCATCAGGTCGGCCAGATGGTCCTGGGTCCAGCCACGCGCTTCCCGCATGCTGCGCAGACGGGCACCGTAAGCCGCCCTGAGCGAGGCGTCCGGGTTCAACTCCTTGATGTTCAAGGGCTTTCACTGACCTTCCATCCTCTTCTGACAGGTTGAACGCCCTTCCGACTCTAGGTCACGCTGCATCTCCCTGGTAGTGGAATGACTACAGAGAGGAACCATCGTGTCTGTCGAACGCGGGTCCGAGGAACGCGATCAGGTCCCTTACCGCCCGGCACTCGGTGAACTCGTCGGCGACGCCGACCGCCGCTGTCTCGGCGTCGTCAAGGGGGAGTTGTGCGGGGCGTGGTCCCTGCGGTCGGTGACGGGCGGCGTGGAGTGGGTCGCCGACGCCGCGCACATCCGCCGCGCGTCCCGCGCCGAGCATCTGATCGCCGGGATCGCCCTGGTCAACGCGCGCAGCCGGGGGGAGATCCTGTGACCGGCTACCTCGCCGAAGTACGCCTCGAAAAGCGGACGTCGGGATCCAGCGGCGGGGCCGTGCACACCGTCGGGGCGCTGTGGACCGTCTCTCCCGTGCTGGCCGTGCGGTGGCTGCGCGGGCAGGCGCTGCGGCTGGCGGAACGGGTCGAGCCCGAGCCGGTGCGGTCGCCGTGGGCCTGGCTGACGCGTGGCGCGGCGGACGGCGGCGTACCGGATCACGCCGCGAAGGTGCGGGCGTGGGCGTGGGACGCGGGCGAGGAGCGGGCGGCGCGCGAGCACATCAAGCGCGGGCACGCGCTGTTCGTCACCGTCCCGGACGCCGACCGCACCCACACGCTGAGCATCTGGCCCGGCCAGCCGCCCGGCGACGCGGGCCAGGCACCACCGGAGCCGTTCCGGCACCGCATCGGCGGACTCGGCCACCCGCTCCACGTCCTCGCCGAAGACCCGTGGAGGTAGCCGTGGAGGCAGCCATGGACAGCCTTCCTGCGCACGGGGACGCTCCCCGCACACCGCCCCGCTCCGGCACCGTCGGCGAGGACGTCCTGCGCGTCCACGCACTCGTCGGCACCGACGACCCGCGCCCCCGATGCGGCGCCGGAGAAGGCCGGCCCGTCGACGAATGGCTGCGGGCGGTCAACTGCCCGGACTGCCGGTAGCGGGCGGGCGGCGCGTGCCGCGGGCGACCGGCCCCGACCCCGGCCCCAGCGCTCCCGGCACGGCCGCGCGCACCACGATTTCCCCTCC
>NZ_VKJP01000397.1 GCF_007280575.1 Streptomyces benahoarensis
CCCCTCACCGCCGTCCTCCGCAGCCCCCTCCGCGACCGTCGCCGCGATCTCGGCGGTGCGGGCCGCCTCCTCGGCGGCGAAGCGGCGGGCGTCCAACTGCTCGGCCAGCTCCTCGTCCTGGGCCATCAGCGTGTCCAGCTCCGCGTCGCCCAGGTCGAGGACGCCCAGGTCGGCGTAGGCACGGCGCAGGCGCGGGCCCCACAGGCCGATGTCCTTGACACACGGCACGATGCGGCTGAAGAGCAGCTTGCGGAAGAGGTGCAGGAACTCCGACTGTTCGGTGAGTTCCAGGGCCTCGGCGCGCGGGATGCCGAAGTTCTCCAGGACCTCCAGACCGCGCAGCCGATCCCGCATCAGATAGCAGCCCTCGATGACGAACTCCTCGCGTTCGCGCAGTTCGGCGTCGGTGAGCTGCCGGTAGTGGTCGCGCAGCGCCATCCGGCCGAAGGCGACGTGCCGGGCCTCGTCCTGCATGACGTAGGCGAGGATCTGGTGCGGCAACGGCTTGGTGGTGGTGTCGCGGATCATGCCGAACGCCGCCAGCGCCAGCCCCTCGATGAGCACCTGCATCCCGAGGTAGGGCATGTCCCAGCGGGCGTCGCGCAGGGTGTCGCCGAGGAGGGCGCGCAGGCTGTCGTTGACGGGGTAGAGCAGCTGGATCTTCTCGTGCAGGAAGCGGCTGTAGATCTCGGCGTGCCGCGCCTCGTCCATGGCCTGGGTGGCGGAGTAGAACTTCGCGTCGAGGTCGGGCACGGACTCGGTGATCCGGGCGGCGCACACCATCGCGCCCTGCTCACCGTGGAGGAACTGGCTGAACTGCCAGGCGGCGAAGTGCTGGCGCAGCGCGCCGCGGTCCCGTGCGGACATCCGGTCCCAGTAGGGCGTGCCGTACAGGACCGTCGACTCGTCCGGGGTGCCGAGCGGGTCGAGCGGGTCGACCTCCTGGCCCCAGTCGATGCGGGTGGTGGCGTCCCACTGCTTGTCCTTGCCCTTCTGGTAGAGGGCGAGGAGCCGGGCGCGCCCCTCGTCGTACTCCCAGCTGAAGCGGGCGGCTCCGGCGGCGGGGACCTCCCACAGGAGGCCGTCGGCGGGTTCTTGGGTGTAAGTCTCGCGGCTCGACACGGGCGTCTCCTCGGCTCACCGGGCTGCTGGGGCCTGTCATCACGCTCCGCCCGCCGGCCGGGGAACGCGTCGTGCGATGCGGTACGGCGGCGGGGTCACCCGCAGGCTCACACGCTGCTTACCGGCGGGTCAAGAAGTCGTGTGCGGGGGATTGACGGGCTTACTGACGCACAGTCTTATAAGATGTGACCGCTGGTAACCCATGAGCGAGGTAGCCACAGCCATGACGAGCGCGACGACCGCGATGACCATCCCGGACACCGAGGTCCTGCGGGACGCCCTCGGGCTGCTCAAGGACCGCGAGCAGGTGGCCGAGCGCCTGCTCGACTCCTCGGCCAAGCACTCCTTCGACCCCGACACCGCACTCGACTGGGACGCACCGCTCGAAGACGGCAAGTGGTACTGGCCGCCGGAGCTGGTGTCGCTCTACGACACGCCCCTGTGGCGCCGGATGCCGGTCGAGCAGCAGCAGGACCTCTCCCGGCACGAGGCCGCATCCCTCGCGTCGTTGGGCATCTGGTTCGAGATCATCCTGATGCAGCTGCTGGTGCGGCACCTCTACGACAAGCCGGTGACCAGCGCACACGTCCGCTACGCGCTCACCGAGATCGCGGACGAGTGCCGCCACTCGAAGATGTTCGCCCGGCTGATCACCCGCAGCGGCGCGCCCGCGTACCCGGTCTCGCGCCTCAACCACCACCTCGCCCGCATCCTCAAGACCGTCTCCACCACGCCCGGTTCGTTCGCCTGCACCCTGCTGGGTGAGGAGATCCTGGACTGGATGCAGCGGCTGACCTTCCCGGACGAGCGGGTGCAGACCCTCGTACGCGGCGTGACCCGTATCCATGTCGTCGAGGAGGCGCGCCATGTGCGCTACGCGCGGGAGGAGTTGCGGCGGCAGATGGTGACCGCGCCGCGCTGGGAGCGGGAGCTGACCCGGGTCAGCGCGGGCGAGGCGGCGCGGGTCTTCTCCGTCGCGTTCGTCAACCCGGCGGTGTACAGCAACGTCGGCCTGGACCGGCGGGAGGCCGTCGCGCAGGTCCGGGCGAGCGGGCACCGCCGCGAGGTGATGCAGTCCGGCGCCAAGCGGCTGACCGACTTCCTCGACGAGATCGGCGTGCTGCGCGGCGTGGGCCGGAAGTTGTGGCGCAGCTCCGGGCTGCTGGCCTGATCCGTACGGACCGGCGGGCGGCGGCCCGGCCGTCCGTGCGGCCGCGAACGCGGGGCGGTTACGCTGCTGGTATGAACGGCAGCGGCACCGCCCCGGCAGTACCCCGACCCGCCTATCGCAGGATGGGCGTGGAGCAGCGCCGCAGCCAACTCCTCGCCGCCGCACTGGGACTGTTCGCCCACCGCGCGCCCGAGGACGTGACGCTCGACGACGTCGCGACCGCCGCCGGGGTCTCCCGGCCGCTGGTCTACCGCTACTTCCCCGGCGGCAAACAGCAGCTGTACGAAGCGGCCCTGCGCAGCGCCGCCGACGCCCTCGAAGGCTGCTTCGACGAACCGGAGGCCGGCCCGCTCACCCAGCGCCTCTCGCACGCCCTCGACCGCTATCTCGCCTTCGTCGACGAGCACGACGCGGGGTTCAGCGCGCTGCTCCAGGGCGGCAGCGTGGTCGAGACGTCCCGGACGTCGGCGATCGTGGACGAGGTCCGGCGCGCCGCGGCCGACCACATCCTGCACCACCTCGGCGCACCGGAGCCGGGGCGGCGGCTGCGGATGACCGTCCGGATGTGGATCACGACGGTGGAGGCCGCCTCGCTGATCTGGCTGGACGAGGAGAAACACCCGGATCTGGGCGAACTGCGGGACTGGCTGGTCGACCACTTCATGGCGCTGCTGGCCTCGACGGCGGCGCGCGACCCGCAGACGGCCCGGGTGGTGCGGCGGGCGCTGGCGCTGGAGACCCGCGAGGGCCGGGTGGGCGACCTGGCCCGCCGCACCGTGCCGGTCATCGGCGACGCCGGTCATCTGCTCTGAACGACGCCGCGGCCCGGGCCCGGCGTGAGCCACCCGGCGCCTGCCGTGGCACCGGCCCGCACCCCTGACGCGCCCCGTCCCGCTCCCCCGGTGTGACACTGACCCCGTGAGAAGCGAGAACACCCCGTTCACCGGCGGCCCGCTGGACGGCCGGGTGCTGCCGGTCCTCGTCGGCGCCACCGGCCGTCCGCCGAAGGTCTACACCGTGCCGGTCCCGCACGACGACGGCACCCCGCCGACGGTGCACGTCTACCGCCGCGTCCCGGGCCCGCCCGGCCGCCTCGGCCTGCCCCGCGGCTGGCGCTACGCGTACGACCCCGAGGGGGATGCGGGGCGGGGGCGGCTGACGTGGCCCTGGAGCAAAGCGGGTTGAGACATCGGCGGGTGCCGGACCCGGGCGCCCTCCTCGGACGCGCCCCTGGGCGCCCGCCCCGCCAGCTCCCCACGCCCACACCCTCTCCACCCGCTCTGGTCCGGACCATTGACACCCAATGGTCTAGTCCTGTTTGCTTCCTGCCCGGGGGAGCCGCCCCGCCTCCCTGACCGGATCGACCCCTTCAGGGGCGGCTTCCCCTGCCTCGACACCGCGCCACCGCCCGTGCACCGCCCCGTGCCACCGTTCCGCGCCGTCGACCGAAGGAGCAGCACCATGCGCACCGGCTCGCCCCGCCCCGACCGTCCCGGCCGCATCCGCCGCGCCGCCGCCCGCCGCCGTCGCGCCCTGCCCGCCGCGCTCGCCGCCATCGCCACCACCGCGGTGCTCACCGCCCTGGCCGGTACCGGACCGGCGCACGCCGCAGCGGCGCCCGCCCCGTCCGCCGCCCGGCCCGCCGCCGCGTCCGCGCACACCCTCGTCGGCTACCTCCACACCAGCTTCGCCAACGGCTCCGGCTACACCCGCCTCGCCGACGTCCCCGACAGCTGGGACCTCATCGATCTGGCCTTCGGTGAGCCGACCTCCCCCACCTCCGGCGACATCCGCTTCTCGCTGTGCCCGCAGAGCGAGTGCCCGGGCGTGGAGAGCGAGGACGAGTTCAAGGCCGCGGTCAAGGCGAAGCAGGCCGCGGGCAAGAAGGTGCTGATCTCGATCGGCGGACAGAACGGCCAGGTCCAGCTGACCACCGCCGCCGCCCGGGACGCGTTCGTGACGTCCGTCGGCGCCCTCATCGACCGCTACGGGCTCGACGGCCTCGACATCGACTTCGAGGGCCACTCCCTCTCCCTCGACGACGGCGACACCGACTTCACCAAGCCCACCACGCCCTCCGTCGTCAACCTCATCGCGGCGGTGAAGTCGCTCAAGGCGAAGTACGGCGAGAAGTTCACGCTGACGATGGCGCCGGAGACCTTCTTCGTCCAGCTGGGCCACCAGTACTACGGCTCCGGCCCCTGGGGCGGTCAGGACCCGCGCGCCGGGGCGTATCTGCCGGTGATCCACGCGCTCCGCGACGATCTGACGCTGCTGCACGTCCAGGACTACAACTCCGGACCGATCATGGGCCTGGACGAGCAGTACCACACCATGGGCAGCGCCGACTTCCCCATCACGATGACGGACATGCTGCTCGCCGGTTTCCCCGTCGCGGGCAACAAGGACCAGATGTTCCCGCCGCTCAAGCCCTCCCAGGTGGCGATCGGCCTGCCCGCCTCGCCCAACGCCGGTAACGGCCACACCTCGACCGGCGACGTCACCAAGGCGCTCAACTGCCTCACCAAGAACACCGACTGCGGCGGCTACACCCCGCACGGCGCCTGGCCGGACCTCGGCGGCCTGATGACCTGGTCGATCAACTGGGACCGCTACAACGACTGGGAGTTCCAGAAGAACTTCGACGCCTACTTCGGCCGCTGAGCGGCGCGGACCTGGCCCCACGCCGCGCCCCGCCCCGCACACCGGGCCGCCCGGCGCCGATCGGGTGAGCCGACCGCCCGCTTCCTCCGCCTTCGTTCAGAAATCACCACCCACCGTGGCAGCATCCCCACCGTTCGCACGTCACGGATACGGCCGGACGGCCGGAGCACCGGGCACCCCGGCGCCCGGCCGTCGGCGTCGGAGGTGGTCAGATGTCCGGTCCCACACCGCAGTCGTCGCGCTCCCTGCGGTCGGCCGGTGCCGCGCTGCTCCTCGGCGCCACCGCGCTGACCGGCCCCGCGGCCCCCGC
>NZ_VKJP01000398.1 GCF_007280575.1 Streptomyces benahoarensis
GGGTTGGGGCGTGCGGAAACTCTGGATAGCAGGTGGTATCGGGGCGGGGCTGATGCTCTGTCTCCTCGCGCTGCTCGTGATCGGCACGTACACCGCGGCCACCGGGCTGGTCGGTGCGGCCGGTGGGCGGGCGCTCGGGCTGGCCAAGGGGGCGGTGCCCGCCGAATATCAGCCGCTGGTGCAGAAGTGGGGTCAGCTCTGTCCGGCGATAAGCCCCTCGTTGCTGGCCGCACAGCTCTACCAGGAGAGCGGCTGGAACCCTCGGGCCCAGAGCCCTGCCGCCGCGCAGGGCATGGCGCAGTTCATCCCCGGTACCTGGGCCACCCACGGCGTCGACGGCAACGGCGACGGCAAGAAGGACGTCTGGGACCCGGCGGACGCCATCGCGTCGGCCGCGTCGTACGACTGTGAGCTGGCGAAGTACGTGAAGGACGCGCCGGGCGACGCCACGCACAACATGCTCGCCGCGTACAACGCGGGCGCCTACCGCGTGATCCAGTACAACGGTGTCCCGCCCTATGGCGAGACGCAGAACTACGTCAAGTCGATCACCACGCTCGCCAAGAGCTTCGAGGCGCCGACCGCGCCGGTCGCGTCGAACAAGCAGGCAGCCGGGGCCATCTACTACGCGCAGGCGAAGCTCGGCACGCCCTATCTCTGGGGCGGTACGGGCACCGCCGCGCAGAACGGCCGGTTCGACTGCTCCGGGCTGACGCAGGCCGCGTACCACTCGGTCGGCATAGAGCTGCCGCGGGTGGCGAACGACCAGTGGAACGCCGGTCCGCACCCCAAGCGCGATGAACTGCTCCCCGGCGATCTGGTGTTCTTCGCCAACGATCTGACGGACCCTCGGTCGATCCATCACGTCGGGATGTATGTCGGCGGCGGATACATGATCAACGCGCCGCACACGGGCGCGCTGATCCGGTTCGACAAGATCGATGTGCCGGACTACATCGGCGCCACCCGCGTCACCTCCGATGGCGCGAAAGCGCTGCCCGCTGCGAACACCGCGTGAACATGAGGCGCCCGGCGCCCGGGGTGGGTCACGCTGGGACAACAGGCTGGTGATCATCCGGTGGCGTGCGGAACGACCGTGATGACGCGCGCGTTCTCCTGGCGTCGGGCGGGCCGGACGCGGGGGCGCGCCCGTCGTGACGGTACGGCGGAACAGGACGACCACGGGGGCCGGCAGCACACACACGGCGCTCGCGCGCGCGGAAGATAAGGGGTCACAGCAGATGGCTGGACTCGCACTTGAGGGGCCGGACCCGGATGCCGACGTGCTCGGCGGCATCAACGGCCTCGCGAAGGATGCTCCGCGGTGGGTCAACCACGCGATGGAGTATCTCGGCGAATACGGCGTCCTCGCCGCGCTCGCCGTGCTGTGCGTGCTCGCCTGGTGGTCCGTGCGGCGCCGCGCCGGGGCGCCCGCCGCGGTCGCCGGGCTGGTGTGGGCACCGCTGGCCGCCGGTCTCGCGCTGCTCGCCAACGCCCCCATCCGGGCCATCGTCGGCCGCCCCCGCCCGTTCCACGACCACGCCGGGCTGACGGTCCTCGTCCCGGGGAAGACCGACTTCTCGTTCGTCAGCGACCACGCGACGCTCGCCATGGCGGTCGGCGCCGGACTCTTCCTCGTCCGCCGCTCCTACGGCCTGATCGGTATCGGCCTGGCGCTGCTCGAAGGGTTCTGCCGGATCTACCTGGGCGTGCACTACCCGACGGACGTCATCGGCGGGTTCGCGCTGGGCACCGCCGTGGTGCTGCTGCTCGCGCCGCCCGCGCAGGCGCTGCTGGTACCGCTGATGACCCGGCTCGGCCGCTCCCGCGTGGGCCGCCTGGTGCGGGCCCCCGGGGTCCCCGAGACGGCGGAGACGCCCGATGCCCGGGCGGCGGTCGAGGCGGCGTACGCGCAGGCGTTCACGGAGACCTACGGCGAGCGGTACGCCCCGGCGGACGACGGGCACCCGGCACCGGAGGAAGCGCCCACCGCCCCGGCGGCCCGGGGCCGGGCGGCGCTGCCCGGCGGCGAGGGACAGGAACGCGACCTGGCGGCGTGAGGCCGGGGCGGCAGGCCCCGGCCCGTATGCCCCTGGGGCCCGCGCCCGTCCGTCCACGGGCGCGCCTGGAGCCCGGCGCCCCCGCCCCGTACGCCGCTTACAACGCCTGCGGGAACGTGCTGAACAGCCGCTGCGGGTCGTACGTCCGCTTGACCTTGTCCAAGCGGTCGGTGGCCGGGCCGTAGTAGGCGGACTTCCAGTTCGTCAGGGACGGGTCGGTGTAGTTCTGGTAGGCGGCGCCCGAGGAGTGGCGGCGCATCGCGCCGTGGAAGGCGTCCAGCCAGGCGGTGCGGGAGGCGGACGAACCACCGGCCGGCCAGGACGCCAGGTACTGCGCGAGGAAGCGTGAACCGCGGTGGACGAACGCGGTGTCGGTGGCGCCGACGCGGTTGATCGCGCCGCCCAGCGCGGTGAACGCGACATTGCCGGTCACGCCCTTGTGGCCGCCGCTCTCGACCTGCGCCAGGGCCGTCTGGATGCCCGACGCGGACAGCGGCCGGTCGAAGAAGTGCGAGCGCGCCGCGTACGTTTCGCGGCCCAGCTGGCCCGGGGCGGTCTGGCCGGGCAGCGCGCCCGGCGCGTGGCACTGCGCCGTCGTCTTGGACGAGCAGCCCGCGTACGCCTCCATCGCGTCCAGGTGGTCGATGGGGGTGAGCCGCACGGTGGCCGCGGGGCCCGGGCCGCCGGGCCGGTCGGCGAGCTGGTCGACGGCGTTCTGGAGGTCGCGGTAGCCGCCCATGGAGAACGCCGCGACGGAGACGGAGGGGGTGCCGCCGGGGCGGGCATCCAGATGGCAGGCGGACCATATCTCGTCCGCCTGCGAGGGGCCCCACTGCTGCCAGGAGCCCAGCACCTTGGCCGCCTTCGCCCACGGCCAGGTCATGTACGCCATGACCGAACGCGGCGCGGGGTGCGTACGGAAGCGGAGTTCGGTGACGACGCCGAAGTTGCCGTTCCCGGCGCCGCGCAGCGCCCAGAAGAGGTCGGGGTGCTGCGAGGCGTCGCAGTCGACGGTCTTGCCGTCGGCGGTGACCACCGTCGCACCGACGAGACTGTCGCAGGTCAGGCCGTATGCACGGGAGGTGACGCCGTGTCCGCCGCCCAGGGTGAGGCCGGATATCGCGACGGTCGGGCAGGAGCCGCCGGGCAGCGTGACGCCGTGCGCGCCGATGCCGGTGTAGATGTCGATGAGCTTGGCGCCCGCGCCGATCGCGACCTCGCCGCCCGAGGGCGCGCCGACCGTGTCGAGGGACGAGACGTCGATGACGAGCTTGCCGTTGCCGCTGGAGTAGCCCGCGTAGGAGTGGCCGCCACTGCGGATGGCGACGGGGGTGCGGTAGCGGCGCGCGAAGGACAGGCATTCAGCGATGTCCGAGGGGTGCGCTACGTAGGCGACCGCCGACGGCTTCAGGGTGTCGTAGCGGGTGTTGTACAGGCGCCCGGCCGTCGTGTACGCGGCGTCCGAGGGGCGGATGAGCTTGCCGTCGAGGCTCTTGGCGAGTGCGCTCCAACCGGCCTTGGTGGCGGCAGGTTTCGTGGACGAGGAGGCGGTGGCGGTGAGTGCGCCGCCCGCCGTGGCCGGGGCGGCGGAGGAGCCCGAGGCCGCGCCGTTCGTGGTGCAGCCGGTGGCCCAGGCGACCGAGGTGGCCGCGAGACCGCCACCGGTTTGCAGGAGTGTGCGGCGCTTCATTGGGAAATGTCCCCTCGTGGTGATCGGCGTCCCCGTACGGCCACGGGTCCGGCCGGTGGCCGAGGGGTGCGGTACCGGGGCGGGAGGCGCCGCCGTGGGGGTGGCGTTCCGGATGCGGCGCGCGCGGCCTGAAGATCGGTCAGGTGCGGTGCGCCGGCCGGTGCCCGGTGCCGTCGTTCTCTCCCTACCCAGATGCGGCAGGGGAGTTGACGGTTCCCGGACGCGGGATCATTCCGGCGGCGTGGCGGCGGTCAGATGGCGTTCGGCGTCCGTACGGGCCTGGGAACGGGCGCGGCGGGCGGCGCCACGCCAGCCGCAGGAGCAGCCCGCCGAGATGAAGGACCCGCGCTCGGAGGTGGAGGTGTGGTGCCCGGCGCCGTCGGCCGGGGCGCCGTCGGCGGCGGGCGCGGGGCGCGATCGGTCACCCCGCCACGCTACGCGCCCCGGGTGGCGGGGCGTGACGGGCCCCGGAAACGGTCGTTGAACGGGGCGGCCGGTGCGTGACCGGCCGTCCGGAACGGGCCGCCCGGCGCGGACCGCCGGTGAGCGGAGCGCCCGGTCGGCGGCCTCCGGTACCGGCCGTTCCGGGTCCGCCCAGGGGAAGCGGCCGAAGGGGCTCGTACGCGATGGTGGCGCAGGTCAGGCGGGAGACGGGCGCGGTCGTCGCGGCGTTGGTGTGCGGGGCGGGGCTGCTGACGGCGGGGTGTTCGGCGGGCGGTGCGTCCGCCGACGGGCTGCCGGGTGCGGATTCCTCGGCGGCCGAGCGGGCGGTGCGGGCCAGCGCCGACGCGCTGCTGCGGGCCGGCGGGGCGCGGGTCACCTCGACGATGGAGACGATCAGCGGCGGCACCCGGGTGGCGATCCGGGGCAGCGGTGAGTACGACTTCCGGCGCGGTACGGGGCGGCTGCGGCTGACGCTGCCGGACCCGGCGGGCGACGGGCGTGGGCCACGGCCGCCGGTCACCGAGATCCTGGTGCCGGGCGCGCTGTACATGAAGAACCGCGGCGCCGGGGTGCCCGCGGACAAATGGGTGCGGATCGATGCGACGGGCCTCGCGGACGGCAATCTCGTCACCGGCGGGGCCACCGATCCGCTGGCCGCGGCCGAACTGCTGCGGGGTGCGCGGGAGGTGACGTACCGGGGCGAGGCGCGGGTCGACGGCGTCGCGGTGCGGCACTACAGCGGGACGACGGACATCGCGGCGGCCGCCGGGGCGGCGTCGGCGCGGACGCGGCCGGTGCTGACGGCGGCGGAAAAAGGGTTCACCACGCGGCGGGTGCCGTTCGACGCGTATCTGGACGCGGCGGGGCGGCTGCGCAAGGTCAGCCAGCACTACCGCTTCGCCAACGGTTCGCCGCGCGGCGCGGCGGTGACGTCGACGACCCGGCTTGACGACTTCGGCCGCAGGCCGGAGGTGGCACTGCCGCCGCGGGACGCCATCTACGCGGGGCGGATCGCGATCATGGGCTCGTGAGGGGCCGGGGGCGG
>NZ_VKJP01000399.1 GCF_007280575.1 Streptomyces benahoarensis
CCCTCATGCCACCGCCACCCATGATCCACCGGCCCGATCCCGTTCCGTCTCGGTGAGGAAACCGTCGTGGCCGGACGGTGAGTCGAGGATGCGTGGCCGGTCGGCGCCGGGGAGCAAGGCCGCCAACTCGGCCTGCTGGGCGGGCGGGTAGAGCCGGTCGGAGCCGATGCCGGCGACCACCGCGGGCATCCGCGCCCGCGCCAGGGCCGCCGCCGCGCCGCCCCGTCCGCGCCCCACGTCGTGCGCGTTCATCGCCTCGACGAGCGTGACGTAGCTCCCCGCGTCGAACCGCCGCACCAACTTGCCCGCATGGTGGTCGAGGTACGACTCCACCGCGTACCGCCCGCCGCGCCACGGGTCCTCGCCGGGCTGCGCCCGCCGCCCGAACCGGTCCGCCAGCTCCGGTTCGCTGCGGTAGGTGAGCTGGGCGATCCGCCGGGCGACGCCCAGCCCCCGGTGCGGGCCCGCACCGTCCGGGGCGTCGTGGTACCGCCCCGCGCGCCAGCCCGGATCGGCGCGCACCGCGGCCGTCTGCACGGCGCCCCACGCGATCTGTTCCGCCGACGCCGCCGCCCCGCACGCCAGCACCAGCAGCGCACCGGTCCGCTCCGGCAGCCCCACCGCCCACTCCAGGGCCCGCATACCGCCCATGGAGCCGCCGATCACCGCCGCCCACCGCCCGATGCCCAGCGCGTCGGCCAGCCGCGCCTCGGCCGCGGCCTGGTCCCGCGGTGTCACCAGCGGGAAGTCCGGCCCCCACCGCCCCGCGCCGCCGGGACGGGGCGACGCCGGACCCGTACTGCCCTGGCAACCGCCCAGCACATTGGGCGCCACCACGAACCACCGCCGGGTGTCCAGCGCCGCGCCCGGCCCGACCAGCGCGTCCCACCAGCCCGCCGTGGGATGCCCGGGCCCCGCCGGGCCCGCCACATGGCTGTCGCCGGTCAGCGCGTGCAGCACCAGCACCGCGTTCGAGGCGTCCGGGGCGAGCGTGCCCCACGTCTCGTACGCGATCCGCACGCCCGGCAGTGCGCCACCGGCCTCCAGCGGCAGCGTGCCGGGCAGCGTCACCCACCGGCGGCGGCCCGGCGGATCGCCCTCCCGCCAGGCCCCGGAGGCCGGCGGGAGGGCACGGCCCGACGCGACGGTGCTCAGGACGCCGCCTTCGCGGCCCGGAACCCCGCCTCCAGATCGGCCCGCAGATCCTCCAGGCTCTCCAGCCCGACGGAGAGCCGCACCAGGCCCGGCGCCGCGCCGGTCGCCGCCAGCTGCTCCTCGTCGAGCTGGCTGTGGGTGGTCGACGCCGGGTGGATGATCAGGCTCCGTACGTCACCGATGTTCGCGAGGTGGCTGAAGAGCCGCACCGCGTCGACGAACTTCTTGCCCGCCTCGATGCCGTCGCGCAGCTCGAACGAGAGCACCGCGCCCGCACCACGCGGCAGATACGTCTGCCCCGCCTCGTACCAGCGGTTGGACGTCAGCCCCGGGTAGTGCACCGCCGCCACCTCGTCGCGCTGCTCCAGCCACTCGGCGAGCGCCTGCGCGTTGGCGGTGTGCCGCTCCAGGCGGAGGCTGAGCGTCTCGATGCCCTGGAGCAGCAGGAACGCGGAGTGCGGCGCGATGGCCGGGCCGATGTCGCGCAGCAGCTGCACCCGCAGCTTCACGGCGAACGCGCCGGGGCCCAGGTCCGGCCAGTAGCGCAGCCCGTGGTAGCTCGGGTCGGGGGTGTGGAAGGCGGCGAACCGCTCGGCGTGCGCCCCGAAGTCGAAGGTGCCCGCGTCGACCACCACGCCGCCCAGCGTGGTGCCGTGTCCGCCGAGGAACTTCGTCGCCGAGTGCACCACGACGTCCGCGCCGTGCTCGATGGGCCGCAGCAGGTAGGGCGTGGGCACCGTGTTGTCGACGATCAGCGGCACGCCCGCCCCGTGCGCCGCGTCCGCGACCGCCCGGACGTCGAGGACGTTGCCCCGCGGATTGCCCAGCGTCTCCGCGAAGAACGCCTTCGTCGTGGGGCGTACGGCCGCCTGCCAGGCGGCGATGTCGTCGGGGTCGTCGACGAACGACACCTCCACTCCCAGCCGCGGCAGGGTGTGCCGGAACAGGTTGTACGTCCCGCCGTACAGCGAGGACGAGGCCACGACGTGGTCACCGGCGCCCGCCAGCGTCAGCAGCGCCAGCGTCTCGGCGGCCTGCCCGGAGGCGAGCGCGACGGCCGCGACGCCGCCCTCCAACGCGGCGACCCGCTGCTCCAGGACGTCCTGGGTGGGGTTGTGGATCCGGGTGTAGATGTTGCCGGGCTCGGCGAGCGAGAAGAGGTCCGCGGCGTGCTGCGTGTCCCGGAAGGCGAAGGACGTCGTCTGGTAGATCGGCACCGCGCGGGCCCCGGTGGCGGGATCGGGGGCCGCACCCGCGTGGATCTGCCGGGTCTCGAAGGACCACGCGGCGGACGGGTCCTCCGCCCCGGCGTGGTCGTCGGTGGTGTGTCCTGCGGTGACGGAGTCGACGGGCTGGCTCATGAACGGTCCTCGCACAGTGGGTGACGGACGGACCCGGCAGGGGAGTGCCGCGTCCGGAACCCGGACACTAGGGGCGGCGAGGAACGCCCCGGAAGCGGTACCGCCGCCCGGCCACGAGACCGCAACGACGGCGCAACGAGCGGCGCCCACCCGTAACGGACGGCAACACGGGGCCCATACCCGGCAACAGTGCGCGCCGTGCGGCAACGGGGCACGGCCCACCGCGCGAGGGGCCTGATCCTGCCCCGTGCGCCCGCCGCACGGGGCGCTCGCCTCCGCATCGTGTGCCCGCCGTACGGGGCGCCGTCCGCCCGCGACAACGCCCCGGCCCCGTGGGACAACCGAGGGCTCCGTGCCCCGTGGGACAACGACGAAAAGCCGGCCCACCTTTCGGTGGACCGGCTTTGCGTCAAGCAACCGGCTTGGCTGCGCTACGGCTAAGACGTCAGCGCGAGACCTTGCCGGCCTTGATGCACGAGGTGCAGACGTTGAGCCGCTTCGGCGTACGCTCGACCACTGCACGAACCGTCTGGATGTTGGGATTCCAACGACGGTTGGTGCGGCGGTGCGAGTGAGAGACACTCTTGCCGAAGCCCGGCCCCTTGCCGCAGACGTCGCAGTTGGCAGCCACGGGTCACTCCAAAGACTTCAGATGCACTTACGGTGAATCCTGACGGGCCGAGTGCATTGACCGACCGGCATCGCCAGGAGAGGAATGGCCCGATTCGCACCGGGCAACCGGAGCAGCATACAACGGCCGCTTCCGTAGAACGAAACTACCACGCGTGCTCCGGCCCCCGCCCCGGGCTCCCGGTGTGACCGCGGCTACTGTGCGGTCATCCCGTGCATCCAGGAGGACGCTGTGCCGCACCCGCTCGACGCCGCCGCGATCCGCACCTGGTGCGGGCTGGCTCTGGAGGCGCTGGGCCGGGAGCGTGCCCGGATCGACGCGATCAACGTCTATCCGGTGGCCGACGGCGACACCGGCACCAACCTCTACCTCACCGTCGAATCCGCCGCTCGCGCCGTCGAGGCGGCCTTCGACGGCCACGCCTCCGCGGGCACCGCGCCCTGCCTCGCCGACGCCGCCGGAGCCATGGCGCACGGCGCCCTCATCGGGGCGCGCGGCAACTCCGGCACGATCCTCGCCCAGCTGCTCCGCGGCATGACCGAGATCCTGGCCGCGCCGCCGGTGCCTGCGGCGGGGCCGGGAGCTGCGGGGGCCGACGATGCGGGCGCCACCGGTGAGCGGCCCGGCGGCTGTCCGCCCATGACCCTGGGGCGTGCGCTGCACCGCGCCGCCGCCGCCGCCCGGGAGGCCGTCGCGCACCCCGTGGAGGGCACCGTGCTGACGGTCGCCGCCTCCGCCGCCGATGCCGCGGTGGCCGTCGCCGCCACCGCGCCGCACGCCGCGGCGGTGGCGGGCGCCGCCCACGACGGCGCCCGCACCGCGCTCCGCGCCACCCCGGGACAGCTCGCCGCCCTGGGCCGGGCCGGGGTCGTGGACGCCGGGGGCTGCGGTCTCGTCGCCCTGCTGGGGGCGCTCGCCGACGCCCTGTCCGGCGAGGTCACCACCGCCCCTGTCCCCGTACGGGCCGACGCCCCGCTCCCGGAGGCGGCGGGCCCCGCGGCCGTCACCGTGGCCGCGCCGGAGAGCTGCCCGCCCGGGGAGGCGGCGGGGCCCGCCTTCGAGGTGATCTATCTCCTGGAGGCCACCGACGCCGCCGTGGCGCGGCTGCGCTCCCGGCTCGACGCGCTCGGCGACTCCCTCGTCGTGGTCGGCGGCGACGACCTGTGGCGCGTTCATGTCCATGTCGACGATGCGGGCGCCGCCGTCGAGGCCGGTATCGAGGCGGGCCGCCCGTACCGCATCCGCATCTCGCACTTCGACGGCGCCGCGCACGCCGTGCGGGAGGCGGTGGAACCGGCCGCACGGGGCGTCGTCGCCGTCGTCCCCGGGGAGGGCCTGGCCGCGCTGTGCGAGGAGGCGGGTGCGACCGCGGTGCGCGTGCGCCCCGGGGAGCCGCCCGCCTCCGGGGAGTTGGTCCAGGCGATCCGGCAGGCGCACGCCCGCGAGGTGCTGCTGCTGCCGAACGACCCCGAGCTGCGGCACACCGCCGCCGCGGCGGCCGAGGCGGCCCGCACCGAGGGCATCCGGGTCGCGCTCATCCCCACCCGCGCCGCCGTACAGGGCCTCGCGGCGCTCGCCGTGCACGAGCCCGACCGCAGCTTCGACGAGGACGCCGTCGCCATGACCTCGGCCGCCGGGGCCACCCGCTACGCCGAACTGGCCGTCGCCGAACGGCAGGCGTGGACGATGGCAGGCATCTGCCAGCGGGGCGACATTCTCGGGCTCATCGACGGCGACGTCGTGGTCATCGGCGGCGATCTGACGGACACCGCCCTCACCGTCCTCGACCGGATGCTCTCGGCCGGCGGCGAACTCGTCACCCTGGTCCGCGGCGCCTGCGCCCCGGACGGCCTCGCCGAACGGCTGGAGGCCCACGTCCGCGAACGGTTCCTCGCCGTCGACACCGTCGTGTACGAGGGCGGCCGCCATGCGGCGCCGTTGCTGATCGGGGTCGAGTAGCGGGGCGTAGGCGTGGGGGCGCCGCGTAGGGGGCGCTCGGGGGC
>NZ_VKJP01000039.1 GCF_007280575.1 Streptomyces benahoarensis
CCGCTTGGAACACCGACCCCAAGCCCTACGTCTGGACCAAGACCGCGGACGAGATCCTCGAACACCTCGCCTCACATCCGAACAGAATTCCCGACTCAGAACACTAGGACGTGTCCGGAAAGTCCCGTCGTCCGCCCGGAGGGCGGGGCCCGAGCCGACCGGAGGAGTCCCATGCCCCTGCTGGAGCCGAAACCGGAGGCCCTGCGGCCCGCCCCGACGTCCGGGGCCGCCCCGGACCGGGTTCCTCCGGAGCGCGCGGGCGGCACCCCCGAACCGCTGCGCGGCGACCTGATCGCGCTCCTCGGCGCGGACAAGGTGCTGCACACCGTCTCCGACCTCGTCCGCTACGCCTCCGACGCCAGCCCCTACCGCTTCGTCCCGCAGGTCGTCGTCCTCGCCGAGGACATCGACGACGTCTCCGCGGTCTTCTCCCACGCCCACGGCAAGGGCCGCCATGTCGTCCTCCGGGCGGCCGGTACGTCTCTCAACGGGCAGGCGCAGGGCGAGGGCATTCTCGTCGACGTACGGCGGCACTGGCGGGGCGTCGAGGTGCTGGACGGCGGGGCCCGCGCCCGGATCCGGCCCGGGACGACGGTGCTGCGGGCCAACGCGGCGCTCGCCCGCCACGGCCGGGTGCTCGGGCCCGACCCGGCCAGCGCCGTCGCCTGCACGCTCGGCGGGGTGGTCGCCAACAACGCGTCGGAGATGACCGCCGGGACCACCCGCAACTCCTACCGGACGCTCGCGTCGGTGACGCTCGTGCTGCCGTCCGGCACGCTCGTCGACACCGCTGAACCGGACGCCGACGACCGGCTGGCGCACGCCGAGCCGGAGCTGTGCGCCAGGCTGCTGCGGATCAAGGCGACGATCGAGGCGGACGCGGAGCTGGTGGCCCGGATCCGCGCCAAGTACACGCTGAAGAACACCAACGGCTACCGCCTCGACGCGTTCCTGGACGGCGCGACGCCGGTCGAGATCCTGCGGGGCCTGGCGGTCGGCTCGGAGGGCACGCTCGCCTTCGTCGCGGAGACCGTCTTCGACACACTGCCACTGGAGCGGTACCCGGTGACCGCGCTGCTGTTCTTCCCCACGCTGCGCGCCGCGGCCGCCGCCGTCCCCGGCTTCAACGACGCGGGCGCGCGGGCGGTGGAGCTGATGGACGGCAACACGCTGCGGGCGTCGGTGAGTGTGGCCGGGGTCCCGGCCGACTGGGCTCAGCTGCCGAAGGAGACCACCGCGCTGCTGGTGGAGTTCCGGGAGTCCGACGAGGCCGGGGCCGCCGCGCGGCTGGAGGCGGCCGGACGGCTGCTGGAGGGTCTGGAGCTGGTCGCGCCGGTCGCCTCCGTCACCAACGCCTTCACCCACGACCCGGCGGTGGTCGGCGGCTACTGGAAGGCCCGTAAGGCGTTCGTGACGGCGGTCGGCGGCTCCCGGCCGTCCGGCACCACGCTGATCACCGAGGACTTCGCGGTGCCGCCGCAGCGGCTGGCCGACGCCTGCGCCGCGCTGCTGGAACTCCAGGCCCGGCACGGTTTCGATGCGGCGGTCGCCGGGCACGCCGCCCACGGCAACCTCCACTTCCTGCTCGCCTTCGACGCCGCCCGGCCCGACGACGTGGCCCGCTACGCCGCGTTCATGGACGAGTTCTGCGCGCTGGTCACCGACCGGTTCGACGGCTCCCTCAAGGCGGAGCACGCCACCGGGCGGAACATCGCGCCGTTCCTGGAGCGCGAATGGGGGCCGCGGGCCACGGAGTTGATGTGGCGGGGTCAGGCGGACCCTCGACCCGCACGGCATCCTCGCCCCGCGCGTCCTCCTCGACCGCGACCCGAAGGCGCATCTGCGCGGCCTGAAGACCCTCCCCACCGTCGAGGCGATCGCCGACCCCTGTGTCGAGTGCGGCTTCTGCGAACCGACCTGCCCCAGCGAGGACCTGACGACCACGCCCCGGCAACGCATCGTGCTGCGCCGCGAGATGCTGCGGCAGCCGCCGTCTCCCGGGTCACCGACGCGCTGCTCGACGCGTACGGCTACGACGCCGTCGATACCTGCGCGGGCGATTCGACCTGCAAGCTGGCCTGTCCGGTGGGCATCGACACCGGCGCGCTGATGAAGGACTTCCGGCACCGGCGGCACTCGCCGCGCGAGGAGCGGGCGGCGGCGCTGGCGGCCCGGCACTTCGGGCGGGTCGAACGGGCCGCGCGGCTGGCCGTCGCGGCCGCCGGACACCTCGACGACCGGTGGCTTACGCGGGTCACCGACACCGCCCGCAAGGCCGTCCGCCCCGATCTCGTCCCGCGCTGGCTGCCGCAGATCCCCGGTGCGGCGGCCCGGAAGCTGCCCGCCACCGAGCGGACGGCGGCCACCGCCGTCTACTACCCGGCGTGCGTCAACCGCATCTTCGGCGGCCCGGCGGGCGATACGGGCCCGTCGCTGCCGGAGGCGGTGGTGACGCTGGCGCGGCGGGCCGGTACGCCGGTGTGGATCCCGCCGGACGTCACCGGCACGTGCTGCGCCACGATCTGGCACTCCAAGGGCTACGACCGGGGCACTGTGGTGATGGCCAACCGCACCGTCGAGGCGGCCTGGGGCTGGACGGCGGGCGGGCGGCTGCCGCTGGTCGTCGACGCGTCGTCCTGCACGCTCGGCATCGCCCGGGAGGTGGTGCCGTATCTGACGCCCGCCCACCGCGCGCTGCACGCGGAGCTGACCGTCGTCGACTCGGTGGTGTGGGCCGCCCGCGAGCTGCTGCCGCGCCTGGAGGTCCACCGCCGTACCGGCTCCGCGGTGCTCCACCCCACCTGCTCCATGCAGCACCTCGGCGACGAGGCGGAGCTGCGGCGGGTGGCCGAGGCGTGCGCCGAGGAGGTGGTGGTGCCGGACGACGCGGGGTGCTGTGCGTTCGCCGGGGACCGCGGCATGCTGCACCGGGAGCTGACGGAGTCGGCCACCGCCCTGGAGGCCGCCGAGGTCGCCGCCCGTGAGTGGGACGCGTATCTGTCGGCGAACCGGATGTGCGAGGTCGGCATGGACCATGCGCTCGGCGCGCCGCGCTACCGCTCGGTGCTGACGGAGCTGGAGCGGGCGACGCGGCCGGACGGCGGCTGAGGCGGGGTGCGCCCCCGGCGGGCGGGCGCGCACCCCGCGCGGGTCACTCCTTGGCGCCTATGTGCAGCGCCACCGCGCTCCGCGCCGGGACCGTCAACTGCGCCGTGCCGTCGTCGCCGACGGTGACGGTGTTGCCCGCGCAGTCATCGGGCGCCGCCTTGACCACGTTGCAGTAGGTGCCCGCGGGCAGGGCGGTGGTGAAGGTGCGGGAGACGTCGCCGTCGCCGTCGTTGAGGGCCACGAAGCCGGATTCGCCGCGACTGAAGGAGATCGCGTCGCCGCCGTTGTCCCACCAGTTGGCGAGTTCGGCCGAGCCGACGGTGTTGCGGAAGCCGACCATCCCGGTGACGGCGGTGGCGGCGTGCACACCGGTCCAGCCGTCGGCGCCGGAGGGCGGGCCCGCGTCCTTGTCGTCCCAGGTGTAGCCGGAGTAGACGTTGGGCGACCCGTAGGGCGAGGCGAGCAGGAAGACGTGGGCGAGGGTATAGCGGTCGCCGTCCTTGTAGGTGAGCGTGGAGCCGTTGCGCTCGGTGTCCCAGTTGTCGACGAAGGTACGGGCCTTGTCGCCGGGGAGCTTGCCGTCCGCGACGGACTTCAGCTGGGCGAGGGTTCCGGCCTGGAAGGCGCTCTTGAGGTGGGTGCCGTAGCGGAACTCGTCGACGTCCCCGATGCCGGTGTACTCCTCGGGTTTGACGGCTTCGCCGTCACCGGCGATGACCTCGCTGACCCAGTAGCCGGGATCCTGGCTCATCCTGCCCTTGATGGCGGCGATGTCGTCGGCGGCCATGTGCTTGGCGGCGTCGATCCGGAAGCCGTCGGCGCCGAGTTGGCGCAGGTCGTCGAGGTAGCCGGCGATCGTGCCGCGGACCGCGTCGCTGCCGGTGTCGAGGTCGGCGAGGCCCACCAGTTCGCAGTTCTGTACGTCGTCGCGGTTGTCGTAGTCGGAGATGTCCTTGCGGCAGCCGTGGAAGTCCTGGTCCTGGTAGACGCCCGGGTAGTCGTACTTGGTGTACTGCGAGCCGCCGGTGCCGGTGCCGGAGCCCGCGGACATGTGGTTGATGACGGCGTCCGCGATGACCTCGACCCCGGCCGCGTGGCACGCCTTGGTCATCGCCGCGAAGGCGTCACGGTCACCGAGCCGCCCGGCGATCTTGTAGCTGACGGGCTGGTAGGAGGTCCACCACTGGTCGCCCTGGATGTGTTCGGAGGCGGGTGACACCTCGACGTAGCCGTAGCCCGCCGGGCCGAGTTGGTCGGTGCACACCTTGGCGACCTCCGCGAACGGGCGCTCGAAGAGGGTGGCGGTGACCGTCTTCTCCCCGGCCGGGGCGGCGGCCGCGCGCTCTCCGCCCGGGGTGGCCTGGGACGGCCAGGGCACGAACGCGGCGAGACCGGCGGCGGCCAGCACTCCGGCCAGCGTCCCGCCCAGCACTCGGGAACGTTGCTGCATCTTGCGGCTCCTTCGACGAACGGGCGCGGACGTACCGCGCCCGGGAACAAGCAGCCACGCGCCAGGCCGCCATGGGGGGATTCCGCGTCGGAGCCTGCCGCCCTTCCGTGAACACGTCAAGGCTCGTCGTAAGTTTTTTCAGGTATTTACGCAAGAGGTTGCGAGGTGGAGGAGGCGAATGAGGTGGCGGACCGGGCGCGCCCGTCGGGCCGTCCCGGGGCGGCCGACGAAAAGTCCACGTGCCCGAACGCTCCGTCCAACCGGCCCTCTTGTGCCGTCGGCCGCCCAACCGCCAGGGTCCTGGGCGAGGTTCACATAGGCACCCGCCATCCGCTCTCCTGGAGGACCGATGAACGAGGCCCATTCGCAGAACCAGACATCCCCGTCCGACGGCCGCCCGGCCTCGGACTCCCCCGCCGACGAGCCCGGTCCCAGCCGCCGTTCGGTCCTGTGGACCGCGGGCGCCGCGGGCGCCGGTCTCGGCCTCGGCGGGCTCACGGCGGGCCACGCCGCGGCCGCCTCCCCCACGCGCGGCCCGGCCTCCGCTCCCGGCGCGGCGGCCCCGGCGGCCCAGGGGAAGACCATGATCGGGGTGCCGTTCGAGCCGCGCGGCACCGTACGCGTCGGCATCATCGGTCTGGGCAACCGCGGCGGCAGCATGATCGACCTCTTCCTGGCGGTCCCCGGCGTCCGCGTCGTCGCCCTGTGCGACCCGGTGAAGGAGAAGACGGCCGTCGCGGCGAAGAAGGTCACCGACGCCGGACAGCCGGCGCCCGCCGTCTACGCCAACGGCGAGGAGGACTTCGTCCATCTCTGCGCCCGCGGCGACATCGATTTCGTCTACGCGGCGACCCCGTGGGACCGGCACTTCGACATGGCCGCGACCGCGCTGCGCCACGGCAAGCACGTCGGCGTGGAGTGCCCGCTCGCCCTCCGCCTCGACCAGCTGTGGGAGCTGGTCGACCTCTCCGAACGCACCCGCAGACACTGCTTCCAGATGGAGAACTGCTGTTACGGCAGGAACGAAATGCGGGTGCTGCGCATGGCACACGCCGGGCTCTTCGGCGATCTGCTGCACGGCGCCGGTGCCTACAACCACGATCTGCGCGGCCTGATGTTCGATCCGGAGTACTACGAGGGGCCCTGGCGCCGCCTGTGGCACACCCGGCTCCGCGGCGACCTCTACCCCAATCACGGCTTCGGGCCCGTCGCCAACTACATGGACGTCAACCGCGGCGACCGCGCGGTGCGCATCGCCAGCTTCGGCACGCCCGCGCTGGGCCTGGCCGCCTACCGCAAGGAACACATGCCGCCCGGCGATCCGAGCTGGAAGGAGTCGTACATCGAGAGCGACCGGACGATCAGCCTCGTCCAGACCGCCAAGGGCCGCGTCATCCGCCTCGAACACGACGTCTCCACGCCGCACCCCTACAGCCGCATCAACAGCCTCGGCGGCACCAAGGGCGTCTTCGAGGACTACCCGGAGCGCATCTACCTTGAGCCCGACCAGAGCAACGACGAGTGGGGCGACTTCGGGAAGTACGCGGAGTGGGACCACTGGCTGTGGAAGGAGCACGCCAACCCGCCGGGCGGCCACGGCGGCATGGACTACATGCTGGTCTTCCGCCTGATGCAGTGCATGCGGCTCGGCCTCGTACCGGACTTCGACGTGTACGACGCGGCGACCTGGACCGCGCCCGTCCCGCTGAGCGACGCCTCCATCAAGGCCGGCGGCGCACCCCAGGAAATCCCCGACTTCACCCGCGGCCACTGGAAGAAGGCCCGTCCGGGCATGGACTCGGAGAGGCCCGCGAAGTAGCGGCCGACCCGGGCCCGGGCCGCGGCGCCCGGGCCCGGGCCGCGGCGCCCGGGCCCGGGTCACCCCGCGAGGTGGGCCCGGTCCCCCATCACCACGACCGGACGGCGGGCCGGATCGAGGGCGCGCAGCAGATCGGCCATGCCCTCCTTGGCGATGCTGACGCAGCCCGAGGTGCCGCTGCCGTGGTCGAGATGCAGCCAGATCCCGCCACCCTTGGACTGCCCCTCGGGCCGCTCCGGGTCCAGCGGCGACCGGCCCGGGACGCGGTTGTAGTTCACGGCGACGACGTAGTCGAAGTCGTGCCGGGTGTTCTTCGACCAGTACGCGGGTGGGGTGAACGCCGCCGTGTGCGTGTACGGCAGCCGGGCCCCGGGGTCGGCGAGCACCCCGCCCGCGTCGGTCAGCGTGAACACCCCGACGGGGCTGCGCTTGTCGCCCTCGCGATGGCCCGTCGTCCAGCCGTGCCGCCCGTTGTGCGCCGCCCAACTCCCCTTCTTCTCCCACCCTTTGGGGCCCTTGTCGTAGAGGACGAGCGTGGCGTCCGGGGAGTCGGCGCCACGGCCCTGGACGGCGACGACCTGACGCGAGGCGGCGGGTATCCGCGCGCGCAGCGCCGGTCCGATGCCGGGGACGTGGGTGAGCGGGGTGGCGCGGGCGCCGTCATCGCTCCCGCCCCTGCCGTGTCCGCCGTGGGCCCGGGCACCGGCGTGGTCGTCGCCCTGCCCGCCGCTCCGACCGGTGGAGCCGCAGCCCACCAGCAGCACCAGCCCCGCCGCGGCCGACGCCACGGCCCGAATCGCACCACCCGCATGTCGCATGGCCCCATGCTCCCACCCCCCACCGACAACGCCTCAGCCGCCGTTCGGCCGCGTGCCGGTCACGGACCGTCGCCCGGCCCGGAGCTGTCCGGGATGGCCCGCACCGCGGAAAAACCGTTTGAAATCAATCGGTCACCGCGCCAGCCTGCCTGAACGTGTCCGCGACGCCGCGTCATCCGCCCTGCCCGGCGGGGCCGTGGCATCCGGTGCGCGCACTCGCACGGTGACGGCCCGGCCCGGGCCCGGGCGGCGAGGGCGAGCACCGGGCACCGCAGGCGCACCGCACCCGCGTACCTCCCAGACCTTCCCCGCCCCCGACGCCGACCGCCACGGGCTCGCAGACCGCGCCCGCCGCACCGCCCCGCCAGGGCCACATCCGGCCCGCCGCCCCGTGCGCCGCACCCGGCGCCCGACCTCAACGCCTCTGGACACCATGCAGATTCGCGACCTTCCCCATGCCGACCCCGGCGAACCCGATGCCCGCAACGGCGGCACACTCCTCCTCTGGCTCTACCGCACCCAACTGGGCGGCCAGGTCAAGGCCCTCTTCTGGGGGCTGGTGCACACCGGTGCGCAGGCCACGTTCCCGGTGCCCGTCGGCCTTGCCGTCCAGGCGGTTGTCGACCGGTCCGGCTCCCGACTGGCCCTCGCCGGCGGGCTGCTGGCGGTCCTGGGCGTGCTCGTCGCGCTCGGCGACACGATGCTGCACCGCGCGTCCGTGACCAACTGGATCACCGCGGTCGCCCGGATGCAGCAACTCCTCGCCCGCAAGGCCACCGACATGGGCTCCGCCCTCACCCGCCGCGTCGCCTCCGGTGAGATCACGGCCGTGGGTACCGGCGACCTGGAGAAGATCGGCTGGCTCGTCGAGGGCGTCTCCCGGTTCGGTGCCGCGGCCGTCACCTCGGTCGGCGTCTGCGTCGCCCTGATGCTCTACCAACCGGCCCTCGGCCTCGTCGTCGCCGCCGGCGCCCCCGTCCTGGCGCTGGCGGTGCTGCCGCTCCTGCCGCACGCGACCCGACGCGCCGACGCACAGCGCGAGAAGGCCGGACGCGCCACCGAACTCGCCTCGGACACCGTCGCCGGGCTGCGTGTGCTGCGCGGCATCGGCGGCGAGGACCTCTTCCTCGACCGCTACCGCACCGCCTCCCAGGAACAGCGCCGCGCCGCGATCCGCAGCGCCCGTATGTGGTCGCTGATCTCCGCCGTCCAGGTCGCCCTGCCGGGACTGCTGCTCGTCGCGGTGGTCTGGTACGGCGTCCACCTCGCCCTCCAGGGCCGGATCGCGGTCGGCGAACTGGTCACCGTCTACAGCGCGGTCACGTTCCTCCTCTTCCCGCTGCGCCACTTCGAGGAGACGGCCATGGCGTACTCCTTCGCCCGCCCCTCGGCCGACCGCGCCGCCCGGGTGCTGGCCCTGGCCCGCCCCACCGGCGGACGCATCACCCCGGACGGCCCGCTCACCGGCGATCTGCACGACCCGGTGACCGGACTGACCGCCGCCACGGGCCGGTTGACCGCCGTGGTCTGCGGCGACCCGGACGCCGCCGGACGGCTCGCCGACCGCCTCGGCGGCCACGCACCGGACGCCGAACCACCGGCCGACGGGCCCGACGAGCCCGGCGCCGCTCCCCCGGACTCGCCGTCGGTGCTCCTCGGCGGCACCCCGCTCGACGACGTCCCCCGCGATACGGCGCGCGCCGCCGTCCTCGTCCAGGACAAGGACCCGACGCTCCTCTCCGGCACCCTCGGCGAGCTCCTCGACATCCCCGCCTCGGGCCGCGTCGAGGCCGCCGACGCGCTTGCCGCGGCCCAGTGCGGCGATGTGCTGACCGCGCTGGCCCAGGCGTCGGACGACGCGTCCGGCGACCCGGGCACGGCCCGTATCACCGAACGCGGCCGGTCCCTCTCCGGCGGCCAGCGCCAGCGCCTGGCCCTCGCCCGATCCCTGGTGGCCGATCCCGAGGTCCTCGTCCTCGACGAGCCGACCAGCGCCGTCGACGCACATACCGAGGCGCGGATCGCCGACGGGCTGCGGGCGCTGCGCACCGGCCGCACCACCGTCGTCCTCACCTCCAGCCCGCTGCTGCTCGACCGGGCGGACCAAGTGGTGTTCCTCCGCGACGGCGTACTCGTCGCCGCTGCCCCGCACCGCGAACTGCTCCGCACCTGCCCGGCGTACCGCTCCGTCGTCACCCGCGACACCGAGCCGCCCGCCCTCCCCGGCGACGACCGTCCGCGGCCCGCGGGCACCGCCGCCCGTACCGCCCCGATCGAGGAGACCGCATGATCGGCCTGGCCCCACCGGAGCACGATCCGGACACCCCGCAGACCGCCACCACCCTGCCGGTCGGCTCCCCGGCGACGGTGCGGTCCTACGTGGCCGGGCTGCTGCGGCGGCACCGACGCGCGTTCGCGCTGCTCATCGGCGTGAACGCCGCGGCGGTCGGCGCGTCGATGACCGGCCCCTACCTCCTCGGCGGGCTCGTGGAGGACCTCTCCCGCGGCACCACCTCCCTCCCGCTGGGCGCCACCGTCGCGCTCTTCCTCACCGCGCTGCTGGTGCAGACGGTCTTCGTCCGCATCGTGCGGCTGCGCGGGGCCGTGCTCGGCGAGGAGATGCTGGCGGATCTGCGGGAGGACTTCCTCGTCCGGTCGGTGGCGCTGCCGCCGGGCGTCCTGGAGAAGGCGGGCACCGGCGATCTGCTGTCCCGGATCACCACGGACATCGACCGGCTCTCCGAGGCCATGCGGGAAGCCGTGCCGCAGCTCGCCATCGGGGTGGTCTGGATCGCCCTGCTGCTGGGCGGGCTGGTGGTCACCGCGCCGCCGCTCGCCGTGTCCGTCGTCATCGCGCTCCCGCTGCTGATCATCGGCTGCCGCTGGTACTACGCCCGTGCGCCACGCGCCTACCGTTCCGAGGCCGCCGGGTACGCCGCGGTGGCCGCGGCCCTCACCGAGACCGTCGACGCGGGCCGCACCGTCGAGGCGCACCGCCTGGGCCGACGGCGGGTGGCCTTCTCCGAACAGCGGGTGCGCGAGTGGACCCGCTGGGAGCGGTACACGCTCTATCTGCGGTCGGTGTTCTTCCCCGTCATCAATGTGACGTATGTGCTGCTCCACGGCACGGTGCTGATCCTCGGCGGCGTCTTCGTCCTGCAGGGCTGGATCACTCCCGGGCAGCTGACGACCGGTGCGCTGCTGGCGCAGATGATGACCGAGCCGGTCGACATGGTGCTGCGCTGGTACGACGAACTGCAGGTGGCCCAGGTGTCCATCGCCCGGCTCGTCGGCGTACGGGAGATCGAGCCGGACGCCACCGACGCGGCGCTCACCCCCGACGGGCGGGACGTCCACGCCGACGGGGTGCGCTTCGGCTACCGGCCGGGCGTGGACGTGCTGCACGAGGTGTCGCTGCGGGTGCGGCCCGGCAGCAGGCTCGCGCTGGTGGGTCCGTCCGGGGCCGGGAAGTCGACGCTCGGCCGGCTGCTGGCGGGGATCTACGGGCCCCGGACCGGCTCGGTGACGCTGGGCGGCGCGGAGCTGTCCGCCATGCCCGCCGAGCGGGTCCGCTCCCATGTGGCGCTGGTCAACCAGGAGCACCATGTCTTCGTGGGTTCGCTCCGCGACAATCTGCGGCTGGCCCGCGCCGGGGCCGCCGAGGACGAACTGTGGGCGTCGCTGACCGCGGTCGACGCCGACGGCTGGGCGCGGGCGCTGCCGGACGCACTGGACACCGAGGTCGGCTCCGGCGGCCACACGCTGACCCCGGCGCAGGCGCAGCAGATCGCGCTGGCCCGGCTGGTGCTGGCCGATCCGCACACGCTCGTCCTCGACGAGGCGACGTCGCTGCTCGACCCGCGCGCGGCCCGCAGCCTGGAGCGGTCCCTGGGCCAGGTCCTGGACGGCCGCACGGTCGTGGCCATCGCCCACCGACTGCACACCGCCCACGACGCGGATCTCATCGTGGTGGTCGAGGGTGGCCGGATCAGCGAACTGGGCAGCCACCAGGAACTGGTCGCCGCCGACGGCGCGTACGCGGCACTGTGGCGTTCCTGGCACGGCTGAGGTGCGGGGCGGACCGGCGGCCACCCCGATGGGCGGACCGGCAGGGTGGCCGCCGGTCCACCCGTCGGGCACGGCGGCTGCGCGGCGGTGGCGCGGCGGTGGCGAACGGGGCGATCCGGTGCGCGGACGCCCTCGGGGTCACCTCCGGCGCCTCGGCACCGGAACTCCTCGTCGATCAGGTCCTGGACCGGCCGGTCGAGCGCGGCCTCACGGCCCGGGAGATCGTCGTCGCGGCCGAGGAACCGCGCCGCCTGTACGGGACGGCGGCCGGTCAGACGTAACCGAGTGCGCCCAAGGCGCCGATGCCACCAAGGAGCATGAACGCGGGCATGAGGATCTTCAGCTCGACCCAGCTTCCGGCGCGGAACCGCATGGCCTGCGGCGGGCCGACCGGGTACCAGCGCTTGCGGCCTATCGGGATGGGCCACAGGACCGGGCAGCCCGACACCGTCAGGGCGTCGCCGATGTCGTGCACCAGCGCGCCCAGAACGATCGGCAGGCCCAGCCAGAGGTACTCCTGGCCGGGTTCGGTGAACAGCCACCCGGCGCCGTTGCCCGGCTGGTCGAGGATGCCCGCCAGGATCCACGCCATGGTGGCGCCCAGGAGCCACACCAGAATGTCGCTGGAGACCCGGGCCGCGCGCCACAGCAGCCCCTCGATGGCCAGCACCATGTGGACGAAGAGGATGCCCAGCACCGCCCACCGGCCGCCCTGGACGGCGAGGAGCGACATGCCACCGCCGACGAGGACCGCCCAGAGCCAGGTGTGGGTGAGCGTGCGGTGCCCACCGGAACGGTTCGAGTCGCCGCGCATCTTCGTCGCCTTGTACACGGCGTGCGAGAGTGTGTCGACCACGTCGCAGACCATCCGCGACAGCGGCCCGAAGGCGCGCGAGATGGTGGCGGACTTGTGGTCCAGGTCGGGGGCGAGCGCCGCCCCGGCGCAGATCAGGGCGCCGCAGACGAGCACGGGCCAGGGCATCGGATACCCGGCGGCTCCGGCCGCCGCCCCCACCCCCAGCCAGGCCGCGGCCCCGGACAGCGAATGCGCCGGTCCCATCATGGTCGTTCCCCACCCTTTGTATTCCGGTGTCCGGTCTCTGTGACGCCTGGTCGGCGACACAGCGTAGCGTCAGATGATCTCCATATGAGCGGCCGGTTCCCGGATACGGGTCGGGGCCAGGCAGTATGGGGACGTGACCCTCATCGATCATTTGCCGAAAGACGCCGACCCCGATGCCCTCTTCGAAGCCTTTTCGAGCTGGGCCGAGCAGCAGGGCATCGCGCTCTACCCTGCCCAGGAGGAGGCGCTGATCGAAGTGGTCTCGGGCGCGAACCTCATCCTGTCGACCCCGACCGGCTCCGGTAAGAGCCTGGTGGCGGCCGGCGCCCACTTCACCGCGCTCGCCCACGACCAGGTCACCTTCTACACCGCGCCGATCAAGGCGCTGGTGTCGGAGAAGTTCTTCGATCTGTGCAAGCTGTTCGGCACCGAGAACGTCGGCATGCTCACGGGCGACGCGTCCGTGAACGCGGACGCCCCGGTGATCTGCTGCACCGCCGAGGTGCTCGCCTCCATCGCCCTGCGGGACGGCAAGGACGCCGACATCGGCCAGGTCGTGATGGACGAGTTCCACTTCTACGCGGAGCCGGACCGCGGCTGGGCCTGGCAGATTCCGCTGCTGGAGCTGCCGCAGGCGCAGTTCATCCTGATGTCCGCGACGCTCGGCGACATGTCGCGGTTCGAGGAGGACTTGACGCGTCGCACCGGCAAGCCGACGTCGGTGGTGCGGTCGGCGACCCGGCCCGTTCCGCTGTCGTACGAGTACCGGGCGACGCCGATGACGGAAACGCTGACCGAGCTGCTGGAGACCCACCAGTCGCCGGTCTACATCGTCCACTTCACCCAGGCGGCCGCTGTGGAGCGGGCGCAGGCGCTGATGAGCATCAACATGTGCACGCGCGCCGAGAAGGACGAAATCGCGAAGCTCATCGGGAACTTCCGGTTCACCACGAAGTTCGGACGGAACCTGTCGCGTTACGTCCGGCACGGCATCGGCGTGCACCACGCGGGGATGCTGCCCAAGTACCGGCGGCTCGTCGAGAAGCTGGCGCAGGCCGGTCTGCTGAAGGTGATCTGCGGGACCGACACCCTCGGCGTGGGCGTCAACGTCCCCATCCGTACGGTGCTGTTCACGGCGCTGACCAAGTACGACGGCACCCGGGTACGGACGCTGCGGGCCCGGGAGTTCCACCAGATCGCGGGGCGGGCCGGCCGGGCCGGATTCGACACCGCGGGCTTCGTCGTGGCGCAGGCTCCCGATCACGTCGTCGAGAACGAGAAGGCGCTGGCGAAGGCGGGCGACGATCCGAAGAAGCGCCGCAAGGTCGTGCGGAAGAAGGCGCCCGAGGGGTTCGTCAACTGGGGCGAGAACACCTTCGAGAAGCTGATCGCCTCCGACCCCGAGCCGCTGACCTCGCGGTTCCGGGTGACGCACACGATGCTGCTGTCCGTGATCGCCCGGCCGGGCAACGCGTTCGCGGCGATGCGCCGCCTGCTGGAGGACAACCACGAGCCGCGCCGCAATCAGCTGCGGCACATCCGGCGGGCCATCGCGATCTACCGGTCGCTGCTGGACGGCGGCATCGTCGAGCAGCTGGACGAGCCGGACGCGGAGGGCCGCATCGTCCGGCTGACCGTCGACCTCCAGCAGAACTTCGCGCTCAACCAGCCGTTGTCGACGTTCGCGCTCGCGGCGTTCGACCTGCTGGACCCGGAGTCGCCGTCGTACGCGCTGGACATGGTGTCGGTCGTGGAGTCCACGCTGGACGATCCGCGGCAGATCCTCGCGGCCCAGCAGAACAAGGCGCGCGGCGAGGCGGTCGCGCAGATGAAGGCCGACGGCGTCGAGTACGAGGACCGTATGGAGCGGCTCATGGACGTCGAGTACCCCAAGCCGCTGGCGGATCTGCTGTTCCACGCGTACGGGTTGTACCGCCGCAGCCATCCGTGGGTCGGCGACCATCCGCTCTCGCCGAAGTCGGTCATCCGCGACATGTACGAACGCGCCATGACCTTCACGGAGTTCACGTCGTTCTACGAGCTGGCGCGTACCGAGGGCATCGTGCTGCGGTACCTGGCGAGCGCGTACAAGACGCTGGACCACACGGTCCCCGACGACCTCAAGTCCGAGGACTTCGAGGACATCATCGCCTGGCTGGGCGAGATGGTGCGTCAGGTCGACTCCAGTCTGCTGGACGAGTGGGAGCAGCTGGCCAATCCGGAGACGGAGACGGCGGAGGAGGCCGCGGAGCGCGCCGATCAGGTCCGGCCGGTCACGTCGAACGCGCGGGCGTTCCGGGTGCTGGTCCGCAACGCGATGTTCCGTCGGGTGGAGCTCGCGGCGCTGGACAAGGTCGAGGAGCTGGGCGAGCTGGACGCGGACTCCGGCTGGGACGTCGACGCCTGGGGCGACGCGATGGACACCTACTGGGACGAGTACGAGGAGCTGGGCACCGGCCCGGACGCGCGCGGCCCGAAGCTGCTGCGGATCGAGGAGGACGCGGAGCACGGGCTGTGGCGGGTGCGGCAGACCTTCGCCGACCCGAACGGCGATCACGACTGGGGCATCTCCGCCGAGGTCGATCTGGCCGCCTCCGACGAGGAGGGGCGCGCGGTGGTGCGTGTCACGAAGGTGGGGCAACTGTGAGCGGGACGTGGCGGGCCGCGGCTGAGGGCCACCGGCCATGACGAATCCGGCGGAGAAGCTGGTCGATCTGCTCGACCTGGAGCAGATCGAGGTGAACATCTTCCGGGGCCGCAGCCCGCAGGAGTCCCTCCAGCGGGTCTTCGGCGGGCAGGTCGCGGGGCAGGCGTTGGTGGCGGCCGGGCGAACCACGGAGGGCGACCGGCCGGTCCATTCCCTCCATGCGTACTTTCTGCGCCCGGGCCGCCCCGGGGTGCCGATCGTGTACCAGGTCGAGCGGGTGCGTGACGGACGTTCCTTCACCACGCGCCGGGTCGTCGCCATCCAGCAGGGACGCACGATCTTCAATCTGACCGCCTCCTTTCACAAGCCGGAACCCGGCTTCACCCATCAGTTGCCGCTCCGTCAGGTGCCCGGACCGGAGGACCTGCCGACGATCGTGGAGGAGGCCCGCGCGCATCTGGGCGCGGTGCCCGAGGCCCTGGAGCGCATGGCCCGGCGGCAGCCGTTCGACATCCGGTACGTCGACCGGCTGCGGTGGACGCCTGAAGAGGTCGAGGGGGCCGAGCCACGCAGCGCGGTGTGGATGCGCGCGGTCGGGCCGCTCGGCGACGATCCGCTGGTGCACACCTGCGCCCTGACCTACGCCAGCGACATGACGCTGCTGGACGCGGTCCGCCTCCCCGTCGAGCCGCTGTGGGGGCCACGCGGTTTCGACATGGCTTCCCTCGACCACGCCATGTGGTTCCACCGGCCGTTCCGCGCCGACGAGTGGTTCCTGTACGACCAGGAGTCCCCCATCGCGACGGGCGGCCGGGGCCTGGCCCGCGGCTCGATCTACGACCGGGAGGGCAGGCTGCTGGTCTCCGTCGTCCAGGAGGGCCTGTTCCGCCCGGTGTGAGGGTCGGACGGTCCGCGCCGACCGGGCCCGGTCGGCGCCGCGGGCCGTCGTCGGCGGGGCATCCTGGACAGCCCGTGGGTGACGCTCCGCGTGCGGTCCGGTGCCTCGTCGCGGGCCCGTTCGACGGCGCGGTGGAGGTTGACGCGGTACCACAGCACCTCGTCGAACGCCTCGGCGACCAGGACGCTTTCGAAGGATTCGCGGGCGGCCGCGGTGGCCGTGATCACGGAGGCGAAGTGGGGCTTGAGGCCGCGGAGCACGGCCCGTTCCGCCGGGTCCTGGACGACGGAGGCGAACTCCTCCGGGGGCAGCACCGCGGCGATGACGGCGGCCGCTTCCCAGGCGTCGGCCGCCTGACCCATGAGCTGGGCGACGCGCCGGCCACGCCACTGGCGGGCGCGCCAGTCCTGCCCCTCGTCCAGCATCGTCCGCATGGCCGCCGGGGTGTTGGCGTGCAGCAGGTCGGGCGCGCGGTCGGCGAAGGCGGCGACCTCCGAGGCGAGGTAGAGCCAGACGAGGGCGCCGTAGCGGTTGACGTAGAACCTGACGGGGCTGAAGCAGCCCGATTTGGTCAGGCGCAGGAAGCGGCCGGGGCCGATGCCCATCAGGGTGGCGGCTTCCGTGGTGCCGACGGTGCGGATCCGCTCCCGGAAGGCGTCCGGGTAGTCCGGCTCGGACCGCAGCCGGGCGATTTCTCCGGCGGGGACGCGGCGTCGGTGGTGCGCCGCGCCGGGCCCGCGCGCATTCCCCGCCGGGATCGTGTGCACCGCGCCGAGCTGCACGGCCAGCTCCAACTCCCCCGTTCGCAGCTCCAGTTCGCGGGCCGCCTGGCCCATCGTGAGTGTCTGCTGTCCGTCGTGCATGACTGTCATGGCAATTCCCCCGCAGTCCGGTCGGTCACTGACAGTCACGACTGTAGCGGAGGTGTGTGACAGTCGGTCAACCCTGCTCTCGGGTCTGTGGATAACTCTGCGGTTTGCGTGCTGCGACGCCGAGATGTTCGCCGACGCGATTGACGAGCAGCGTCATCTCGTAGGCGATCTGCCCCATGTCGGCGTTGTGGCCCGCCAGTACGCACAGGCAACTGCCGTCACCCGCGGCGGTCACGAAGAGGACCACATCGTCGAATTCGACCATCGTCTGCCGCACCCGACCGGCGCGGAAGTGGTGTCCGGAGCCCTTCGCGAGGCTGTGCAGGCCCGAGGCGACCGCGGCCAGGTGTTCCGCGTCCTGTCGTGCGAGGCCCTGGCTCACGCCGGTGACCAGGCCGTCGTTGGAGAGAACCAGCGCGTGCCGCACCTTCTCCACACGCTGTGTCAGATCGTCCAGCAGCCAGTCGAGCCCGCTGGTCAGTGCCATGCCGCTTCCTCCCCGTGTCTCCGTCCCCACGCGGACGGCAGCCGGTACAAGACTGTTGTGCCAGCGTGGCCCACCTCCGGCGTCTCGGCAAGCGGCCCTGCGGCGTGCCCTGCGCGGCACGATCGCTGCGGATGGGGAGTATGTGCGCATGGCACGAAAAATGGCGAAAGAAGAGTGGCTGAAGTTCCTCTCCGAGGGAACCCGCACCGGCAAATTGTCGACTGTCCGGGGCGACGGCCTCCCCCATGTGGCTCCGGTCTGGTTCGTCATGGACGGCGACGAGCTGGTGTTCAACACAGGCAAGGAGACTGTCAAGGGCCGCAACCTGCTGCGGGACGGCAAGGTGGCGCTGTGCGTGGACGACGAGCGGCCGCCGTTCGCGTTCGTCGTCCTCCAGGGCACCGCCGAGATCGGTGAGGACGTGGCGGACGTGCGGCACTGGGCCACCCGTATCGCGGCGCGCTACATGGGCGAGGAGCGGGCCGAGGAGTTCGGCGCGCGCAACGGGGTCCCCGGCGAACTGGTGGTCCGGGTCCGCGTCAACAAGGTGATCGCCATGGCTGATCTCGCGGCGTGACCCCGAGGCGGCGCGGCGTCCCGTCACGGGCCGCGCCGCCCCGGGGAGCGCCGCTCGCGGCACACTGGGGCCACGAGTACCGGCACGGTGGCGGCCCGCCCGTCCACCGCGCCCCTTCCCCCCGGAGCCGCCCTCCCGGGCGGACACCGCCTCGCCCCCGGAGAAGCCCGATGACCAACGAAGACACCCAACACCCGCAGGACGTAAGGGCGTTCTTCGGCCCGCGCGCGGCCCACTGGGACGCCCGCTTCCCGGGCGATGGCCCGGCCTACGCCGCCGGGGTCGCCGCACTGGGCCTACGGCCCGGGGAACGGGCCCTGGACGCGGGCTGTGGCACGGGCCGGGCACTGCCCGCGCTCCGGGCAGCGGTGGGGGCGCGCGGACTCGTCCTGGGCGCCGACCTCACCCCGGAGATGCTGAACGCCGCCGTACGGGCCGGGAGGGACGCGTCGGCGTTCCTGCTGCTGGCGGACGCGTCCCGCCTCCCCGTCGGCGACGCGGCGCTCGACGCCGTCTTCGCCGCGGGGCTGATCTCCCACGTTCCGGACCCCGCGGACAGCCTCGCCGAATGGGCCAGGGTGGTCCGCCCCGGGGGACGGCTGGCGTTGTTCCACCCGGTGGGCCGGGCCGCGCTCGCCGCCCGTAAGGGCCGGGCGCTCACCCCGGACGACCTGCGGGCGGAGCCGAACCTGCGGCCCCTGCTGGCCGGTGCGGGCTGGGAGTTGGTGCGGTACGCCGATGAGGACGACCGCTACCTGGCCCTCGCCGTGCGCAGGGGCTGAGCGCTCAGGCGGGCTCCCCGGTACCGGTCGCGGGGCCGACTCCCCCCGGGGGCCGTCGACGGATTCGGGCTCTCCAGGTGCGGCACCGGGCAGGTACCGGGCAGGTACCGGCGCGACGCCCCGGAAAGGTGCCCAGGTCGGCGACGCGGAAGCCGCTGGGGAACGACCGGACGGGGCGGCTCATACCGGAAGGCGGCGATCAGGGAGTCGTCCAGGAGGGCCGTGCTCACGCCCCGCACCACCGGTGCGAGCGGGCCGTACCAGCCCGCCATGAGGTCCAAGGTGGCGTCCGACACCCGCCTGGCACCCTCGTCCCAGCCGAAGTGGGCATCCTCATAGCTGTCGAGGCAGTGCGCGAACTCCTCTTAGGTACGCGGGATTCCGGTGATATCCATGTGACGGCCGAGGGTGGCGAAGTACGTGGCCATGGCGCGGGTCTCGTGGTCGCTGAGTCGCCGCCCGCCGTATCGGTCGATCCAGCGTGGGCCAGTCCCAGGGCCCGGGTCATGTCCCAGGGGAATTCGTGGATCGCGGTGATGCGGTGGATACGCAGGTAGTCGCATTCCGGGTCGAGTCGCCGGATTTCCTTCAGCCAGTCGTAGAGCCGCACCTGGTATGCCCCGTCCGTTCGGTTGGAAGGGCTTCGACCTTAGGTGTCGAGGACGCGTCCTGTAGGTGTGCCGGGGAGCGTGGCCGGAAGACGTCGTGGCGCGTTCCGGCCCTCGGACGGCGGGCGGCGGAGGGTGCCCGCGGCTGGTGACAAGGCCGTACCGAGCCATTTAAGGTGCGCCGACGATGTCGGACGGCCGGATGGGGTGGCGCGCGTGTCGACGAGTGAGGGCGCTGGCGACGACCAGTTGTTCGTGCTGACGGCGGTGCTGTTGACGCCCGCGCAGTTCCCGAGCGTACTGGGCGACGACTACCCGGAGGTGTGCGCGGGGCTCGGCCTCGAACCGTACGCCGAGGGGTACGGGCTGGTCCTCGGGCAGGACGGCCGGGGCTCCCGGTGGACCGTGGCCACCGAGGACGTGTCGCTGGTGGCGTGCGCCGTCGCCGCGTGGGACTGCGGCATGGAGCACGACCTCTCCCCTGGGGAGGACAGCGTCGTCGCCGCGCTGCCCGGCTGGCCGCTGGCGCTGGCCGTGGCCGCGCCCGGGGTGCCCGAGCCGCACGATCCGGACCCCGAGGAAGGCGGCCGGCCGCCGCTGACCCCGCCGGATGCCTCCGTATGGGGGCCCGCGCAGCGGCGGCTGGGTGCCGATGAGATCGCGATGCAGTGGGCGGCGTGGCGCGAACAGACCGACGGCGAGGTGACGTTCGTGGCGCCCGGTGCGCGGCCGCACGACGGTGTCCGGCGGGTCCTGGCCGAGGCGCGCGGCTATGTGACGCAGCCTCCGCCGCCGGGGCGGATCCGGTCGTCGTTCGCCGCGGGCGAGGCACGCACGCTACGCGTGGACGGCCCGGGGTGGAGCATGGTGGCCCGCACCGACGACATCGCGTTCGTGCTGCTCGACGAGGAGCCGGGCGAGGTGCACCCCGTGGGCCGGGGCCCGGAACTTCCCGCGCTGCTGGAGTCGTTGGACGCCCTCGCAGCCCGCCCCGCCTGAGGGCGGCCCGGGCGTCGCCGCGTGCGTCGACGTCGATTGTCAGACCCTCGTGGTGGACTTGTCCTGCATCGGTCGACGAAGTTCACGGGGAGGCATTGATGCAGGTGATGAGTGGTGCGCGCACCCAGATGACGGTGGCGGGACAGGGCCGCGCACAGACCTTTGACACGACGGAGCGGACGGACGGCACGGCGGCCGCCGGAGCGTTCGCAGGGGCGGCATTCGCGGGGGCGGCGACAGCCCGGGGGAAGGGGCACGGCTGCGGCTCGGAGGCGTCCTGCGGCGGGGTGTTTCGGGGCGGCCACACCACCGGGGCCCGCAGGCGCCCTTCGGACAACCACCGGCCGGTGGCGCCGCGCCCCGCGTACCGGGGCCCTGACACCGGCACGGAGGCCGTACGACGGGGGTGAGCGCGAACTGAACGGCACGACGTGCCGACCGGCGTGACACGGACAGGAGAGGAGGGCGAGCGCCGTCCGGCCTGGGGCCCTTACCCGGGCCGGGCGGCCTGCCGGGAGCGGGCGCCCGCACGGAGCGCCAAGAGCGGGGGTGGCAGTTCTGACCATGGCAGGCCCCGGGCCGGGCGGGTCCCGTCAGGGGTTCGGCCAACCGCGTGTGGACAGGACGAGGCGGTAGCCGTCAGGGTCCTCGAAGGTGACGCCCCATGCGTTCCAGTACGGGTTCGGCGAGCTGACGCGCTTGCCGCCGTGCGAGACGAGCCGGGACACCAGTTCGTCGGGGACGGGCCCGTCCAGGTAGACGACCAGCAGGTCCTCTTCGGTGGGACGGGGCTCCTCCAGGTGCCCGGCGTCATGGACCAGTTCGAGGTGCCAGGAGGCGTCCGGGTGCCCCACCATGAGCAGGTCGTGCAGTCCGGGCTCGCCCGTCACGCGGTAGAGCACCGTGAGGTCCAGCCCCTGCACCCAGAACCGTTCGGCCTTGGCGAGATCGCGGGACGGTCGGGCGATGCGGATGTGGCTGGCGCCGGTGAACGGCACGGCGGGCCCCCTTTCCCCTGTGGACGGATCACCTCGGGTTGTGTCCGGATCGTAGGCAAGGGAGGGCCGTACGGGCATCGGGCCACGGTCGCGGTCCCTTTGGGCCGGGGCTGGGTCCGAAGACCGAGGGCGCGCCCGTGCCGTTGCGTCGGGGGCCCGGGCGGAGGGCGGCCTCGCGGCGACCAGTGCGTGCGCAAGGTGACGGGTCGGCCCGGTACCGGGCCCGTACCGGCGCGAGCCCGCGGGTGAGCCCCACGGAGGTGAGGGGCTCCTGCGTCGGACGGACACCGGCGATCCGGCGGCCGAACTTCCGGCATCGCGAACAGCCTCAGGCGTCGCAACGCCTTCCGGTATCGCAAGCAGCTTCCGGCATCACGAGCGACCCCGGGCACGGCAAGCAGCTCCGGCATCGCCAGCAACTTCGGGTACACCGAGGCCGCCCCCGTCGCCAGACAGCATTCGCTCCCTGGCGACGGAAGGCACCTCGGCACCCAACCGCCTCAGCGGCCCAGCTGCTTGCGGCTCACGTGCCGCAGGCGGCGGCGCTGGGAAGGGTCCAGCGTCAGATAGGCAACGGCCGGTACACCGACCATCACCAGGAGGGCCGCCCAGAGCGGCAGCAGCCACAGCAGGACCACTCCCACCGCGACGCCACCCACTGCGACCTTCGCCCGTGTGGACATGGATTCACTCCCCTTCCGCGGCACGTACCGCGTTCTGTCACTTCTTGAACGCCGTGCGGGCTCCGCAGGTTCCATGAACAGCTTGCGCGTCCTGTACTCTCGGGCGCCACATCGGCAGTAGTCAAACTTGAGGAGTCCGTTCCGCCGTGACCCACCTCCCGCTGTCACCCTCCGCCCGGCAGCCGAACCTGACGGCCGCCCTCACCGACTGCGCGGCCACCTTCCTGCCCTCGGACCCGCCGCGTGGCGGGCGGGTCGCCTTCTGGCGCCCGGACGGCGCGCCCCTGGATCCCGTCGTGGACGCCCTGAGCGCCCTGATCACCACACCGCCCGATGCCGATCGCCCCGGTGAGCCCGCCGATGCCCACCTCGCCCCCGTGCCGGGCCGGGACGGACAGCTCCCGGCGCCCACCGGCAGCATGACGGTCGCGCTCGCCCAGGATCACGACCGTCCGTCCGGGGGCGCGGAAACCGGTGACGCGCGCCCCGGGGACGACGGCATCGTGCTGCGCGAGGTACCGGCCGTCCTCCTTCCCGTCGCAGAGGCGCTGCCGCTGCTGACGCGCGCCCGGAGCGGCAGCAATGCGGACCCCTCCGTCGCCCTCTGGGGCACGGCAGCGGTGGTCGCGCTGCAACTCGTCGCCCGGGGGCGGCTGTTGCCCGGCCTGAGCCCCCAGGGGTACGACGCCTGGCGGCTGGGCCCGTTCGACGCGGCGGACGGGGAGCGGGTGCGTGCCCTGGCCGCCGCCATGCCGCCGTACGCGCGCGCCGCGCCGCTTCCCGCCCCGGACGACCAGGCCCCGAACGGCCCCGTCCTGCTGCCCGAGCCGGAGCGGCATCTACGGGCCTTCCTCGACGCGGTGGCCGACGGGCTGCCCCGTTCCCCCGCCGCCGACCTCGTCACCGACGCCCCGGCCTTCGCCGCGACCACCCCGCAGCACATCCCGGAGCAGCGCGCCTGGGCGGCGGACATCGCCGCCGGGCACGACGCGGGCGTACGGCTCTCGCTCCGGATGGAGGTCCGCGGGCCGGGCGGCCTGCCCGCGGCCTCCGGGGAGGGCGGCCCCACTCTCCTCGCCGCCCCGGGGAGCCTCGCCTTCGCGGCCGTCCTCCAGGTGCACAGCGTGACGGATCCGGGCGTGGTGGCGGATGCGGCAGAGGTATGGGCCGGGGGCACGGCCGCCGGTGAGGCGTTCGGCGCGCGGGCCCGGATGGACACACTGGTCACGCTGCGCCGGGCGGCCGCCGCGTGGGCGCCGCTCGCCCCGCTGCTCTCGGCGGCCGTACCGGACACGCTGGAACTCGACGACGAGGAGGTCGTGGCCCTGCTGGGCCCCGCGGGGCGGTCGCTGGCCGCCGCCGGGGTGCAGGTGCACTGGCCGAAGGAGCTGGCCACCGGCCTGACCAGCCACGCGGTGGTGGAGTACGCCGCACCCGGGGGCGGCTCGGGACCTGCGCACGCCAAAGACGGTGCCGCCCCTGGGGAGGAGGTCCGCTCCCCTGGGGACGGCGGTGCGGCGTGGGGCGGGCGGCCCGGTGGCCCGGCGGCGTTGTTGTCGGCCGATGCGCTGCTCTCGTTCAGCTGGCGGTTCTCGGTGGGCGGCCAGGATCTCGACCGGGTTGAGCTGGACCGGCTCGCCGCGGCGGGCCGACCGCTGGTGCGGTTGCGGGACCGGTGGGCGCTGGTCGACACGGAGGCGCTACGGGCCGCCCGGGGGCGCGCGGACCGTACGCTCACGCCCTTGGACGCGTTGGGCGCCGCGCTGACCGGCAGCGCCGAGACCGACGACGGCGACCGGGTCGCGGTCGAGGTGGCGGGCCCACTGGCCGCGCTGCGGGACGGGCTCGCCGATCCTGAACGCCCGGACCGGGCGCCCGTGGAGCAGCCCGCGGCGCTCGCCGCCACCCTCCGCGACTACCAGCTGCGCGGACTGGGGTGGCTGCACCGGATGACCTCGCTCGGCCTGGGCTGCTGCCTCGCCGACGACATGGGCCTGGGCAAGACGATCACGCTCATCGCACTGCATCTGCACCGCGCGGCCAACCGGGAGACCGCCGGTCCCACGCTCGTCGTGTGCCCCACCTCCCTGTTGGGCAACTGGCAGCGGGAGATCGAGAAGTTCGCCCCGGGAACCGCGGTCCGCCGCTACCACGGTGCGCGGCGCAGCCTGGTGGAGATCGCGCCGGACGAGTTCGTCCTCACCACGTACGGAACCCTGCGGATGGACGCCGCGCGGCTGGCGGAAGCGGGGTGGGGGCTGGTCGTCGCGGACGAGGCGCAGCATGTGAAGAACCCCGCGTCGGCGACCGCGCGGGCGCTACGGTCGGTGCCCTCCGGGGCGCGGGTGGCGCTGACCGGTACGCCCGTGGAGAACAACCTCTCCGAGCTATGGGCCGTCCTCGACTGGACGACACCGGGGCTCCTCGGGCCGCTCGGCCGGTTCCGTACGCGCTACGCCCAGGTCATCGAGGGCGGCTCCGCCTCCCCCGGGGCGGTGGCCGCGGCCGAGCGGCTGGCGCGGCTGGTGCGGCCGTTCCTGCTGCGCCGCCGTAAGTCGGACCCCGGTATCGTCCCCGAGCTGCCGCCGAAGACGGAGACCGACCGCGCGGTGACCCTCACCGCCGAACAGGCCGGACTGTACGAGGCGGTGGTGCGGGAAGGGCTCACGGCGATCGCCGGGACGGACGGCTTCGCGCGACGCGGGCTGGTGGTCAAGCTGCTCACCTCGCTCAAGCAGATCTGCAACCACCCGGCGCAGTACCTCAAGGAGCTGGACGGCGGCGCCGGAGCGGCCTCCCCCAGACGGCCGGAAGTACCGGTTCCGGCGCGGGAAACCGGGGCTCCTACGGGTGCGACGGTTTCGGAGGGTTTGGGGAACTCGCCGCGTATCGCCGGGCGTTCGGGAAAAGTGGAACTGCTCGACGAACTGCTGGAGACCCTGCTGGCCGAGGAGGCGAGTGTGCTGGTGTTCACGCAATACGTACAGATGGCGCGCCTGCTGGAGCGGCATCTGACGGGGCGCGGCATTCCCGTGCAGCTGCTGCACGGTCAGACGCCGGTGGCGCGGCGGGAGGAGATGGTGCGGCGCTTCCAGGAGGGCGCGGTGCCGGTGTTCCTGCTGTCGTTGAAGGCGGCGGGCACCGGGCTGAACCTCACCCGTGCCTCCCATGTCGTGCACTTCGACCGCTGGTGGAATCCGGCGGTCGAGGCCCAGGCCACCGACCGTGCGTACCGCATCGGGCAGACCCAGCCGGTCCAGGTGCACCGCATGATCACGGAGGGCACGGTCGAGGACCGCATCGCCGACATGCTCGCCCGTAAGCAGCGGCTGGCCGACGCGGTGCTCGGCTCCGGCGACGCGGCACTGACCGAGCTGACCGACGCCGAGCTGGCGGAGCTGGTCACCCTGCGGGGAGAGCACGGATGACGGGACGGCCGCGGTATCGGGGGAACGACGGACATGACGTACGGGAAAGGGAGTGGGACGGGGTGACGGGGGCCGTGGAAGAGATGCGGGCGGAGTACGAGGATCCTGAGGCCGGGCGGGGGTCCGGCGGGCGCGAGGCGGTGCCGGAGCGAACCTTCGCGGCGCTGCCCGCGGTGCGCGGCGGGGCGTTCGCGCAGACCTGGTGGGGCCGGGCCTGGCTGAAGGCGCTGGAGGACACCGCGCTCGACGGGCAGCAGGTCAAGCAGGGGCGGCGGCATGCCCGGGCCGGTGCCGTCGGGGCCGTGTCGGTGCGCCCGGGCCGGATCACGGCCATGGTGCAGGACCGCGATCACACCCGGCACCGCGCCGATGTCCTGCTGCAGCAGCTCGGCCCGCGGGAGTGGGACCGGCTGCTGGATGTGATGGCGGACCGCGCCGGGCACATCGCCGCCCTGCTGGACCGGGACATGCCGCCGGTGCTCGCCGAGGACGCGTCGGCCGTGGGCATCGAACTGCTGCCGGGCATCGGCGATCTGGAATCGGAGTGCAGCTGCGAGGAGTGGGACCACTGCGCGCACTCCGCCGCGCTCTGCTACCAACTGGCCCGGCTGCTCGACGAGGACCCGTTCCTGCTGTTGCTGGTGCGCGGCCGCGGGGAGCGGGAGTTGCTGGACGAACTGCAGGCCCGGAGCGCGGCGCGGGCCACCGACGCCTCCGGGGAGCGGCCGTCCGCGGCCGTCGGCACCCCCGCGGCGCAGGCGTACGCGACGCGGGAGGCGCTGCCGCCGCTGCCCGCCCTGCCGCCACCGGTGGAAGCCTGGGACGACCCGGCTCCCCTCGGGGGCGGCACCCCACCCGAGCCCGGGGTGGAGGTCGCCGCGTTGGAGCTGCTGCGGGCGGACGCGGCGGCGCGGGCCCGGCAGTTGCTGGCCGGGGCCCTCGCCGACCGGCCCGGTCAGGCGCCGCCCGCGCTCACCCGCGTGCAGGACGCCGTGCGGCTGGCGGCCACCGATCCGGGGCCCGCGGTGACGGCGCGTCTGGCGGCGGGTTCGGGGCGCGATGCGCGGACCATGACGCTGGCGGTCCGGGCCTGGCGGCTGGGCGGCGTGGAGGCGCTCGACGTCCTGGAGGAGGACCGGGTGCCGGATCCAGCCGATCTGGTGCGTGCCCGGGCGCAGCTGGCCGCCGCTTGGCCGCAGGATGTCGACCGGCCCGAGCTGCGGATGTCGCGCGGCCGTTGGACGGTGCGGGGCGCCGACGCGCAGTTGCGCCACGGGCGGGACGGACGCTGGTGGCCGTACCGCAAGGAGCCGGGCCGTTGGGCGCCCGTCGGCCCGGCAACGGAGGATCCGGCGACGGCGCTCGCCACCGCGATATCCGGTTCGGACGCCGCGAGCGCCCCGGATTCGCGGACCGGTACGGGCCCGGACGGCATATAACGCCGGACGGTCCCCGGTGCGTCCGGGTCCCGTCGGCCGATCCCCGTCGCCCTCCTGCGGGCCGGCGGCGGGACGTGCTTCGCTGAACCGATCCCCTACGCACCGATCCCGACCGCTCCGATCCCCGTCGCACCGCAGCCCGCCGGGGCCGGTGCCCCGCAGCGAGGAGGAGCCATGACCGGTACCCCACCGGCGCCCGGCCGGGCAGTCGGCTGGCGCACGAGTTCGCGGTGGGCCCGCTGCTGCGCCGCCGCGGCAACGTCCTGGCCGTCCGGGTGCACCAGTGGTCGTCCGGCAGCTATCTGGAGGACCAGGACCAGTGGTGGCTGCCCGGCATCTTGGCACGTTCCGCTGCCCCGGCTGGGGATGCGGATGGCGGTTCCGGGCGGTCTGGGCCACGCCCGGTGGTTCGGCGGCGGGCCCGGCGAGGGTTACCCCGACAGCCGGGCGGCCGCGTGCCTCGGACGCGGGGAGTCGCCCGTTGACGCGCTCCAGACGCCGTATGTCCGCCCGCAGGAGAACGGCGCCCGGCCCGGTGTGCGGTGGGCGGAGCTGACCCGGTCCGACGGCACGGGCCTCCGGATCGGCGGTGTACCGGAGTTCTTCTTCACGGCCCGGCGCTGGACCACCGAGGAGCTGGACGCCGCCCGGCACACCACCGACCTGACGCCCGGTGAGCGGGTGTGGCTCCACCTCGACCACGCGCAACACGGCCTCGGCAGCCGCTCCTGCGGCCCCGGCATCCTCCCCCGGCATCGTCTGACGGCCGGGCCCGCCCGGTTCGCGTTCTCGCGGTGCGGTGAGGCGGCCGTGACGTGCGTACGGGGGCGCCTCGCCGAGGGCGCCTCAGTTCAGGGCGAAGCGCTCGCACGGCGCGCCCCGGAGGCGGCCCGGCGGGAGCCTGCGGCCGTAGGCGACGAGCAGCAGGTCCTGGGCGGAGCCGGTGAGGGCGGCGCCGGTGCCGTAGGTCCATTCCCGGTCGTCGGCGTGCAGCGCGACACCGTCCAGCGCGGCGCCGAAGAACCGTACGGTCCGGGGCGTGACGCTCTCCAGGAGGACGCTCAGCCGGTCCTCGGGCACACGCCGGTCCAGCGGAGCCGTGCACCGTGCCTCCAGGGTGTACGGGACCGCTCCCCGCGTCCAAGAACGGGTTGTTGTGGTCACTAGAATCCGTGGTTATGGAGCTTAGGCAGCTGCGGTACCTCGTCGCCGTGGCGGAGGAGGCCAACTTCACCCGCGCCGCCGCCAGGCTGCACGTCGCCCAGCCCGGGGTGAGCGCGCAGATCCGGCAGCTGGAGCGGGAGTTGGGGCAGCCGCTGCTGGACCGCTCGGGGCGACGGGTGACGCTGACGGAGACCGGCGAGGCCGTACTTCCCCACGCGCGGGCCGCGCTGGCGGCCGTCGATGGCGTCCGGCAGACGGCCGACGAGTTCGCCGGGCTGCTGCGCGGACGGGTGCGGCTGGGGCTGATCTCCGGTGCCGCCGGCCACGCCTTCGATGTGGTGTCGGTGCTGGCCGGCTTCCACGAGCGGCATCCGTGCGTCGAGATCGCGCTCACCGAGGACACTTCGGAGCGGATGCTCGGCGCGCTGCGCCGCGGCGAACTGGACATCGCCGCGGTCGGGTTGACCGACGAGGCGCCGCCGCCCGGGGTGTCGTTCCGGCTCGTGGTGGACGAACCGCTGGTGGCGGCCGCCGCGCCCGGCGATCCGGTGTTCGACCGTGCCGTCGGCGGAGCGCTGCCGCTCACCGCGCTGGAGGGGCGGCGGCTGATCGGTCTGCCGCGCGGCACCGGCCTGCGCGCGGTGCTCGAACGCGCCTGTACGCGGGCCGGGTTCCGGCCGGACATCGCCTTCGAGGCGGCGTCCCCGGGGCTGGTCACCCAGCTCGCCGCGCGGGGCCTCGGGGTGGCCGTGGTGCCCGCGCTGCCGGACGCGGTCGCGGCGGAGGCCGGGCTGTGGACCCGCGAGCTGGCCGAGCCGCCGCTGCGTGGCCGGGTCGCGTTGGCCTGGCGGGCGGACGGCTCTCCGGGACCGGCCGTCCGGATCCTGCTGGAGCGGCTGCACACCGCGCTGACCAGGGTCGCACCGGACCCGTCGCGCTCCCCGTAACCATTCGCCGCGCCCGGGTGGCGTGATGATCCGGGCAGGCGGGGCCCGGGGGATGCCCGTGGCGCGTCCGTCCCCGCTTCGCCGTTCCCCTGGAGAGGTTCCCGATGGTCCGCACGTCCCCGCAGTTCGCCGATGCCCTCGCCGCGGGCCCGGTGGTCCTCGACGGCGGGCTGTCCAACCAACTGGAGGCCGCGGGGCACGATCTCGGGGACGCACTCTGGTCGGCGCGGTTGCTCGCCGAGGATCCGGAGGCGGTGATCGAGGCGCACCGCGCGTACTACGCGGCGGGGGCTCAGGTCGCCATCACCGCCAGCTATCAGGCGACGTTCGAGGGGTTCGCACGGCGCGGGATCGACGCCGACGAGGCCAGGGTGCTGCTCGGCCGCTCCGTGGCGCTGGCCCGCGAGGCGGCCGACCGGGCGCGGGCGGGCGGGGTCACCGGTCCGCTGTACGTCGCCGCGTCCGCCGGACCGTACGGCGCGATGCTGGCGGACGGTTCGGAGTACCGGGGCCGGTACGGGCTGACCGTGGCCGAGCTGGAGCGTTTCCACCGGCCCCGGCTGGAGGTCCTGGCATCGGCCGGGCCGGATGTGCTGGCCCTGGAGACGGTGCCGGACGCCGACGAGGCGCGAGCCCTGGTGCGGGCGGTGCGCGGGCTGGACATCCCGGCGTGGCTCTCGTACAGCGTGGCGGGGGCGCGCACCCGGGCGGGGCAGTCGCTGGAGGAGGCGTTCGCGGTGGCGGCGGACGCGGACGAGATCGTCGCGGTGGGCGTCAACTGCTGCGCGCCCGCCGACGCGGACCGCGCCGTCGAGGTGGCGGCGCGGGTGACCGGCAAGCCGGTGGTGGTCTATCCGAACAGCGGGGAAAGCTGGGACGCCGGGGCCCGTACGTGGTGTGGTGCGCCGGAGTTCCGCGCGGACCAGGTGGCCACTTGGGCGGCGGCCGGGGCGCGGCTGATCGGCGGCTGCTGCCGGGTGGGGCCCGAGCAGATCCGTGCGTTGGCTGAGCACTGTCTCTTATACACCTGTGACGGT